>NZ_JAHBCZ010000003.1:0-157235 GCF_019956035.1 Pseudomonas sp. A-RE-22
TGAATTCCTTATTGGCGCTTTGGGTAGAAAGGGCGGGACGAGAAGTCTCCCACGGTCCGTACTGGCTAGAGTCGGAATCGAGCTTTTAGTCCCGCCCACCCCTTCAAGTCTAAACATACAAGCGAGCTTGCTCGCGATAGCCGTAGACCACTCAACATGGATGTCGGCTGACAGTCCGCCATCGCGAGCAAGCTCGCTCCCACAGGGGCCTGCAGTGGACAAGGCATTGGGGCTCACCCCAGGTAGAATGTGGGAGCGAGTCGCTAGGTTTATACCGCCCGCAGCGAAATAAAGGCGTAATTGATCGGCGCTTCAGTGACCACCCGCGCGCCGCTGGCCAATACCTGGCTGGCCACATCATCGCCAGACAGATGGAACAGCCATTCACTGGTGTGCTGTTGCGCAGGTTGCAGGCGTGCCTGATCGAGGGCGGCCACGAATGCGCTCATCTGCGGCAGATACGCGGTGAACCCGTCACCCTTGAGCGCGGTGGTGCGGATGCCCAGGGCGGCGCAGATGCGGTCCTTGATGGCGATCTCTTCACGGTCGGCCTGGCGTGAACGCTCGATCAACCGGACCAGTTCCTGATCGACCAGTTCACCGCCGAGTATCAGTTGTGGCCCGGTTTCCCACGACTCTGGAGGGCATTCCTTGACGGCGATATTGAGCGGGATGTGCGGGTTGATTTCCATCGGATAGATGCGGCACACCAAGGGGCGGCGCTCATAGATGCGGCACAGGTTTTCATCGTCAAGATTCCGACAGCGGCCGACGTTGTAGGCGGCAAAGGTGATCGCCACAAGGGCCTCGATGCTGCCGCTGTGGACCACCGCCGAGCGGCGCTCGGCATGCTCGCGTTGCCCTGCCGGCAGGCCGAGGCCGTTGGGCAGGAAGGCTTCCACCAGGACAATCACCTGGCCGCCGTCGTCCGCCCACATCCGGGCCTCGTCGAGGGTCAGGGGGACGTGGTGATCGGTGCAGCATTTGCCGCACCCTACACAGGAAAACGTTGTGTTCATTGAGCGCCCGGTCGCAGAAAGCTGGGGAACGGCGACAGAAAAACGCCGTGATGGACCGTGCGAAGCAAGTTATGCGCCACTCACCGGTCGGTAGCGGCCGGGCGGATCGAGTCCCACTCGGTCACATAGGCGGTTTTGGTTTTTTTGCGGTAGAGGCACAACTCGGTGCCGATCGCCCCTTTCATGTGTTTCTGCGGATATTGGCCTTGCAGTAACAGCGCGGTGTAGCCGACTTGGTCGTCGAATTGAGCGGCGTTACCCACCGGCTCGGCGCTCTTCAAGCCGCTGGCCTTGATGCAACTGGCCAGCACGGCTTTGTCGTGGGCGGCCCAGGCGTCCGGGCTGGAGGCATGGGCCTGGGAGGCCAGGACGGTGAGGCCAAGGAGAATCAGTAGACGGATTTTCATCAGGGAGCCTTGTTCCGGGAAGCCAGGACAAGAGTATGCCTGAGGTTGTCGGACGGTGATCGCCCCCACGCGTGAACGCAGAAGCGAGCAACCTATATGACTCAGTGACCCTGCTCGGCAACGGCCTTGGCCGCCGTGATCAGGCACTTGGTCAGTTCCGGTGAAGAGAACTTGGTGAGCACGCCGTTGGCACCCGACAGCCGGGCTTTTTCGCTGTTCATGGCGCTGTCCAGCGAGGTGTGCAGCAATACGTAGAGGTGGGCGAAGTCTGGGGTTTCGCGCAGGGTCCGGGTGAGGGCATAGCCGTCCATCTCCGACATCTCGATGTCGGAGACGATCAGGTTGATCTGTTCGGCCGTGCCTTGCAGGTCCAGCAGGCACTCGATGGCTTCCTTGGCGCTGCGCGCGGTGTGGCATTGCAGGCCCAGGTTGCGCAGGGTGTGCACCGATTGCTGCAGCGCGACCTGGCTGTCATCGACCACCAGGATCCGTGCGTTGCCCAGCACCTCGGCGTCTTCCATGCTCAGTTCGGTCGGCGCGGTTTCGATCTGTGCCGGGGCGATGCCGTGGATGACCTTTTCGATATCCAGCACCTGCACCAGCGTGCCGTCCACCGAGGTCACGCCGGTGATGTACGAACGCACACCGCCGGAGCCGTAGGGCGGCGGTTTGATGTCGGTGGTCAGGCAATGCACGATCTTGCTCACCGCCTGCACGTGCAAACCCTGTTTGGAACGGCTGACGTCAGTGACGATCAGGCAGCCGCCATCCGGGTCTTCCAGCGGTCGCTCGCCAATGGCGCGGCTCAGGTCGATCACCGACAACGATGTCCCGCGCAGGGTGGCGATGCCTTTGACGTGCGGATGCGACTCCGGCAGCTTGGTCAATGGTGGGCAGGGAATGATTTCACTGACCTTGAGCAGGTTGATTGCCATCAGCTTGCCGCTGCGCAAGGTAAACAGCAGAAGCGAAAGTGAATCTGCGCGGGCTTTGTTGGAAGACATAAAAACCTTCTGTGGAAAAAGGTGGGGCGAACTCGAGGATCGCCAAAACAGCTTTTGATATTGGGTTATCGACTCGTTGGGGACAGGCTTTAGGGCAAAAGCCGTCGGCAACCCAATTCACTTGCTCAAATTTCCTTTGAGTGTGCCAATCCACAGGTTTCTATTTCAGCCCCAACCGCCGGGCCATCCGCCCCAGGTTCGCCCGGTCCAGCCCTAGCTCCCGGGCGGCGCTGGCCCAGTTGTGCCGGTGACGCTCCAGGCAGGCAGCGATCAGCGTGCGCTGGAACTCGTCCACCGCTTCGCGCAAGTCTCCGGTTACGCCCTGCGCGGTCGGTGCCGGGCTGATGGGCGAAGGTATGGGGTTGTCCACAGGCGCCTGGGGCAAATCCAGGTCCTGGGCGCTGAGACTGAGGATTTTCGGGCGCGTCGCGCACCGGCCCAAGGCCTTCAAGGCGCTGCGGCCAATCAGGTGTTCCAGTTCGCGCACATTGCCCGGCCAGTCGTAGGCCAGCAGTGCGGCCTGGGCGTCGCTGGTCAGGCGCAGGCTGCCCAGGCCCATGCGTGAACGGTTGTGCTCCAGGAAAAAACCGCTGAGCAGCAGCACGTCCCGCCCGCGATCGCGCAGCGCCGGCACCTGCAGCGGATACACGCTCAAGCGATGGTAGAAGTCGGCCCGATACCGGCCGTTGCGCACTTCTTCGGCCAGGTCGCGATTGGTGGCCGCGATCAGGCGCACATCGACCCGGTGTTCCTTGTCCGAGCCCAGGCGTTGCAGTTGGCCGCTTTGCAGTACCCGCAACAACTTGGCCTGGACGGTCAGGGACAACTCGCCCACTTCGTCGAGGAACAAGGTGCCGCCGTCGGCCAGTTCGAACTTGCCGCGCCGGTCGTTCGTGGCCCCGGTGAAGGCGCCTCGTACATGGCCGAAGAGTTCGCTTTCCACCAGCGTATCGGGCAGGGCGGCGCAATTGAGGCTGATGAGTGGCTGCTCGGCACGTTTCGACGCGGCATGGATAGCCTGGGCGACCAGTTCCTTGCCCACGCCGGTTTCGCCGGTGATCAATACCGTCAGGTCGCTGCTGCCCACCAGCGCGATCTCTTCCACCAGGCGCTTGTGGGCCTTGCTCTGGCCGACCATGTCGCGAGGTTGCTGGCCGCTGGCCTGGCGATAGACCTCGGCGCGGCGGTGCTCGTCCTCGGCCTTCAGGGCCAGGCGCTCGATGCGCTCGGCGGCGCTGACCGTGGCGGCGGCGAGGCTGGCGAAGGCTTGCAGGGCACTCAGGTCGATGGGCTCGAAGCGCTCAGGATCCAGCGAATCCAGGGTCAGCAGGCCCCAGGGCCGTTCGTCGACGAACAGCGGGCAGCCCATGCAGTCATGTACCTCCAGATGTTCGGCGAGCCCCTCGACCAGTCCGTCGTACGGATCGGGCAGGCCGCTGTCGGCGGCGAAGCGGGTGGGCTGTGGGCTGGCCAGCAGCGCTTCGAAGCGCGGGTGTTCGCTGACCCGGAATCGCCGGCCCAGTGTATCGGTGCTCAGGCCATCCACGGCGAGCGGCACCAGGCAGTCGCCGTCCAGGCGCAACAACGCCGCCGCATCGCAGGGCAGCAGGGTTCGCAAGGTGCCGAGCAGGCGACGATAACGTTCGCCTTCAGGCAGTTCGCGGGACAGATCGGCCACCAGTGGTAGCAGGGAGGTCAGCAGGGCGGTTGCGGTCATAATGACTCCATGTAGTCTTAACGACTATAAGGTGGGCCGTGTCGATATGACTACATTGTTTTTAACTATCTGATATTTAATGAAAAAATTTATGGCATGGAAACTGATAAGACTTACCTAACTGTTATCGGTCATACGCCAGGAGTCACCCTATGCTCAGTCGAGAAGAACGCGCCATCATTCGCTCCACCGTTCCGTTGCTTGAAAGTGGTGGTGAGGCGCTGATCACTCACTTCTATCGCATGATGCTGTCCGAATACCCGCAGGTGCGCCCATTGTTCAACCAGGCTCACCAGGCCAGTGGCGATCAACCGCGGGCCTTGGCCAATGGTGTGTTGATGTATGCGCGGCACATTGACCAGCTCGATCAATTGGGCGATCTGGTGGCGAAGATCGTCAACAAGCACGTTGCCCTGCAGATCCTGCCGGAACATTACCCGATTGTCGGTTCGTGCCTGCTGCGAGCAATTGCCGAAGTGCTGGGCGCAGAGATCGCCACGCCCGAAGTGATTGCGGCGTGGGGCGCAGCCTACAACCAGTTGGCCGATATCCTGATCGGCGCCGAAGCCGGCATGTACGACAAGAAGGCCGAGGCGCCGGGCGGCTGGCGTGGCGAGCGTGAGTTCATCCTGACTGCCAAGGTGCAGGAAAGCTCGGAGATCACTTCGTTTTACTTTGAACCGGCGGACAAGGGCCCGATCCTGCTGGCCGAGCCAGGCCAGTACATCGGCATGAAGCTCATGCTCGATGGCGAGGAAGTACGCCGCAACTATTCACTGTCAGCCCTGGCGGACAACGGTCAATACCGTATCAGCGTCAAGCGCGAGCCGGGCGGGCGGGTGTCCAACCACCTGCATCATCATTTCGACGTCGGCAGCCGCATCCAGTTGTTCCCACCGTCCGGGGATTTCTACCTGACTGCCAGCGACAAACCGCTGGTGCTGATCAGTGGCGGTGTCGGCATCACCCCGACCCTGGCCATGTTGCAGGCGGCGCTGCAAACCGAGCGGCCGGTGCATTTCATTCATTGCGCGCGCAACGGCCGTGCCCATGCCTTCCGCGACTGGATCGACGAGCTGGCCAAGCGGCATCCGCAGCTCAAGCGCTTCTACTGCTACGACGAAGACGACGGCTTGAGCCCAGCGGCCGACAAGGTGGGGCTGTTGAGCCAGGAACAACTGGCGCAATGGCTGCCGCAGCAACGTGACGTGGACGCCTATTTCCTCGGGCCCAAGGGCTTCATGGGCGCCGTCAAGCGCCACCTCAAGGCCTTGGGCGTGCCGGAGCAGCAGAGCCGTTACGAATTCTTCGGCCCGGCGGCGGCACTGGAATAAGGCCGCGCTAAACCGGGAGACCGGGTTGCCTTCATCGCGAGCAGGCTCGCTCCCACAAGGGATCTGCGGTGGACACGATTCCTGTGAACACCACAAAAAAACTGTGGGAGCGAGCCTGCTCGCGATGGCGGCGGCAGGTCCATCCTGGGTCCAACTGACCAGAATTAATCCGTACTTAACCTTCTCAAGGTCTATTCCCCTTCAATGTCGACGCCCGCTGCTCGTTCACTGTCATGGTCTGCGTGTAGACTTCGGGCATCCGACCGCGCGCCCGAGCGTCGCCGTGCCGCGCGTCGATCAATGCAGACAAAGGGAAACGCAATGAGTGAGGAAATGATGCGGTTAGGCCGTGAGCGGCGCTATCTGGTGCTGCTGGGGCTGATCTGCCTGGCGCTGATCGGCGGTGCGCTGTACATGCAGGTGGCCCTCGGCGAGGCGCCGTGCCCGCTGTGTATCTTGCAACGCTATGCGCTGTTGCTGATCGCGATCTTCGCCTTCATCGGTGCCGCCATGCGCACCCGCCGCAGCCTGACGATCTTCGAAGGCCTGGTGGTGCTCAGCGCCCTGGCCGGTGCCGGGGTGGCAGGGCATCACGTGTACACCCAGTTCTTCCCGGCGGTCAGTTGCGGCATCGACGTGTTGCAACCGATTGTCGATGACCTGCCGCTGGCGAAGATCTTTCCGCTGGGGTTCCAGGTCGATGGCTTTTGCTCCACCCCCTACCCACCGATCCTGGGTCTGTCCCTGGCGCAATGGGCACTGGTGGCCTTCGTGTTGACGGTAGTGCTGGTGCCGTTGCTGGTGTCACGTAACCGTAAACAGATTCGCTGAAGCGTCTTCATGAAACGCCCCGGTTTCTCTTCTGGAGAGCCGGGGCGTTTTGCGTTTCACTCTTGAGCCGGACCGTCCTTGATCCGAGGCAAGAATAGCCTGCGACAATGTGCGACATGTTGTCACATATCTTGAGCCGCTCAGCCTTTTCGAGGGCAATTAAGCGCACCTTCCTGTAACAAAAAGCCGTCCGGTTTCGCAAAACGCGTATCACCTGCAGCAGGCATTTTTAACAGCGAAGCGTCGGGCGCCAGAGCCCCCGAAAACTGGGCGCTTGCCGGGCAAAAAAGCTCTTCGTGATCCTGTCGAGCTGTCTAAATCGGGCATAGTAGCCCTACGTTTTTTGGGGTTCTTGTTGAGAATTAATTTCGATAACATACTGACTTGTTGCAATATCTGCGAAAGATTGTTGCCGGATCGGATAAAAATTATTTCGAGATGAGACATGGTCTACAGCGCCTCAGCTCACTACAATCGCCCGCACCGATTTTCCGACCCGGCTCAAGCTTGAGCACGAGAGTGGTCGAAGGGCGCCAGCGCCCCATGCGACCCCAGGTGTCGGTGCCTCCAACTACCCGCACCAAATGGAATTGGGCTTGAACTAGGCCTTTGACCAACGAATAAGAACTCACTGCTGGCCCAGGATGTGTCGAACAGCCGCTGACGTTCGACGGGCAGCCCTTATTCAATCCAAGAAAATGCCAACCCTTGGCAGGGTGAAGTGTTGGCGATCAAAACCCAACTGCATTGCGCAAGCTGCTTTAGAGGTCGTGAGATGAGTAAAAACAGGTACCCCCGATTACTAGGCTTGTTGCCGCTGCTCGGCACGTTGCTGCTGGGAGGCTGCAACATGACCTTGCTCGATCCCAAGGGCCAGGTCGGCCTGGATGAACGAAACCTGATCATCACCGCTACGCTGCTGATGTTGCTGGTCGTTGTGCCGGTCATCGTCATGACCTTCCTGTTCGCCTGGAAGTACCGCGCAACCAATACCAATGCCACCTACACGCCGAAGTGGTCGCATTCGACCAAGATCGAAGTGGCGGTGTGGACCATTCCGGTTCTGATCATCATTGCCCTGGGTTACGTCACCTACAAGTCGACCCACGCCCTGGACCCGTATCGTCCGCTGGATTCCGACGTCAAGCCGATCACCATTGAAGTGGTCTCCATGGACTGGAAGTGGTTGTTCATCTATCCGGAACAAGGCATTGCCACGGTCAACAAGATCGTGTTCCCGGCCCACACGCCGATCAATTTCAAGGTCACTTCCGACACCGTGATGAACTCGTTCTTCATCCCGGGCCTGGGCGGCCAGATCTATGCGATGGCGGGCATGCAGACCAAGCTGCACCTGATCGCCAACCAGAACGCCGAACTCGACGGTATCTCCGCCAACTACAGCGGCGCGGGCTTTACCGGTATGAAGTTCAAAGCAATCGCCACGACCCAGGAAGATTTTGACGCCTGGGTCAACGATGTGAAGAAGGCACCTAAACAGCTTGAAAAAGCTGAATACGAAGCCCTTTCCAAGCCGAGCCAGAACAATCCAGTCGAACTCTACTCGTCGGTTACGCCGAACCTGTTCCAGACCATCATCGACAAGTATGAAGGGATGAATCCGGGCAAGCCGATGCACCACGAGAAGAACGAGAAGGAAGTGGCCCACAACATGGAAGGGATGGACATGAGTTCGCATTCAGCTGCCGGGGCAGAGGAGTAAACGATGTTTGGTAAATTAAGTTGGGAAGCGATCCCGTTCCACGAGCCGATTGTCATGGTGACCCTCGCCATCATCGCACTCGGCGGTCTGGCGCTGTTCGCGGGGATCACTTACTTCAAGAAGTGGACCTACCTGTGGACCGAGTGGCTGACATCGGTCGACCACAAGAAAATCGGCGTGATGTACATCGTCGTCGCCATGGTCATGCTGCTGCGTGGTTTTGCCGACGCCATCATGATGCGTACCCAGCTGGCCATGGCCACCGAGGGTTCGCCTGGCTACCTGCCGCCTGAACACTATGACCAGATCTTCACCGCCCACGGTGTGATCATGATCATCTTCATGGCGATGCCATTCTTCACCGGCCTGATGAACCTTGCAGTGCCGCTGCAGATCGGCGCCCGTGACGTCGCCTTCCCGTTCCTGAACTCCCTGAGCTTCTGGTTGCTGGTTTCCGGCGTAGTGCTGATCAACCTGTCCCTGGGCGTTGGCGAATTCGCCAAGACCGGTTGGGTTGCCTATCCACCGCTGTCGGGCCTGCAATACAGTCCGGGCGTGGGGATGGATTACTACATCTGGGCGCTACAGCTATCCGGGTTGGGTACAACGCTGACGGGGGTCAACTTCCTGGCCACCGTGGTCAAAATGCGTACCCCGGGCATGAAGCTGATGGACATGCCGATCTTCACCTGGACCTGCACCTGGGCCAACGTCCTGATCGTCGCTTCCTTCCCGATCCTGACCGCTACCCTGGCTCTGCTGACGCTTGACCGCTACATGGATTTCCACATTTTCACCAATGAACTTGGTGGCAATCCGATGATGTACGTCAACCTGTTCTGGGCCTGGGGTCACCCTGAGGTGTACATCCTGATCCTCCCGGCGTTCGGGATTTTCTCCGAAGTCATCTCGACCTTCTCCGGCAAGAAACTGTTCGGCCACCACTCGATGATCTACGCCAGCGGCGCGATCTCGGTACTGGGCTTCATGGTCTGGCTGCACCACTTCTTCACCATGGGTTCGGGCGCCAGCGTCAACGCCTTCTTCGGCCTGGCGACGATGCTGATTTCGATCCCGACGGGGGTGAAACTATTCAACTGGCTGTTCACCATCTATCAGGGCCGCCTGCGTTTCACCAGCCACGTGATGTGGACCCTGGGCTTCATGGTGACCTTCGCCATCGGCGGCATGACCGGCGTATTGCTGGCCATCCCGGGTGCTGACTTCGTGCTGCACAACAGCCTGTTCGTGATCGCGCACTTCCACAACGTGATCATCGGTGGCGCCGTGTTTGGCTACATCGCCGGCTTCGCCTTCTACTTCCCGAAAGCGTTCGGCTTCAAGCTGCACGAAGGCTGGGGCAAGGCAGCGTTCTGGTTCTGGATCACCGGCTTCTTCGTCGCGTTCATGCCGCTCTATGTACTGGGCTTCATGGGCATGACCCGTCGCCTGAACACCACCACCAACCCTGAGTGGGTGCCGTACCTGTACGTCGCCATGTTCGGTGCGGTGATGATCGCTGTTGGTATCGCCTGCCAGCTGATCCAGTTGTATGTCAGCGTGCGCGATCGCAACAAGCCAGAGAACATGTGCGACCACGGTGACCCGTGGAATGCCCATACCCTGGAATGGTCGACCTCTTCGCCACCGCCGTTCTACAACTTCGCCGTGCTGCCAAAAGCAGACGTCATCGACCCGTTCACCGAAGCCAAGGAAAACGGCACCGCGTACCCGGTCCCGGCCAAGTACGAGCCGATCCACATGCCCAACAACACCGCTACCGGTGTGGTCATGGGCGCGCTGCTGACCGTGTTCGGTTTCGCGATGATCTGGCACATCTGGTGGCTGGCCATCGCCAGCCTGGTCGGCACCGTGGTGTATTTCGCTATCCATGCTGCCCGTGACGATCAGGGCTACATGGTGCCGGTGGATGTCATCGAGCGCATCGAAGCCGAGCAGCACAAACGTCTGGTAGCGGCCGGGAAAGTCCCTGCCACCGCCACCCGTGTTGAAACCTCGTTGGAACAGGCTTAAACCATGTCGAACTTAGTGACCACTGTTGGACACGCCCATGGTCATGACCATGGGCACGATGACCATCACCACGACTCGGGCGAGATGACCGTATTCGGTTTCTGGCTCTACCTGATGACCGACTGCATTCTGTTTGCGTCGATCTTCGCAGCGTACGCGGTGCTGGTTAACAACGTCGCCGGTGGCCCATCGGGCCACGACATCTTCGAACTGCCGTACGTACTGGGCGAAACCGCGCTGCTGCTGTTCAGCTCGATCACCTACGGCTTCGCCATGCTGGCGTTGTTCAAGGGCAAGAAAACCCAGGTACTGGGCTGGCTGGCCATGACCTTCCTGTTCGGTGCCGGCTTCATCGGCATGGAGATCAACGAGTTCCACATGTTGATCTCCGAGGGCTACGGCCCTAACCGCAGCGGCTTCCTGTCCGGGTTTTTCACCCTGGTCGGCACCCACGGTCTGCACGTGACCAGCGGCCTGATCTGGATGGCGATCATGATGTACCAGGTCCAGAAAAACGGCCTGACCGCCACCAACAAGACACGCCTGAGCTGCCTGAGCCTGTTCTGGCACTTCCTGGACGTGGTGTGGATCTGCGTATTCACCGTTGTTTATCTGATGGGGACCCTGTAAATGGCTAACGCACATTCCCATGATGGCCACGACGCCGGCCACGGCAGCGTCAAGTCCTACGCCATCGGTTTCATTCTGTCGGTGATCCTGACCGTCATTCCGTTCGGCCTGGTGATGTACCCATCGCTGCCCAAGAGCCTGACCCTGTGGATCGTACTGATCTTCGCCGTGGTCCAGGTACTGGTGCACCTGGTGTACTTCCTGCACCTGGACCGCTCCGCCGCCCAACGTAACAACGTGGTCGCGTTTGTCTTTGCCGCGATCGTGATTGTCCTGCTGGTTGGCCTGTCGTTGTGGATCATGTTCAGCATCCACACCAACATGATGGCGCACTGAGGAAAGTCCGGATGTCCCTGAAGCACTTTATCCAAATCACCAAGCCGGGGATCATTTTCGGTAACGTGCTTTCTGTGGCAGGCGGGTTTTTCCTGGCCTCGAAAGGGCATGTCGATCTGGCCATCTTCCTGGCGGCGATGATCGGCACTTCCCTGGTGGTGGCGTCCGGTTGTGTGTTCAACAACTGCATCGACCGTGACATCGATATCAAGATGGAACGCACCAAGAATCGGGCGCTGGTCCAGGGCCTGATTCCGGTGCAACTGGCCCTGGCGTTCGCCACGGTGCTGGGCGTGGCCGGCGTGGCGCTGTTGTACTGGGTGGCCAACCCGCTGGCTGCGTTGTTCGCGGTGATCGGTTTTGTCATCTACGTCGGCCTCTACAGCCTGTACCTCAAGCGCAAGTCGGTCCACGGCACGCTGGTGGGCAGCCTGTCGGGGGCGATGCCGCCGGTGATCGGCTATGTGGCGGTAAGCAACAGCTTCGACATGGCTGCGGTGACGCTGCTGGTGATGTTCAGCCTCTGGCAGATGCCGCATTCCTACGCCATCGCGATCTTCCGCTTCAACGACTACCTGGCCGCCTCGATTCCGGTGCTGCCGGTCAAGCGCGGTATCCGGGTGGCCAAGAAGCACATCCTGCTCTACATCCTGGCCTTCCTCGTTGCGACCTTGATGCTGACCTTCAGTGGCTACGCCGGCATGAGCTACCTCGCCGTCGCCGCCGCCATGGGCATGTACTGGCTGTACATGGCCTGGACCGGCTACAAGGCGGTGGATGACACGGTCTGGGCACGCAAGCTGTTCGTGTTCTCGATCTTCACCATCACCGCCCTGAGCGTCATGATGTCCCTGGACTTCAAGGTGCCGAGTGAGCTGCTGCTGACCTACGCGCCTTAAGCTTCAGACGCCACAAAAAAAGCCCCGCCTTCGAGAGAAGCGCGGGGCTTTTTGTTGAGGTGAGGTGTGGATTGGCTGTCATTCGTCGCAATAGATTATGGTTTGTTGAACTATGCGCAATTTGCCTATAGTTTCTGCCATGCGTACCCTATTTTTTGAAACGACTACATTCACCGACACGGTTGGCCATTACCTGACTGATGATGAGTATCGCCTGCTTCAGTCCTATATGCTGCAGCATCCAGAGGTTGGTGACGTCATGCCACGTACCGGCGGCTTTCGTAGGCTGCGCTGGTTCGATGAACGTCGTGGTAAAGGGAAGCGAGGCGGGTTGCGCGTTATTTACTATTGGCTCATGAACGATCGTCAGTTCTGGATGTTCGCGATTTATGACAAGGACGAGTTGGAAAACCTGACCTCCGAGCAAGAGAAGACGCTCAAACGCGCCATAGAAGCTGAGTTGAAAGTACGAGGTACCTTATGAAAAAGCGCGATCTGTTTGCCGAGATGATGCAAGGCGTCGAGGAGATGGCCGCCCACCGGGAGGGCAAGATTACCCTTCGCCAGATATCGATCGAAGACAAACCGGTTCCCGAGGTGTCTGCCCAAGAAATCGTGGCGTTGCGCGACAAGCTCCACATGTCTCAAGCCGTTTTCGCCAAGAGCATCAGGACCAGTCCAGGTACGCTCAGGAACTGGGAGCAGGAGAAGTCCAAGCCTAACGCCCAGGCGGCTTTGTTGATCAAGCTGGTCGAGAAGTTTCCAGATATGGTCGAACGGCTTGGCGCTGTTTGATCAGCTCATATCCATGAAAACAGCCCCGCCTTCGAGAGAAGCGCGGGGCTTTTTCATGGCCACTGCCTGGAGGATCGCTCCTACGCTCCGCGTGGGAATGCAGCCTGGGACGCTCTGCGTCCCCCAAGAGCCGAACGCGGAGCGTCCGAGGAGTCATTCCCACGCGGAGCGTGGGGACTATCGATCGCGAGCAAGCTCGCTCCCACATGGGCTTATTGCTGGGCGATGCTGTAGCCATCGAACGCTTTCTGCTGTTGCAGGGCGGTGACGATGCTTTTGCGGGTGGCCTGTTGTTCGGTGCCGTCGTTGTCCAGGAAGGTTTCGCTTTCCAGCTCGGCTTCGTCGCCTTCGCCTACGAAATTGAAGCCCAGGAACTCGAAGGCCTCGCGGTCGACGTTCGGCTTGGAGCGTGGTGTGCGCAGGGGCAGGGTGACGCTGATGCCATCCTTGCTGATAACAAACACTTCGGCTTCCTTCTTGGCCCGCGAGGCCTTGCCCTTGCTGCCGCTCGGGTTGCTGATGGCCTGGTGGGTCTGGTTCAGTACTTTCAGGGCCAGGCCGTAGACCAGTTCCTGGAACGACGGGTCGTCCTTGTAGCTGGAGAGGATACGGCTGATCGGGAAGCGGCTGCTCAGGTCTTCCAGGGCCGCGAAATCGGCGGCTTCGGCGTCCTTGAGTTGTTTGAGCTGGCCCATCAGTTCATAGGCCTTGTCGTCGTCGAACGCATCGTGAGCCTGGCGGATGGCGTTGCGCAGTTCGCGGATCTGGTCGCTTTCGCGATTCGACTGGAACGCATCGAGGACCATTTCGCTGATGGTTTTGGCCTGGGGCAGATGCTGTGAAAGATTGATGGAGTTTTCGTATTCCGCTTTGGACGACAGGGTGACTAAGGATTCAGCGGTGTTGGAATCGGACATTGAAATTTCACTACTTCTGTTAGCGGGATGAGGCGAGAAAGGCATTGAGCTTTTTTCCGGTCGCCTAATCTATTGGACGCGGGCGGTGTTGTCACGGTCGGACCGGTCACCGGTGTCTATTTCAGTCGCGCAGCAAATCCATCAGCCGCAACGCATCCGGCGTCGCGGCGCCACTGGCGGTGTTGTCGAAGATGCACCAGGTCGGCGTGTCGGGGTCGGCTTTCAACGTTCGGGCGAGGTGCTCCAGCCGGGCGTCTTCGTAAGCTGAGTAGTAAATTCGTGGTGAGCCGTGCAAGCGATAGTAGCGAATGCCGGGCCAGCCTGCGGGTTGATCGCCGCCGGGCAAGGGGGACGGATCGGCTGCGACACGGCCGATGCATTCGTCTTGCAGCATCGCTGCGACCTCGGGCATGAGCCAGCTCGGGTGTCGCGGCTCAAGCACTGCGTAACCCTGATAACGGTCCCGCAAGGCCTTGAAGAACCCCCCGGCCACTGCGGCATCGAAGGCCAGCGACGGTGGCAACTGAATCAACAGGCAACCAAGCTGTTCTCCCAGTTGCGAGCATTGCCCGAGGAATTCATCCACAAGCCCTTCGCAGTCGATCAGTCGCCGTTCATGGGTAATCTGTTTGGGCACTTTGACCGAGAAACGAAAATCCCGGGCCACGCTGGCTGCCCACTTTGCATACGTGGCGGGACGGTGAGGGCGGTAGAACGAGCTGTTGATTTCCACGGCCGGGAATCGGCTGCTATAGCGTTGCAAATGAGTCCCGTCGACAGCAAAGGCCGGCCAGTGCTCCCGGGGCAGCGACCAGCCGGCGCAGCCCAGGTAAAGGCGTGAGAGGGAGGGCGGTCGAGTCGGCAAGGGTGAAAGCCTGATTGCTAGGGATACAGCCTATGACCGTTGGCAGCGCCTCATGTCTGCATTCTTTTTTGCCTTCGGGCCTGGGCTCGGTTCATTCACAAATCACATTCTTGCCCGACATCTTGGAGCGATACAGCGCCTGGTCCGCCCGGTGCAGCAACACGGCGTGCTGTTCATCCTCGAGTCGCTGCACCACGCCAAAACTCATGGTGATCTGGAAGTCGCCCACCGGCAGCAGGTCGGACAGACCCCGGCGAATGCTCTCAGCCAGCAGGCGGGCGTCGGCCAGGGTGGTGTTGGGCAAGATCATGATGAATTCGTCACCGCCCCAGCGAACCAGCAAGTCGCCGCCGCGCTCGCAGCGCTTGACGCTCTGCACCACTTGTATCAACGCTGCGTCGCCAAAGGCGTGGCCGTAGCGATCGTTGATGTCCTTGAAATCATCCACGTCCATGGCGATCAGCGATAACGGCTCGCGAAAACGCTGCGCGCGCTCACAGGCCAGCGGCAGCGCCTGGTCCAGGCGATAACGGTTGGCGACCCGGGTCAGGGCGTCGGTTTCGGCAAGCTTGCGGTTTTCGTCGAGCTGGATCTGCAACTGATGGTTGACCCGGGACAGTTCGCGGGTGCGTTCTTCGATCACGGCTTCCAGGGATTTGTTGCGCCGTTCCAGTTGTTCGAACAGGCGTTTCTTGTCATCGATACTGCGATGGGCGCCGATCATGCGCGCCACCGTGCCGTCTGGGTTACGGGCGATCACGTAGCCGCGATCCTCGATCCAGATGTAGGAACCGTCGTGGGTGCGGCAGCGGTATTCGGCTTGGTAGACGTGGGATCGGTGTTCCAGGTAGTCGTCGAACAACGCCATGACCCGTGGATAGTCATCCGGGTGGATCACGCTCTCCCAGGTCAGCACGGTGTTGTCCAGTGAATGAGGCTGGTAGCCAAGCATCGTGTACCAGCCGGGGTTGCGGTAGACGAAGCCGGTGTTGGCATTCCAGTCCCAGATGCCATCGCTGACCAGTTCCAGGATGGTGTGCAGTACGCCTTCGTCCAGATCGGACAGGTCGAACCGCAGCATATCGATGTTCGAGGCATCTCCCATCGTCGTTCCCTCAATCAGCCTTGATATCAAAATGCTCGTCCAAGGAGGAAGAGTAGCTGATGGGGGGCGAGAGGCACTAGCGGGGGGATGTTCAGGCGGGGTTCGCTTTTGTGGCGAGGGGATTTATCCCCGTTGGGTCGCGTAGCGGCCCCCGATGTGGACCGATAGCCTTGGGGTTGCTGCGCAACCCGGCGGGGATAAATCCCCTCGCCACAACATCATTCGGCTGGTGTTGGGGGTTTGCCCCATTTCTCCAGCGCGAACTCGACAAAACTGCGCAGTTTTGGCAAACGGTAGCGATCCTGCGCGTACATGAGGCTCATTGGGCGATGGGGCAACTGGTAGCCCTGCAACAACGTCACCAGGTGTCCATCCTTCAGATCCTGTGCCACCAGCGCATCGGGCAGCATGACCACGCCCATCCCGGCCAGGGCGGCGCGATGCAGGCCCGAGGAACTGTTGATCAGCATCGGCCCGTTCACCGGGACCTTGATCTCGCCCTCCGGGCCGTTGATCGGCCAGTGGTCCTGGGCGAAGCGCCATTCGTCTGCTGCCGAATAGGCGAACGACAGGCAGTCGTGCAGTTGCAGGTCCGCGGGTTTTTCCGGTGTGCCGCGCCGCGCCAGGTAGGCAGGAGAGGCGCAGACGGTCAGGGTGTAGTCCACCAACGGACGGGCAATCAGTTTCGGGTCGGGATGGCCGAGGCGGATGGCGACGTCGAATCCATGCTCAAGCAGGTCCAGACGCTGGTTGGTCAGCACCACGTCGAGCTTGACCTGGGCGAAGCGCTGGCTGAATTCGGCCAGGGCCGGTGCGAGGCGCTCGGTGCCAAAGGTCAGCGGCGCGGTGATGCGCAGGGTGCCGCTGGGCTCGCCTTGGGTCTGCTCGGCCAGGCGCTCGGAATCGGCCACCAGCCCGAGCACTTCCAGGCAGCGTTGGTAGTAGGCCGAGCCGAACTCGGTCAGGCGCTGGCGCCGCGTCGTACGGTTGATCAGGCGTACGCCGAGACGTTGCTCCAGTGCACGAAGATGATTGCCCACCATGGTGGTGGACATTTCGCATGCGTGGGCCGCCGCCGTCAGGCTTCCGGTTTCTACCACCTTCACGTAAACGGTCATCGCCTGGAACAAGTCCATTATCAAGCTCAGCTTTTAAATGATTGAAGTAAAGCGGAGTTTATCCAGCCTTGGTGGCTAACCATACTGGAAAAAACCAACCAAATGGAGCTTGATGCCATGACCGCTGCCTGCCTGATGACCACTTACCAACCCCTGGCGCTGAGTTTCACCCATGGGTTGGGTACGCGCCTGTGGGACCAGGACGGCCGCGAATACCTCGATGCCGTGGCGGGCGTGGCGGTGACCAATGTCGGCCACTCCCACCCGCGGCTGGTGGCCGCCATCAGCGAGCAGGCCGGCCTGCTGTTGCACACGTCGAACCTGTACAGCATCGATTGGCAGCAACGCCTGGCGCAAAAGCTCACTCAGCTGTCGGGGCTGGATCGGGTGTTTTTCAACAACTCAGGTGCCGAGGCCAACGAAACCGCACTGAAACTGGCGCGCCTCTATGGCTGGCATAAAGGCATTGAGCAGCCGTTGGTGGTGGTCATGGACAATGCGTTCCACGGGCGCACATTGGGCACGATGTCCGCCAGTGACGGCCCGTCCGTGCGGCTGGGCTACAACCGCTTGCCGGGGGATTTCATCAAGGTGCCGTTCGGCGATCTGGCAGCGTTGGAAGCGATCCAGCAGGCTCATGCCGAGCGCATCGTCGCAGTACTGGTGGAACCGATCCAGGGCGAAAGCGGTGTGCAACTCGCCCCGCCGGGCTATCTCAAGGCCCTGCGGGAACTGTGCAGCCGGCGCGCCTGGTTGTTGATGCTCGACGAGATCCAGACCGGCATCGGTCGCACTGGCCAATGGTTCGCGTTCCAGCACGAGGACATCGTGCCGGACGTCATGACCCTCGCCAAAGGCCTGGGCAACGGCGTGCCCATTGGGGCCTGCCTGGCACGGGGCAAGGCGGCCGAGCTGTTTACCCCTGGCAGCCATGGCAGCACCTTTGGCGGTAATCCACTGGCCTGTCGGGTCGGCTGCACGGTGCTGGAGATCATTGAGCAACAAGCGCTGGCGGACAACGCCAGGCATCAGGGCGAACAGTTGCTGAGCCGGCTGCGTACCGAGTTGGCGGACAACCCGAATGTCCTGGCGATTCGCGGCCAGGGGTTGATGATCGGCATTGAACTCAAGCAGCCGGTTCGCGACCTGGCCCTGCGTGCCGCCCGGGATCACGGCCTGCTGATCAATATCACTCGGGGCCAGACCATCCGCCTGCTGCCGCCGTTGACGATCGATGGGCGGGAAGTGGAGATGATTGTCCGGGGTGTGAGCCGCTCTCTGGCACAAGGGTGAGGGGCGTTCGCCCGGACGCCGGTTTTTTATCGGTCAGCCGGGCGAAGCGCAACGCAGCGCGACGGAATTTTTAACGATTGCCGCGTTCCAACGCCTGCCAGAGTCGATTGCCTACACTTTGGCATTCAGACTGAAAACCCAGGAGCATCTTCATGTTCACCTCGCGTCGCTTGATCGTTGTCGCTACCGCTGTGGCCCTGTTGTCCGGCTGTGCGTCACCTAACCCCTATGACAACCAGGGCCAGGCCTCTACCGAATCTTCGGGCATGAGCAAAACCGCCAAGTATGGTGGCCTCGGTGCACTGGCGGGGGCGTTGGCTGGTGCGGCCATCGGTCACGATAACCGGGGCAAGGGTGCGTTGATCGGTGCAGCGGTGGTGGGGGCTTCCGCGGCCGGTTACGGCTACTACGCCGACCAGCAGGAAAAGAAGCTGCGTGCGAGCATGGCCAATACCGGCGTTGAAGTGCAGCGCCAGGGCGACCAGATCAAGCTGATCATGCCGGGCAACATCACCTTCGCCACCGACTCGGCGAACATCGCCTCCAGCTTCTACCAGCCGCTGAACAACCTGGCCAACTCCCTGAAGGAGTTCAACCAGAACCAGATTGAAATCGTCGGCTACACCGACAGTACCGGCAGCCGGCAGCACAACATGGACCTGTCCCAGCGTCGTGCGCAGAGCGTGGCGACCTACCTGACGTCCCAGGGCGTGAGCGGTGCCAACCTGTCGGCCCGTGGCGCCGGCCCGGACAACCCGGTGGCCAGCAACGCCGACGTCAATGGCCGTGCGCAAAACCGTCGTGTCGAGGTCAACCTCAAGGCCATTCCCGGCCAGCAGTACCAGGCACCGGCGCAGCAGGGCCAGACTTACCAGCAATACCCATAACGGCTGGGCGGCAAATGAAACGGGGGCTCTGGAAACAGGGCCCCCGTTTTTTTGTGGTTGTCAGTTTCTATCCGCCTGATGCCGCCATTTGTGGCGAGGGGATTTGTGGGAGCAAAGCTTGCTCGCTAAACAGGCGCCTCGATTTTCTGAAAGACCGCATCGCTTTCATCGCGGGCAAGCCTTGCTCCCACAAGTCTCCTCGCCCAAAGGTGTTCACAAGGGGATCAATTCGCCTCTTTTACCGCACTCAAGAACGCACACGTACGCTCCTGCTGCGGGTTCTCGAAGATCTGCGCCGGGGTGCCCTGTTCGTGGATCTGCCCTTTGTAGAAGAAACACACCCGGTCGGCGAATTCCCGGGCGAAGCCCATCTGGTGGGTCACCATCAGCATCGTCAGGTTATGTTCGGCCCCCAGTTTGCGGATTACATTCAGCACTTCGCCGCACAGCTCCGGGTCGAGCGCCGAGGTCACTTCGTCAAACAGCATCACCTTGGGCCGCATCGCCAGCGCCCGGGCGATCGCCACCCGTTGTTGCTGGCCGCCGGACAACTGCGACGGGTAATGCTCGAGCTTGTTGCCCAGCCCTACCAGCTCCAACAAGTCGGCGGCGCGCTCCCGGGCTTCTTTCGGGTTCATGCCCAGCACCTGCACCGGTGCCTCGATCACGTTCTGCAGCGCGGTCATGTGGGGAAACAGGTTGAAGCTCTGGAACACCATGCCGATCTTGCCGCGCACCCGGCGGATGTGTCGGTCGTTGGCCGGCACCAGCACGCCGTTGCGGTTGGGCATGTGGGTCAGGGAGTCATCCTCGACGCGGATCTGGCCTTGGTCGATACCTTCCAGGGTCATCAACACCCGCAGCAGCGTGGACTTGCCCGAGCCGCTGGGGCCGATGATCGCGACCTTTTCACCGGGGGCGACATCCAGGTTCAGATGGTCGAGCACGGTGAAGCTGCCATAGCTTTTGGTCACGTCCTGGAAACTCACGATCGGCCGGGACGTTGTTGGATCTTGCATGGCCGGGGCCTCCTGCTGCGACGCCAGCGTGCTGCGCCGGGACAAGTCGGTGGGCGTGGACAGGGGTAAAGTCATTAGCGTAGCTCCATGCGCGTTTCAAGGCGCCGTACCAGATAAGCCAGGGCAAGGCTCAGAGCGAGGAAGAACAGGCCGACCATGGTGATCGGTTCCAGGTAGCGGAAATTCTCGGAACCGATGTTCTTGGCCTGCTGCATGATCTCCACCACGGTGATCGCCGACAGCACCGGCGTGTCCTTGAGCATTGCCACCAGGTAATTGCCCAGCGGCGGCACGATCGGACGCAGCGCCTGGGGCAGGATGATGTTGCGGTAGGCGTCGTACGGCGCGATGTTCAGTGCCGTCACCGCTTCCCACTGCGCCCGCGGCACCGCATCCAGACCACTGCGATAGACCTCGGCGATGTAGCAGGCGTAGTGCAGGCCGATGCCGAGGATGCCAACCTGCATGGCCGTCAGGCTCAAGCCGTAGTTGGGCAGCACGTAGTAGAGGAAATACACCTGGATCAGCAGCGGTGTGCTGCGGATGAACTCGATCACCGCGGTGGCCGGCCACGATAGCCAGAATTTGCGACTGCGCCGGCCAATCGCCAGGAACAATCCCAGGACAATCGCGATCAGGAAACCGATCAGGGTAATGCCCACGGTGTTGAGGGAGGCGCGCAGCAGGTCCGGCAGGATTTGTGCGGCATAGGACCAGTCGAACAGCGTCATGACAGACCTCCACGCATCCGGCCCCGGCTCAGTCGTCGTTCGACGTGGCGCATGCCGAAGTTGATGGCCTGGGCGAGGATGAAATACATCACCAGGGCCAGGCTGAAGATCTCCAGGGTCTGGAAGGTCGCCTGATCCAACTGCCGCGCCCGGAAACTCAGGTCCGACAAGGTGATCAGCGACACCAGCGAGGTGTTCTTCAGCAGCTCGATCAACAGGTTGGTGCCCGGTGGAATCGCCGCCAGCAACGCCTGGGGCAGGATGATCCGCTTGAAGCGCGTAAAACCGCTGAAGTTCAACGCCGTGCAGGCTTCGTATTGGCCCTTGGCGACCGAACTGATGGCGCCGCGCATCACTTCCGCACCGTAGGCGCCGATGTGCAGGCCCAGGCCGACAATCGCCACGGCGTAAGGGCTCAGCTCAACGTTGAAGGGTGGCAGCGGCAGCACGAAGAACAGCCAGAACAATTGCACCAGCAGCGAGGTGCCACGGAACACTTCGATGTAGGTGATGGAAAACCAGCGCAACGCTCGCCACGGCGAGAGTCGCCCGAGAGCTGCCAGCACCGCCGCGACGATGGCCAGCAGCGAGCCGAAGAAGGTCACCTGGAGCGTGACCCAGGCCCCCTGTATCAATAACGGAAGTAATTCGCCCATGGTTCAACCCAATGTCCGGTGAAGCAGGGAACAGGCATCACGCACCGCGCGTCATGCCCGTTTCGGCACGCCAGTTTTTGGCGACTACTGAGCGCAGAGCTCGGCCGCGGTCTTGCTGGTCACGTTGGATTTGTCGAACCCGAATGGCGCAACCGTCTTGAGATGCTCTTCGGAGCCCAGCCACTTTTTCAGCTCGGCATTGACCGCATCGCGCAAGTCTTTGTCTTCGGGGCGGAAGGCCAGGGCGCCGTAGCCGATGTGGGACGGGTCGTCCTTGAATTCGGTCATCGCTTCCACCTTGTCGCCGCCCTTGCTGGCCAGGCCTTTCATGGTCAGTTGGGTGCCGACGGCAGCGTCCGCGCGTCCGGCGCGCACGGCTTGCAATTGTGCGGTGGTGTCGGGTACCTGGAGGATCTGGTCGTCCTTGATCCCGGAGTCGCGGGCATAAGCCAGGTTCACCGTGCCGGCCATGATTGCCAGTTTCACATCCGGTTGCTTGGCGATGTCTTCATAGCTGTGGAGTTTTTTCGGATTGCCCTTGGCCACGAGCAAGGCATCGGGCAACTGGTACTGCGGATCGGTGAACAACACTTGCTTGCAGCGCGCCGGGGTGATGTACATGCCGGCGGCGATGACATCGAAACGGCCGGCCCGCAGGCCTGGAATCAATGAGCCCCATTCGGTGAGCACGCCATTGACCTGCTTGATGCCCATCTTGGCGAAGATGATCTTGGCGATCTCCGGCGACTCACCGGTAACGTTGCCGTCGGTTTCGGTGAAGGCAAACGGGGTTTCGTTGGCATAGCCGATCCGGATGCTGCTGTTGCTTTTGATCGTATCCAGGGTGGCCGCTTGAACGCTGCCGGCCAGGCCCAGTACGGCACAGGTCAACAAGAGCCGACGCAAGGGCGCACCGGTGCTGGGAAGAAAATTGCTCATCGATAAAATCTCCTGTTTCTTGTGGATCCGTCGTTTGACGGCTCTGTGGTAGGAGGCAGTGTTACAAGAGCAAAGCGTACAGCGGCGGATCCGGGCGTGGCCTGGAATCGGGAACAGCGCCGGTACAGGTCGATCCGGCTTTTTGTCAGGGCGATGAGCCCGCCTGGGTGACGACCTTGGACCGAGCATACAAAAGCCCCGGCATCGATTGTATTGCACTAGGACAATTGCTTTGCCGCGATGGTCGCGCAATGCTGTGCGCACCCCTACACACGCCGGTTGCAGCTGTCATGGATAAGTGGAAGTCAGCCTTGGACCTCGCCCGCAGCGGTGAATCCAAATACAAGATTCTGGTGCAGGCCATTGCCGACGATATCGAACAGGGCACCCTGGCCAATGACCAGCGCCTGCCGCCGCAACGGCAGGTAGCTGACGCCATGGGTATCAGCGTGCAGACCGTCACCAACGCCTATAAGGAGTTGGAGCGCCAGGGACTGGTGCGCTGTGAGGTCGGGCGTGGCAGTTTCGTCTCGCGGCGCATGAGCGACCGGGTGGCGACGTACATTCTCGACAGTCCCGAACGAGCGCTGGTGGATTTTTCCATCACCCGCATCCTCCACACCCGCGAGCATGACCAGGCCTGGCGTGATACCTGCGCGGCGCTGAGCACTGAAGAGGATCAGCCGTGGATTCATGCGTTTCGCCCCATCGCCGGTTTTGAATCCCATCGCGAAGCGGCGGCGCAGTGGATCGGCCGGCAAGGGCTGAAAGTCGACCGTAACGATGTGCTGATCACCAACGGCGCGGCCCACGGGATTTTCCTGGCTCTCGCTTCGCTGGCGGGCCCTGATGACGTGGTGCTCTGCGAAGGCTTGACCGACCACGGCGTGATCGGCAATTCCCAGGTGCTGGGCTTCACCCTCAAGGGCCTGGAGATGGACCGCTATGGCATTGATCCCGAACATTTCGAAGACATGTGCAGCAACGAGCGCATCACGGCGCTGGTGTGCACGCCGAACCTGAACAACCCCACCACCAGCCTGATGCCCGACGCCCGCCGCCGGGAAATCGCCGAGATTGCCCGGCGCTTCGGTGTGCACATTATTGAAGACGATGTGTACGGCCCGCTGCTGGACGAGCGTCGGGCGCCGCCCATCAGCCATTACCTGCCGGAGCTGTCGTTCTACTGCACGAGCATGACCAAGTCGGTGCTCACGGGCCTGCGCACTGGTTATCTGGTGGTGCCCAAGCGCCTGGCCCTGCGCACCGAGAGCATCCTGCGGGTCAACAGTTGGATGGCCACGCCCATGGTCTCGGAGATCGCCACCCGCTGGATTCGCGATGGACGCGCCGAGTCGCTGGTGCAATTGCAACGTCAACTGCTGGCCGGGCGCCAGGCGATGGTCACCGAGTACATGGGCGAACATCTGCTGGGCCAGCACCCGCATGCCTTGAGTGCCTGGGTCGGTATCCCGTCCCATTGGGAAGTGGACAGCCTGGTGCGGGCGCTGCGGCACAAGCACATCGCCGTGACCTCGCCCGATCCGTTCACCGTCCGCGGCACCCCCAGGCCCCGCGCGGTGCGGGTCTGCGTCGGTGCCGAATGCAGTGACGAAGAAATGCGCCATGCGCTGATCGGCATGCGGCAGATCTTCAACCAGTACCCGCAGATTCATGATTTCTGATGCCCCACACTGCAGTTCCCACAGGGGATTTGTGAGGGGCTTGGGATGGGGGTTCAAGTAATCCATCTAAATTGCCCTAGTACATTCATCACCACAATCCAGCCCTCTTAGACTGCGCCCAACACATCCGCTCGGGACGCAGTCATGACAGGGTTGCAGCTTCAGGACATTTACCTCGCTCGCCAGCGCATCGAGTCGCAGGTCAGGCGTACGCCCATGGAGCATTCCCCGAGTTTGTCGCGGTTGATGGGTGTTGAGGTGTACCTCAAGCTTGAGGCGCTGCAAATCACCGGTAGCTTCAAGCTGCGCGGGGCGAGCAATGCCGTCGCGCAACTTAGTTCCGAGCAAAAGGCCCGAGGCGTGGTCACGGCTTCGACGGGTAATCATGGCCGAGCGCTGGCCCATGCCGCGTCACAGCAGGGCGTCAAGGCGATGGTCTGCCTGTCGAACCTGGTGCCGGCCAACAAGGTGCAGGCGATCCGCGACTTGGGCGCCGAGGTGTGCATCGTCGGCCAGTCCCAGGACGATGCACAGCGCGAGGCCGAGCGCATCGCCCGGGAGCAGGGCGCGACCTTTTTGCCACCCTTCGATCACCCGGCGATCATCGCCGGGCAGGGCACCCTCGGCCTGGAGATCCTCGAGCAGCAACCGGAGGTGGCCCAGGTCCTGGTGCCATTGTCCGGTGGCGGCCTGTTCGCCGGTGTTGCCCTGGCCCTCAAAAGTGCCAACCCAGCGATTCAAGTCCACGGCGTCAGCATGGCCCGAGGTGCCGCGATGCACGCCAGCCTCGCCGCCGGGCAGCCCGTGGACATCGAGGAACTGCCGACGCTGGCCGACTCCCTCGGTGGCGGCATCGGCCTGGACAACCGCTACACCTTCGCCATGACCCGGCAACTGAGCAATGACGTACATCTGCTCTCGGAAGCCTCTATCGCCAATGCCATCCGTCACGCCTATCACCACGAACGCCTGGTGCTCGAAGGCGCTGCCGTGGTGGGCATCGCGGCGCTGCTCGACGGCCTGGTCGAGCCGCGCGGCCCCATTGTCCTGGTGGTCAGCGGGCGCAATGTCGACACCGAACACCATGCCCGCGTGATCGCTGGCGCCAACGCCTGATAACCCCTAACGGAGCCTGTCATGAGTGAAGTCACCCTATTGAGCGAAGCCGACCTGCGCAGTTGCGTGGCCCTCGATCTGGCCAGCATCGACGCCATCGAACAGGCTTTCGTGCTGCTGGCCACCGCCGCCGTGGCGATGCCGCCGATCCTGCGCTTGGACATTCCCGAGCACAACGGTGAAGTGGATGTGAAGACCGCTTACCTGCCGGGGCTGGAACGCTTCGCCATCAAGCTCAGCCCGGGTTTTTTCGATAATCCCAAGCTCGGCCTGCCCAGCCTCAACGGCATGATGATGCTGCTCTCGGCGCGTACCGGTTTGCTGGAAGCCCTGCTGCTGGACAATGGTTACCTCACCGCCGTGCGCACCGCCGCAGCCGGGGCGGTGGCCGCGCGTTGCCTGTCTCGCGAGGAGAGCCGCAGCGTCGCGTTGATCGGTGCCGGTGAGCAGGCGGCGTTGCAGCTTCAGGCGTTGCGCCTGGTGCGGCCCATCGACGATGTGCGGGTCTGGGCGCGCGATGCGCAAAAGGCCAAGGCGTTCAGTCACGAGCTGGCGCGTGACACCGGGCTTGCCGTCTCGCCATGCGCCTCCATTGACGATGCCCTGGAAGGCGTGGACATCGCCATCACCTGCACACCCAGTCGCGAGCCGTTGATCCAAGCCCGCCATTTGCATCCTGGCCTGCACATCACGGCGATGGGCTCGGACGCCGAACACAAGAACGAAATTTCCCCGAAAGCCCTGGCGGCCATCGACTGCTATGTCGCCGATCGCCTGAGCCAGACCCGCGTGCTTGGCGAGCTGCACCACGCCTTGGTGGCCGGCACTGTTCGCGACGACCTGGCGTTGATGGAGTTGGGACAGGTGCTGGCGGGACAGCAGCCCGGGCGCTGCGATCAAGCGCAAGTGACGCTTTGCGACCTGACCGGCACCGGCGCCCAGGACACCGCTATCGCCAACCTGGCGTTCGAGCGGGCACGGGCGGCGGGCAAGGGCTTTGCGTTCGGTCGCTAGATCATTTTTCTCATGAGTCATTGAACAGAGGGCAGATGGATGTCTGAGATCGTCGTCAATCTTCCGTTTAAACGGGAGGAATACACCCAACGCCTGGCAAAGGTTCGCGCCGCCATGCAGGCCCAGGGCCTGGAGCTGCTGTTGGTCACCGACCCGTCGAACATGGCCTGGCTCACCGGCTATGACGGTTGGTCGTTCTATGTGCACCAATGCGTGCTGCTGGCGCTGGAAGGCGAGCCCGTATGGTTCGGTCGCGGCCAGGATGCCAACGGTGCCAAGCGCACGGTGTTCATGCAGGCCGATAACATCGTCGGCTACCCGGACATCTACGTGCAGTCCCGTGAGCGCCACCCCATGGACTACCTGTCCCGCGAGGTGATCATCGCCCGTGGCTGGGGCGCGCTGACCATCGGCGTGGAGATGGACAACTATTACTTCAGCGCCGCCGCGTACCTGTCGCTGCAAAAGCATTTGCCCCAGGCAAAACTGGTGGACGCGGTAGGCCTGGTGAACTGGCAGCGAGCGGTCAAATCTCCCCAGGAAATCGCCTACATGCGCATCGCCGCGCGCATCGTCGAGAACATGCACAGTCGGATCCTGGAACGCATCGAGCCGGGCATGCGCAAGAACGAACTGGTGGCCGAGATCTACAGCAGCGGCATCCTCGGTGCCGACGGCCATGGCGGCGACTACCCGGCCATCGTGCCGCTGTTGCCCACCGGGGCCGACGCCAGTGCGCCGCACCTGACCTGGGACGATTCACCTTTCGAGAAGGGCGCCGGCACCTTCTTTGAAATCGCCGGTTGCTACAAGCGTTACCACTGCCCGTTGTCGCGCACCATTTACCTGGGCAAGCCGCCGCAACATTTCCTCGATGGCGAAAAAGCCGTGGTCGAAGGCATCGCCGCCGGCCTGGACGCAGCCAAGCCGGGCAACACCACTGGCGACATCGCCGTGGCGTTTTTCAAGGTGCTGGAGAAATTCGGCATCCACAAGGACAGCCGTTGCGGCTACCCCATCGGGATCAGTTATCCGCCGGATTGGGGCGAGCGCACCATGAGCCTGCGCCCCGGCGACAACAGCGTGTTGCAGCCGGGCATGACCTTCCACTTCATGCCGGGGCTGTGGATGGACGATTGGGGCCTGGAAATCACTGAAAGCATCCTGATCACCGAGACCGGCGTCGAGACGCTGTGCAACGTACCTCGTCAATTGTTCGTGAAGGATTGAGCCATGCCCGATCTGCCTAATAATCCCATCAGCGCCACGGTCGACTTCACCCGTGAGGGCGTGCAGCACGGCTTTCTCAAGCTGCCGTATTCGCGGGACGATTCGGCCTGGGGCGCAGTGATGATTCCCATCACGGTCATCCAGCGCGGCAGCGGTCCGACGGCGCTGCTCAGCGGCGGCAACCACGGCGATGAATACGAAGGTCCGGTGGCCCTGAGCAAACTGGCGCAGCAACTGACGGCTGAAGACGTGAGCGGGCGGGTGATCATCGTGCCGTTCATGAACACCCCGGCCTTCCACGCCGGACGCCGGACTTCGCCCATCGACAAGGGCAACCTGAACCGCAGTTTTCCCGGCAGGCCGGACGGCACCGTCACCGAGAAAATCGCCGACTATTTCAATCGCACCCTGCTGCCCTTGGCCGACATTGTCCTGGACATTCATTCCGGCGGCCGGACCCTGGATTTCCTGCCGTTTGCCGCCTGCCACGTGTTGCCGGACAAACAGCAGCAAGCGCGCTGCGAGGCCGGGATGCTGGCGTTCAACGCGCCGTATTGCATGCGCATGCTGGAGCTGGACGCCGGGGCGATGTACGACACGGCGGCCGAGTCCCAAGGCAAGGTGTTCGTCACCACCGAGTTGGGCGGCGGCGGTTCGTCGACCGCCCGTAGCGTGGCGATTGCCGAGCGTGGGGTGCGCAACCTGTTGATCCATGCCGGCATCCTGCGGGGCACGATCGAGTTGCAGCCCTCGCTGGTGCTCGACATGCCGGACGCCAGTTGTTTCATCGCCAGCGAACACGACGGCCTGCTGGAAATGTGCCGCGACCTGGGGGAGCACGTGACCCTGGGCGAGGTGGTGGCGCGCATCTACGACGCCACCCGCAGCGGCGTCGCCCCGGTCGAATACCGCGCCGCCCGCAGCGGCCTGCTGGCGGCCCGGCACTTTCCCGGGTTGGTGCAGTGTGGCGATACCTTGGTGGTGATTGCGGATGTGTTGGCGTGACATGCGGGGCCGACACAAACTCCTGCGGGAGCGAGCTTGCTCGCGATGGCGGTGTGTCTGAGACGATGATGTTGAATGTGCCAGCCTCATCGCGAGCAAGCTCGCTCCCACAAAGGCTTGCGTTGAGTGTGAGTTTTTAACCATCAGGAGCCCGGCCCATGCACAAGCTCGATCGCTACGACCTCAAGATCCTGCAAATCCTCGCCGAGGACGGGCGGATTACCAAGTCGAGCCTGGCCGAGGCCATCAACCTGTCGGTGACCCCGGCCTGGGAACGGGTGCGCAAGCTCGAAGCAGCAGGCCTGATCATCGGCTACCGGGCGCAGATCGATTGGGGTGCGGTGTTCAAGCGTCAGCAGGTGCTGGTGGAAATCACCCTGGCCCGGCACACCGCCCAGGACATGCGCCGTTTCGAGCAACGCATGATCGCCGCGCCAGAAGTGGCGTTCTGTTACGCCACGGGCGGCGGCGTGGATTACCTGGCGATGATCCAGGCGCCGGACGTCGATGCCTACCAGCGTTTCGTCGACCAACTGCTGCTCGAAGACCTTGGCATCGAACGCTACTTCACCTACATCGTCACCAAGACCATCAAGACCGCCGGTGCCTTGCCGGCGGAGCTGGCCGAGCCGTGCTGAGCACCGCAGAAAACCCGGTTTGCCGCCCTCGATTCAGAAAAAAACCAGGGTTTGACCCACGGTAAACCCCCAATTCCCCAAGCGCCGCTGCCCTAGCATGGATTCACGCACACGCTCTGGAGTGAACGTCATGCCTTACCAACATCCGCTGCTGTTCAAAGCGCTTTGCTACATCGACGGCCATTGGGTCCACAGCGACAGCGGTCACAGTGTGGCCGTCCACAACCCTGCCACCCGCACCGTCATCGGCCATGTGCCGATGCTGGATCAGCCGCAGATCGTCGCGGCGGTGGACGCGGCGCATCGCGCATTCCCTGTGTGGCGTGAGCAGAGCCTGGAGACCCGGGGCGCGTTGCTGCGGCGCTGGGCGGCATTGATCGTCGAACACAGCGAAGACCTCGCCCGCATTCTCAGCCTTGAGCAGGGCAAGCCATTGGCCGAGTCCCGTGGCGAAATCGCCTACGCTGTCAGCTTTATCCCGTGGTTCGCCGAGGAAGCCCGGCGCCTGTACGGTCAGAACATCCCCAGCCATATCCCGAATGCGCACCTGGGTACGATCAAGGAACCGGTGGGCGTCTGCGCGCTGCTCACACCGTGGAATTTCCCGTCGGCGATGATCACCCGCAAGGCCGCCGCTGCCCTGGCCGCCGGTTGCACCGTGGTGATCAAGCCGGCCCACGAAACGCCGTACTCGGCCTTGGCGCTGGCGCAATTGGCCGAGGAAGCCGGTTTTCCCGCCGGGGTCTTCAACGTGGTATTGGGCGAGCCGCAAATGGCCATGGAAACCCTGGTCAAGGATCGTCGCGTACGCTCAGTGAGCTTCACCGGCTCGACCCGGGTGGGCAAGCTGGTGTTGCAGGCTGCAGCCCATGACGTGAAGAAGGTTGCACTGGAACTGGGCGGCAACGCGCCGTTCATTGTCTGCGCCGATGCCGACCTGGCCTTGGCGGTAAAAGTCGCCGTGGAGGCGAAGTTCCAGACCTCGGGGCAGGACTGCTGTGCGGCTAACCGGATCATGGTGCAGCGCCCGGTGTACCAGGCGTTCCTCAGTCGTTTCGCCGCTGCGGTGCGCGCCTTGCGCGTCGGGCCGGCAATGGTCGATCAACAGGAGCAGGACGTGGAGGTCGGGCCGTTGATGCATCAGGCGGCATTCGATGCGACCGCTGACCGCGTCGCCGATGCCCTGGCCCTTGGCGCTCAACGCCTGGTGGGCGGTGAGGCCCATGCCTTGGGCGGGTTGTTTTATCAACCCACGGTGCTGGCCGACGTCACGCCGCAGATGCGCATCTACCGTGAAGAAAACTTCGCGCCCATTGCCGGGGTGATGCCGTTCGACACTTTGGACGAAGTCATCGAAATGGCCAACGACACCGAGTATGGGTTGGCGGCCTATATTTGTTCCAATCGCTTGGACCTCATTTATCCGCTGATCCGCCGTCTCGACCACGCCATGGTCGCGGTCAACGGCGTCAAGTTCACCGGCCACCCGATTCCCTTCGGTGGCATGAAAGCCTCGGGCCTCGGTCGCGAGGGTGGCAGCGAGGGCTTCGAGCCCTTTGTCGAAACCAAATATTTTTGCCTGCACCATCAAGGCCAGTTCCCAGGAGAGCCCGCATGAGCCAAGAACTCAACACGCTGTTCGAACACGACCGTGCGCATTTCATGCACCCCTCGACCCACGCTCACGACCACGCCAGCGGCGCGCTCAAGGGCCGGATCATCAAGAGTGCGTCAGGCATTCGCATTCGCGACCATGAAGGCCGTGAGTTCATCGATGCCTTTGCCGGCCTCTACTGCGTGAACATTGGTTACGGCCGCACCGAGGTGGCCGACGCAATCTATAAACAGGCCAAGGAACTGGCCTACTATCACACCTACGTCGGCCATTCGAGCGAGGCGATCATCGAGCTGTCCAGTCGCATCATGGACTGGGCGCCGGAGGGGATGAAGAAGGTTTATTACGGTTTGTCCGGCTCCGATGCCAACGAAACCCAGGTCAAGCTGGTGCGCTACTACAACAACGTATTGGGCCGGCCGCTGAAGAAGAAAATCATTTCACGGGACCGTGGCTACCATGGCTCGGGCATCATGACCGGCAGCCTCACTGGGCTGGCGACCTTCCACCAGCATTTCGATCTGCCGGTGGAAGGGGTCAAGCACACCGTCTGCCCACACTGGTATCGCAAGGCTCCGGCGGGCATGGATGAAGCGGCCTTCGTGCGGTATTGCGCCGATGAGCTGGAAAAAATGATCCTCGCCGAAGGTCCGGATACTGTGGCGGCGTTCATTGGCGAACCGTTGATGGGCACCGGGGGCATCATCGTTCCCCCTGCCGGTTATTGGGATGCGATCCAGGCCGTGCTGAAAAAATACGACGTGCTGCTGATTGCCGATGAAGTGGTCTGCGCGTTCGGCCGCCTGGGTTCGAAGATGGGCAGCCAGCGATACGGCATGAAGCCGGACCTGATCACCACCGCCAAAGGCCTGACCAGTGCCTATGCGCCCCTGTCAGCGGTGATCATCGGGGAAAAGGTCTGGAGCGTGATTGAAAAAGCCTCCCAGGCCGAAGGGGCCATGGGCCATGGCTGGACCTATTCCGGGCACCCGATTTGCGCGGCGGCGGCACTGGCGAACCTCGACATTCTTGAACGGGAAAACCTCACGGCCAACGCCGAGGATGTGGGTGGCTACCTGAATCGTCGCCTGCGTGAAACCCTTGAAGGTCATCCGTTGGTGGGCGAGGTGCGTGGTGACGGCATGCTGGCGGCGGTGGAGTTCATGGCCGACCGTGAACGGCGCACGGCATTCGACCCGGCACTGAAAGTCGGCCCGAAGGTCTCGGCCGCCTGCCTGGAACGCGGCATGATCGCCCGCGCCATGCCCCACGGCGACATCCTGGGCTTCGCCCCGCCACTGATCCTGACTCGCGAGGATGCGGACCTGATCGTCGACATCACCAAAGGGGCTATCGATCAAGTGGCGGGTGAGGTGTTGGCTTAAGCCCGCTTTAAATGTGGGAGCGAGCCTGCTCGCGATGGCGGTCTGTCTGAACCGGCGATGTTGGATGTGCTGGCGCCATCGCGAGCCAGCTCGCTCCCACACAGGGAGATTTTCTTGAGGCCAATAAAAAGCCCGCCCGATCATGTGATCGGGCGGGCTTTTGGTTGTGGCTTGGCGATTACTTCTTCAAACCGTAATGCTCATCGAGCATGCCGGGTGAATTCGGGGCCTTGGGGGCGTAGTCCCGCGGCGGTTCCTGGATCCCTTTCGGTGGGGTCAGGCGTTCCCGTGGAGTCTGTGCCGCATCGGCTTGCAGGGCGGCCAGCAGGCGCTGGCGAGTCTGCTCGTCCAGGGCCAGGCGATTGGCACCCTCGGACAAATGATCCTGGACGTCCTGGTAGCTCTGGGTGAGTTTTTTCACCAGAGAAGCGGTGCTGTTGAAGTGAGTGACCACTTCATTCTGATAACTGTCGAAACGTTCCTGGATGTCGTCCAGCTGACGTTGCGTGCTGTTGGGCACCGCGTTGGGCAGCAGTCGGGCAAGCAGGAATCCAATGGCGACACCGGCAACCAGGGCAAGAGTCGGCAACAACCAAACTAAGAGCGAGTGTTCCACGAGTCCTTCCTCTATAAACGGCTTTGCTTTACGTTAACGGCTCGGACCTGCGCTGTATACCGCGAAGAACATCGCAATCATGCCAGGCACAGACTTTAGCTAGACGAGACGACCCAATTCGAGGTCACGGAGTTCTTTCCCTTGCTTATGCGCGAAACCCCTGTAGTCATCGATGGCCCGGTGGGCCAACTGGAAGCCTTGTACCTGGACAACGAGGCCCCCCGTGGCCTGGCGCTGATCTGCCACCCGAACCCGGTGCAGGGCGGGACCATGCTCAACAAAGTGGTCTCGACCCTGCAACGCACTGCCCGCGATGCTGGCCTGGTTACGTTGCGTTTCAATTATCGTGGCGTGGGGGCCAGTGCCGGCAGTCATGACATGGGCGCTGGCGAAGTGGATGACGCCCAGGCGGTCGCCCAATGGCTGCGGGAAAAATACCCGCAATTGCCCCTGACCCTGTTCGGTTTTTCCTTTGGCGGCTTTGTCGCCGCCAGCCTGGGCGGGCGCCTGGAAGCCCAGGGTCAACCGGTCAAGCACCTGTTCATGGTGGCCCCGGCGGTAATGCGCCTGGACGAGCAGTCGCCCTTGCCGATGAGCGGCGAGTTGACGGTGATCCAGCCGGAAACCGACGAAGTGGTCGATCCGCAACTGGTTTACGAATGGTCCGACACGCTCCAACGTCCCCATGAGCTGCTGAAAGTGGCAGAATGCGGACACTTTTTTCATGGCAAGCTGACCGATCTCAAGGATCTGATCCTGCCGCGCCTCTCGAATTGACAGCAGTCTGACAAGCGATAACCCATGACGACGCGTACCCGTATCCTGACCGGCATCACCACCACCGGCACCCCGCACCTGGGCAACTATGCCGGCGCCATCCGTCCGGCGATCCTCGCCAGCCGCGACAGCAACGCCGATTCGTTCTACTTCCTGGCCGACTACCACGCCCTGATCAAGTGCGATGACCCGCTGCGTATCCAGCGTTCGCGCCTGGAAATCGCCGCCACGTGGCTGGCCGGCGGCCTGGATGTGGACCGCGTGACGTTCTATCGCCAGTCCGATATTCCCGAGATCCCGGAGCTGACCTGGCTGCTGACCTGCGTCGCCGCCAAGGGCCTGCTCAACCGTGCCCACGCCTACAAGGCGTCGGTGGACAAGAACGTCGAGGCCGGCGAAGACCCGGACGCCGGCATCACCATGGGGCTGTACAGCTACCCGGTGTTGATGGCCGCCGACATCCTGATGTTCAACGCTCACAAGGTGCCGGTCGGTCGCGACCAGATCCAGCACGTGGAAATGGCCCGCGACATCGGCCAGCGCTTCAACCACCTGTTCGGCCAGGGCAAGGAGTTCTTCACCATGCCCGAGGCGCTGATCGAAGAAAGCGTCGCCACGCTGCCGGGCCTCGATGGCCGCAAGATGTCCAAGAGCTATGACAACACCATCCCGTTGTTCAGCAGCGCGAAGGACATGAAGGACGCGATCTCGCGGATCGTTACCGACTCGCGTGCCCCGGGCGAAGCCAAGGATCCGGACAATTCGCACCTGTTCACCCTGTTCCAGGCCTTCGCCACTGCCGAACAGTCCGCCGAGTTCCGCAGCGAACTGCTGCAAGGCCTGGGTTGGGGCGAAGCCAAGAACCGCCTGTTCCAATTGCTCGACAGCGAGTTGGGTGAAGCGCGCGAGCGTTATCACCAGTTCATCGAGCGTCCATCGGACCTTGAAGACATCCTGCAACTGGGCGCGAAAAAAGCCCGGGCCGTGGCGACGCCGTTCCTCAACGAACTGCGCGAGGCCGTTGGCCTGCGTTCGTTTGTCAGCCAGGTCCAAGTGGCCGCCAGCACCAAGAAGAAAGCCGCCAAGGCAGCACGCTTCGTCAGCTTTCGCGAAGACGACGGCAGTTTCCGCTTCCGTCTGCTGGCCGCCGACGGCGAGCAACTGTTGCTGTCGAACAATTTTGCCGACGGCAAGACCGCAGGGCAGGTGACCAAGCAATTGCAGTCCGGCCAGCCCTTGGACGTACGCAGCGACGACCTGAGTTTCAGCGTCTGGCTCGAAGGCGAGTGCGTGGCGAACAGCCCGGCCTTCGCCAACAGCGCCGCCCGGGATGCAGCCATCGATGCGTTGCGCGTTGCCCTGACGCCTGCCCAGGACTGATCTCGGCACGTCACCCGACCATCGGCCCGAATAAGGGCCGATTGCCATTCCTCTGGGCCGTCGCTACAGTGACGGCCCGTTTTTGTTGCCTTGCTAACGAATATGACGCCCCTAGAACGATATCAAGCTGATCTGAAACGCCCGGAGTTCTTCCACGACGCAGCCCAGGAAACGGCGGTGCGGCATTTGCAACGCCTGTACGACGACCTGGTCGCGGCGGCGAACAACAAGCCCGGCCTGTTGGGCAAACTGTTCGGCAAAAAAGACCAGACACCGGTCAAGGGCCTGTATTTCTGGGGCGGCGTGGGCCGTGGCAAGACCTACCTGGTGGACACTTTCTTCGAAGCGTTGCCGTTCAAGGAGAAGACACGGACGCACTTCCACCGTTTCATGAAGCGCGTGCACGAGGAGATGAAGACCCTGGGCGGCGAGAAGAACCCGCTGACCATCATCGCCAAGCGTTTTTCCGACGAGACCCGGGTGATCTGCTTCGATGAGTTCTTCGTTTCCGACATCACCGACGCCATGATCCTCGGCACCTTGATGGAAGAGCTGTTCAAGAACGGCGTGACCCTGGTCGCCACCTCGAACATCGTGCCGGACGGCCTGTACAAGGACGGCCTGCAGCGGGCGCGTTTCCTGCCGGCCATCGCGCTGATCAAGGAACACACTGAAATCGTCAACGTCGACAGCGGCGTCGACTACCGCCTGCGTCACCTCGAACAAGCGGAGCTGTTCCACTTCCCGTTGGATGCCGCTGCCCAGGAAAGCCTGCGCAAGAGCTTCCGCGCCCTGACGCCGGAATGCACCCAGGCTGTGGAAAATGATGTATTGGTCATCGAAAATCGCGAAATCCGCGCTGTGCGTACGTGCGATGACGTGGCCTGGTTCGACTTTCGCGAACTGTGCGACGGCCCTCGCAGCCAGAACGACTACATCGAACTGGGCAAGATCTTCCACGCCGTGCTGCTGAGCAACGTCGAGCAGATGAGCGTCACCACCGACGACATCGCCCGTCGCTTCATCAACATGGTCGACGAGTTCTACGACCGTAACGTGAAGCTGATCATTTCGGCCGAAGTCGAACTCAAGGACCTCTACACCGGCGGTCGCCTGACCTTCGAATTCCAGCGGACCTTGAGTCGCTTGCTGGAGATGCAGTCCCACGAATTCCTGGCGCGGGCGCATAAGCCGTAGGGACATTCGGAACACCAAAAAAGGCCTGCGATTGCGGGCCTTTTTTTGTATGTGCATATTCCCCATCTGAGCTTGTGGGAGCGAGCCTGCTCGCGATGGCGTCGTGTCAGTCAACATCAGTGCCGCTGAACCACCGCCATCGTGAGCAAGCTCGCTCCCACAGTGGATCGTTGCCAAGCCCTCGGGCTACGCCGCCTGCTGGAACTGCTGCCGATACTGGTTCGGCGACAGGTCGGTATGTTGCCGGAACAGCCGGGCGAAAAAGCTCGCGTCGTCGTAGCCGACTTCATAGCTGATGGTCTTGATGCTCTTGCGGCTGCCGGAGAGCAGGCCCTTGGCGGTTTCGATCCGCAGTCGTTGCAGGTAATGCAGCGGTTTGTCGCCAGTGGCGGTCTGGAAGCGGCGCATGAAGTTGCGGATGCTCATGCCATGTTCCCGGGCAACGTCCTCGAAGCGGAACTTATCGGCGAAGTGCTCTTCGAGCCATTGCTGGATCTGCAGGATGATCACATCCTGATGCAGTTTCTGCCCGCCGAAGCCGATCCGCCCTGGCGAATAGCTGCGTTGCACCTCATACAGGATGTCCCGCGCCACGGCCTGGGCCACGTTGGCGCCGCAGAAGCGTTCGATGAGATAAATGTAGAGGTCACAGGCTGAGGTCGTGCCGCCGGCGCAGAACAGGTTGTCGGCGTCGGTCAGGTGCTTGTCCTGGTTCAGGTATACCTGGGGGAAGCGCTCCTTGAAGGCATTGAAGAAACGCCAGTAGGTGGTGGCTTCCTTGCCGTCGAGCAGCCCGGCCTCCGCCAGCCAGAACACCCCGGTGGCTTCGCCGCAGAGTACCGCACCGCGCGCGTGTTGTTCGCGCAGCCAAGGCAGGACCTGGGGATAACGTTGGCAGAGGGTGGCGAAATCATCCCAGAAGGCCGGCAGGATGATGACATCGGTGTTTTCCAGGCCGCCGTCCACCGGCATGATCACATCGCTGAAGCTGTTCACCGGTTTGCCATCGGGGCTGACCAGCCGGGTTTCAAAGGCCGGCGTCAGGCCGTGGCCCAGTTGTTTGCCGTAGCGCAGGCTGGCCAGGTGGAAAAAATCCTTGGCTTGCATGAGGGTGGAGGCGAAGACCTGGTCGATTGCCAGGATGCTGACGCGCCGCAAGGGCGTGGAGGCGTGCATAGACATAATTCATCTTTATTTTTATAGGGGAAAGTGGTCAACAGACGGCTGGATCGTCTTATTTTTTGTCGGATGTGTCCAGTGTCCTGTCGTACCCCGCAGGCTTAGGCTCTGTCGGATAACAACGCCCAACAATAACCAAAGGTGCGCCATGATCCCAAGAACACTGTTCAGTCCCGAGCACGAGTTGTTTGGCGACAGCGTACGAACCTTCCTTGAAAAAGAAGCCGTGCCGTACCACAGCCAGTGGGAAAAACAGGGGCATGTCGATCGCCAGCTCTGGAACAAGGCAGGGGAGGCGGGCATGTTGTGCTCGCACCTCCCGGAAGCCTATGGGGGGCTGGACGCAGATTTTCTCTACAGCACGGTGGTGATCGAGGAGATCGGCCGCCTGGGGCTGACAGGGATTGGCTTCTCGCTGCATTCCGACATCGTCGCACCGTACATCCTGCATTACGGCAGCGAAGCGTTGAAACACAAGTACCTGCCGAAGCTGGTGTCTGGCGAAATGGTCACGGCCATCGCCATGACCGAGCCGGGCGCCGGTTCCGACCTGCAAGGGGTGAAGACCACGGCGGTGCTGGACGGCGATGAATATGTCATCAATGGCTCGAAGACCTTCATCACCAACGGCTTCCTGGCAGACCTGGTGATCGTGGTCGCCAAGACCGATCCGAAGGCCGGCGCCAAGGGCACCAGCCTGTTCCTGGTGGAGGCGGGTACGCCGGGCTTTGAAAAGGGCAAGCGCCTGGAAAAAGTCGGCATGAAGGCCCAGGACACGTCGGAACTGTTCTTCCAGGATGTCCGCGTGCCGAAGGAGAACCTGCTGGGGCAGGCCGGCATGGGCTTCGCCTACTTGATGCAGGAGCTGCCCCAGGAGCGCCTGACCGTCGCCATCGGCGGCCTGGCTTCGGCCGAAGCGGCGCTGCAATGGACCCTGGACTACACCCGCGAGCGCAAGGCGTTCGGCAAATCCATCGCAGACTTCCAGAACACCCGTTTCAAGCTCGCGGAAATGGCCACCGAAATCCAGATCGGCCGGGTCTTCGTGGACCGTTGCCTGGAATTGCACCTGCAAGGGAAGCTGGACGTGCCGACGGCGGCGATGGCCAAGTACTGGGGCACCGACTTGCAATGCAAGGTGCTAGACGAATGCGTGCAGTTGCATGGCGGCTACGGCTTCATGTGGGAATACCCGATTGCCCGGGCGTGGGCGGATGCGCGGGTGCAGCGGATCTATGCCGGGACCAATGAGATCATGAAGGAGATCATTGCGCGGTCGCTTTGATGCAGTGGTGAGCTTGGGTCCGCTATCGCGAGCAAGCTCGCTCCCACAGGGGAGTCGTGTCTGATCGCTATTTTGTGATCAACATCGAACCCCTGTGGGAGCGAGCTTGCTCGCGATGAGGCCTACGGATCAAGGCGCCGGGTTCGGCTGATCCTTGTGAATCGCCTCGATCCCCGCCAGTACTTCATCCGACAGTTTCAGGTCGAAGCTGGCGATGTTGCTGTCCAGTTGCTCCAGCGTGGTGGCGCCAATGATGTTGCTGGTCACGAACGGCTGCCGGGTGACGAACGCCAGGGCCATCTGCGCCGGGTCCAGGCCATGCTCGCGGGCCAGGGCCACATACCGGCTGCACGCCGCTTCCGATTGCGGGTTGAAGTAGCGCATGAAGCGGCTGTACAGCGTCAGGCGGCCCTTGGCTGGCCGTGCGCCGTTTTCGTATTTGCCCGACAGAAAGCCGAACGCCAGCGGCGAATAAGCCAGCAAGCCGCATTGCTCGCGAATGGCGATTTCCGACAGGCCGATCTCGAAGCTGCGGTTGAGCAGGTTGTACGGGTTCTGGATCGACACCGCCCGCGGCCAGCCACGGGCCTCGGCCAGGGCAAGGAACTTCATGGTGCCCCACGGCGTTTCGTTGGACAGGCCGATATGGCGGATCTTGCCGGCGCGAACCTGTTCGTCCAGGGCTTCGAGGGTTTCCTCCAGCGGGGTGAACGTTTCGTCGGCATTGTGCTGGTAGCCCAGTTGACCAAAGAAGTTGGTGCTGCGCTCCGGCCAATGCAGCTGGTAGAGATCGATCCAGTCGGTCTGCAGGCGCTTGAGGCTGGCGTCCACGGCTTCGACGATGTGGCGGCGGTTGTGCTTGAGGTTCTTGTCGCGGATGTAGTCGATGGTGTTGCCGGGGCCGGCGATCTTGCTCGCCAGGATCCAGTCGGCACGATCGCCGCGACTCTTGAAGTAATTGCCGATGTAGCGCTCGGTGGTGGCGTAGGTTTCGGCCTTGGGTGGCACCGGGTACATCTCGGCGGTGTCGATGAAATTGATGCCGGCAGCCTTGGCGCGTTCGATCTGGGCGAAGGCCTCGGCCTCGCTGTTCTGCTCACCCCAGGTCATGGTTCCGAGGCACAGGGCACTCACGTTCAGGTCGGTACGGCCTAGCGGGCGATAGTCCATCGGGAACTCCTTGGGCAAAACAATCATAAAAGCAGGTTGAAATATTTTTCGCAATCTGCATAATTGCGCACCTCTTTCTGCAGTGGAAGTGATGCGCCGCCGCCGAAGAATCTTGCCGTTGAACGGACGCGCCGACCCGAGCCCCCGAAAGCGTCTGTATCCGGCTGCCTTTGACTTGTCAAAGTACGCACTATTCAGTAAGATCCGCCGTCTAATTTACAGGGCGGCCCCTGAGGCTATAAAGAATGAAAACTTTTACTGCTAAACCGGAAACAGTAAAGCGCGACTGGTTTGTCGTCGACGCTGCTGGTCAGACCCTGGGTCGTCTGGCCACCGAAATCGCGAGCCGTCTGCGTGGCAAGCACAAGCCTGAGTACACCCCTCACGTTGACACCGGTGACTACATCGTCGTGATCAACGCTGAGCAAGTACGTGTTACTGGCGCTAAAACCACTGACAAAATGTACTACTCCCACTCCGGTTTTCCTGGCGGCATCAAGTCGATCAACTTTGAAAAGCTGATCGCCAAAGCCCCTGAGCGCGTGATCGAGACCGCGGTTAAAGGCATGCTGCCTAAAAACCCACTGGGTCGCGACATGTATCGTAAGCTGAAGGTTTATGCGGGCGCTGCTCACCCTCATACTGCTCAGCAGCCCCAAGAACTGAAGTTTTAACGGAATAGTTCATTATGTCGGCGACTCAAAATTACGGCACTGGCCGTCGCAAGACTGCAACCGCACGCGTTTTCCTGCGTCCGGGCACTGGTAACATCTCCATCAACAACCGCTCCCTGGATAACTTCTTCGGCCGCGAAACTGCCCGCATGGTAGTTCGTCAGCCGCTGGAACTGACCGAGACCGTCGAAAAATTCGACATCTACGTCACTGTTATCGGTGGTGGTGTAAGTGGTCAGGCTGGCGCAATCCGCCACGGCATCACTCGCGCCCTGATGGATTACGACGAGACTCTGCGTGGTGCTCTGCGCAAAGCCGGCTTCGTAACTCGCGATGCTCGCGAAGTTGAACGTAAGAAAGTCGGTCTGCGTAAAGCGCGTAAGCGTCCGCAGTACTCGAAGCGTTAATTTCGCTTCCGCTTTCAAAAGGCGCCCAGTTCCTCACGGAGCTGGGCGTTTTTTTATGGGCAAAAGAATTGCTCTGTGACAACTTGCCACATTCGTAGAGCCCCTATACTACAAGGCTTGGCGGTTTGGCCGCTTGGTAATTACCTTGTCAGAATTGGGGCTTTTCATTACCATTCGGCAAAATTTTTATAAGTTCAGATTTTTACTTAGTAGACGCCTGATCTAACAGGCCACAAAGCTGATGGGAGAGGACTGAATGAGCAATGACGGCGTGAATGCAGGCCGGCGTCGCTTCCTGGTAGCAGCCACATCCGTGGTGGGTGCTGCAGGAGCGGTGGGGGCTGCGGTCCCGTTCGTGGGGTCATGGTTTCCCAGTGCCAAGGCGAAAGCCGCGGGTGCACCGGTGAAAGTGAATGTCAGCAAGATCGAGCCAGGCCAGCAGATGATTGCTGAGTGGCGCGGCCAGCCGGTGTTCATCGTCCGCCGTACAGAGGAAATCCTGGGGAATCTGAAAAAGATCGAGGGTCAGTTGTCCGACCCTTCCTCCAAGAACTCGGTCCAACCGGAGTACGTCAATCCTGAAACGCGTTCGATCAAGCCAGAGGTTTTGCTGCTGATCGGGATCTGTACGCACCTGGGTTGCTCGCCAACGTTCCGTCCTGAAGTGGCTCCTGCCGATCTGGGCAAGGACTGGGTCGGTGGTTATTTCTGCCCTTGCCACGGCTCCCACTACGACCTGGCTGGTCGCGTCTACAAGTCGCAGCCTGCACCTCTGAACCTGCCAGTTCCCCCGCATTCCTATGAGACCGACGACATCATTGTCATCGGCGTCGATACGGAGAAAGCGTGATGAGCAAATTCATGGATTGGGTTGATGCGCGCTTTCCCGCGACCAAAATGTGGGAAGACCATCTCAGCAAGTATTACGCTCCGAAGAACTTCAACTTCTTCTACTTCTTTGGCTCCCTGGCGCTGCTCGTTCTGGTCAACCAGATCGTTACCGGTGTCTGGCTGACCATGAGCTACACCCCGTCGGCGGAAGAAGCGTTTGCTTCCGTCGAATACATCATGCGCGACGTCGAGTACGGCTCGATCCTGCGTCTGTTGCACTCCACCGGTGCTTCGGCGTTCTTCATCGTGGTCTACCTGCACATGTTCCGTGGCCTGCTCTACGGTTCGTACCAGAAGCCTCGTGAGTTGGTGTGGGTCTTCGGCATGCTGATCTACCTGGCGCTGATGGCCGAGGCCTTCATGGGCTACCTCCTGCCGTGGGGCCAGATGTCCTACTGGGGTGCCCAGGTGATCATCTCGCTGTTCGGTGCGATCCCGGTCATCGGTGACGACCTGACCCAGTGGATTCGTGGTGACTACCTGATCTCGGGCATTACCCTGAACCGCTTCTTCGCCCTGCACGTGGTCGCGCTGCCGATCGTGATCCTCGGCCTGGTGGTGTTGCACATCCTGGCCTTGCACGAAGTTGGCTCGAACAACCCGGATGGCGTGGACATCAAGAAGCACAAGGACGAGAACGGCGTACCGCTGGATGGCATCGCCTTCCACCCGTACTACACCGTGAAAGATATCGTCGGCGTGGTGGTCTTCCTGTTCATCTTCTGCTCCATCGTGTTCTTCTTCCCGGAAATGGGTGGTTACTTCCTCGAGAAGCCGAACTTCGAGCAGGCGAACGCCTTCAAGACCCCTGAGCACATTGCCCCGGTCTGGTACTTCACGCCGTTCTACGCGATTTTGCGGGCGATCCCGGACAAGCTGATGGGCGTTATCGCCATGGGCGCGGCCATCGCAGTGCTGTTTGTCCTGCCTTGGCTGGACCGCAGCCCCGTCAAGTCGATGCGCTACAAAGGCTGGCTGAGCAAGATCTGGCTCGTGGTGTTCTGCATCTCGTTCGTGATCCTGGGCGTGCTGGGCGTATTGGCCCCGACACCGGAGCGTACGTTGCTGTCGCAGGTCTGCACCTTCCTGTACTTCGCCTACTTCATTCTGATGCCTTTCTACACCAGGCTCGAGAAGACCAAACCGGTTCCGGAAAGGGTGACTGGCTGATGAAAAAGCTATTTGCTGTACTGATTCTTGCTGCTATGCCTGTACTGTCCTTCGCGGCTGAACACGGTGGTCCAGAGCTGGAAAAAGTCGACATCGACGTTTCCGACAAAGCTGCCATGCAGGACGGCGCACGTACGTTCGCCAACTACTGCATGGGTTGCCACAGTGCCAAGTTCCAGCGCTACGAGCGTGTTGCCGATGACCTGGGCATTCCTCATGAAATGATGCTCGAGAAACTGGTGTTCACCGGTGCCAAACTGGGCGATCACATGACCATTGGCATGCAACCTGCGGACGCCAAGACCTGGTTCGGCGCCGCGCCGCCAGACCTGACCCTGGTGGCGCGTGTGCGTGGTACTGACTGGCTCTACGGTTACCTGCGTTCGTTCTACGAAGATCCTGCGCGTCCATGGGGCGTGAACAACAAGGTCTTCCCGAACGTCGGCATGCCTAACGTACTGGTCGGCCTCCAAGGGCGCCAGGTGGTAGGCTGCAAACAGGTTCAGATCGTTGAGGGCGGTAAAAAGCAATTCGATCCGCTGACCGGCACCGCTTTGACTCATGAAGCCTGCGACCAGCTGACTGTATTGCCGAACACCGGCAGCCTGACTCCGGAGCAGTTCGACGAGAAGGTCAAGAACCTTGTGACCTTCCTGGCCTACTCGGCCAACCCGGTGAAGCTGGAGCATCAGCGCATCGGTACCTATGTATTGCTGTACCTGGCGTTCTTCTTCGTATTCGCTTACCTGCTCAAGCGTGAATACTGGAAAGACGTGCATTGATAAAGCTGTAAGCCGTTGCTGTTAATCGTGCGCGCCCAAGGGCGTCTCTAATGTAACGAGCCTGGCCAGCCAGGTGTTACGGGAGATGCCCTCTGGGCGCGCTCGTTTTTCCGTTTTTCGATAATTTCAACAAGCGAGGAGGATCGCCATGGGCGTGACCAATCGGTTGGCCTGTTACTCCGACCCCGCCGACCACTATTCCCACCGGGTACGCATCGTACTGGCAGAGAAGGGTGTCAGCGCCGAGATCATTTACGTCGAAGCGGGCCGTCAGCCGCCGAAGCTGATCGAGGTGAACCCTTATGGCAGCCTGCCCACACTGGTCGATCGTGACCTGGCGTTGTGGGAGTCGACCGTGGTGATGGAATATCTGGATGAGCGTTATCCGCATCCACCTTTACTGCCGGTGTACCCTGTCGCGCGGGCCAACAGCCGTTTGCTGATCCATCGCATCCAGCGTGACTGGTGCGGGTTGGTGGATCTGATCCTGGATTCTCGGACCAAGGAGCCGGCGCGGGTCGTGGCACGCAAGGAATTGCGTGAAAGCCTGACTGGCGTATCGCCGCTATTCGTCGATAAGCCGTTTTTCCTCAGTGAGGAACAAAGTCTGGTGGATTGCTGCCTATTGCCCATACTCTGGCGTTTGCCGATTCTGGGTATCGAACTGCCGCGGCCTGCCAAGCCGCTGCTTGATTATATGGAGCGCCAATTCGCGCGTGAGGCTTTCCAGGCGAGTCTGTCTGGCGTCGAACGTGACATGCGCTAAGGCTTAGGGAGCCGCTATGAACTCCAGTCGACCTTATCTGGTCCGCGCGCTCTACGAGTGGATTGTGGACAACGATTGCACCCCGCACATGCTGGTCAACGCCGAGTTTCCGTCGGTGCAGGTGCCGCAGGGTTTTGCCAATGACGGGCAAATTGTCTTGAACGTGTCGCCAGCCGCTGTGCGTCACTTGCATATGGATAACGACGCCGTCAGCTTCGAAGGGCGCTTCGGTGGCGTGCCGCACACTTTGTACGTGCCTATTGCTGCGATCCTGGGGATTTATGCTCGGGAGAATGGCCAGGGCATGGTGTTTGAGCTGGAAGCGCCGCTTGATGGCGAAGAAGAGTTCGAGCCGGATGATGACCTGCCGCCACCGGATGACGAGCCGCCGCGTCCTAGCGGGCGGCCGAGTTTGAAAGTGGTGAAGTAGGTAGATATGTGCCAGATACAGGCTGTTTGAAAGCTTGGTAACCTGGTTAAGAAAATGCCCGTATCGTGAGATGTGGGCATTTTTTTTTGCTGTTGTGGTTGGTGTGTATATCCGTTACCGCAGCAACGGATATACACATCGATCCCACCAAAAAAGAAGCAAAAAAAACGGCGTCCTCCGTCCCAGAAGAAGCGCCGTTTTTCTTGAGCAACTGAAGTTCAAAAATCAGTCAATGTACTCAAACAACTTGACGATTTTCTGCACCCCGGACACACCCTGCACCAGGTTGGTCGCCTGCGCAGCCTCTTTCTTGGTCAACAACCCCAGCAAATAGACAATGCCATTCTCAGTCACAACCTTGATGCGCGAGCCGGGAATACTGGCGTCGGTGAGCATCTGGGTCTTGATCTTGGTGGTCAGCCAGGCGTCGTTCTGGCGCGCCAGCAGCGAGGAGGGTTGCAGGACCTGCAGTTCGTTATGCACGGTCTTGACCCGTTGCACGGCGCTGGCTTCCTGTTCGGCCTTGGCCTTGAGGTCGGCGCGTGGGGTCTGGCCGGCCAGCAGTACGACGCCGTTGAAGCTGGTGACGACGATGTGCGAGTTGTTGTCCAGGTCCGGGTCGGCCTTGGCAATGTTCACGCCGACCTTGGTTTCAATCAGGGAGTCGTCGATCTTGCTGCCGAAGGTGCGGGTGCCGCGATCGTCTTCAATCGGCTTTTCCCGGCTGGCGTTAACCACCGATGTGCAGCCGCTGATGCCGAGGCACAGGGTCAGGGCCAGAAGGCCTAGGCGATTAGGGGTCATTCTTCACTCCCGAACAGTTGGCTGTCGATCAAGTCGCAAAGACAGTGGATCGCCAGCAGGTGGACTTCCTGGATACGTGCGGTGACATTGGCCGGTACGCGGATCTCGACGTCTTCTGGCAATAGCAGGGACGCCATGCCGCCGCCGTCACGACCGGTCAATGCTACGACAATCATTTCGCGATCATGTGCGGCCTGGATCGCTTGAATAATATTGGCCGAGTTACCGCTGGTGGAAATCGCCAGCAGCACATCGCCGGGTTGGCCCAGGGCGCGGATCTGTTTGGAGAATACTTCGTTGTAGCTGTAGTCGTTGGCGATCGAGGTGATCGTCGAGCTGTCGGTGGTCAGGGCGATCGCCGGCAGGCTCGGGCGCTCGCGTTCGAAGCGGTTGAGCAGTTCCGAAGAGAAGTGCTGGGCGTCGCCGGCCGAGCCGCCATTGCCGCACGAAAGCATCTTGCCCTCGTTGAGCAGGGCGTTGACCATCACTTGGCTGGCTTGCTCGATGTGCGGTGCAAGTACGTCCATCGCCTGTTGCTTGGTGTCGATACTGGCCTGAAAAAGCTGGCGAATTCGCGATTGCATGTCCATCTGTGTGACCTTAAGTAGCGCGGCTTATCGGCACAAACATGTGCGGCGCGCAAAGCAAAGAGCAAAAAAGTTAGGTGAAGGTGTCCGGCTCGGCATGGGCGCTCAACTGTCGAAGGCGTTCTGCAGCCAGTTCAACTGGGCGGCGTTGCTGTCGATGGCAACCACGTCGAAGCGGCAGGGATGATCGGCCCAGCGAGACTCGCGTTGCAGAAAATACTGCGCGGCGAAAACCAGCTTCTGGCGCTTGCGCTCGTCAATGCTGTCGAGCGCGCCACCCCATTGAGTATTTTTTCTGTAGCGGACTTCGACGAATACTACTGTATCGCCGTCAAGCATGACCAGATCAAGCTCGCCGCGTTTGCACAACCAGTTCTGCGCCACCAGCCGCAGGCCTTGTTGCTGGAGATGCGCGAGAGCTTGGCCCTCGGCATCCCGTCCGCTTTGCTGGCGTGATCGGTCGGGCATCAGCGCTGGGTATCCGGCAGGCGCTGCACCTGGCCATTGACGAACTCGGCCCAAGGCAGTTGACGCTGTACGCGCTGGGTTGGAGACACTGCCAGGCTGCCCGACAGGCCTTCGATGCGGCTGTCCGGCAACGTCTTGAGCTGGCCCAGGCGTGGTGCCAGGCGATAGGCGTCTACCCCCATCGCGTACAACCGGCCCAGGCTGCTACCCGCCTGTGGCCACTGTGCGGTGACCTGCTTGCGCAGCGGGTCATTGGCGTCGAGCAGCCAAGGGGTTTCGCAGAAGCGGATACCGCTCATGTCGTTGTACTGGTTCTGGTCGCCGCTGGCGCTGAACACTGAAGACGTCGCGTAGACCGGCACATCACCCGCGTACTGGAAGTTCAGGGTCGGCTTGATCTGCTGGGCCTGTTGCGGCGTCGAGGCCAGGAAGATGAACTCGATGTCCTGGCGACGGGACGGCTGGGCCGCGACCGTGGTGCCAACGGTGCTTTGCAGGCTCTTGGCGCGACCTTCGCTCTGGCGCAGTTGGAACATGTCGGCGATCTGCTGGGCCAGTTGCACCGGCTGGTCGACCCGTTCGATTGCGATGATGGTGCCGCCATTGGCCTGCCAGTCCTGGCTGAAGGCTTTCAGGACACGATCGCCCCATTCACCCTTCGGTACCATGGCGGCGGCGCGATGCAGGCCGTCGGCGCGGGCACGGCGGGAGACTTCGCGGGCTTCATCCTCGGGGGCCAGGCCGAACTGGAACAGTTGCGGTGGCCCTTGTTCGCCTTCGCTGTAGTTCAGCGCCAGGGTGGTGATCGGCAGTTGCGGGCGGGTGCTGATCTGCTTGACCAGGGGTTTTTCCAGCGGTCCGACTACCAGTTGCACGCCGTCGGCCTGGGCCTTGCGATAGAACTCGTCCATGGAGGTCAGGCTGGAGCTGTCATAGAACTGGATGCTTGGCGGCTTCTGACCGGCCTGCTGGGCCTGGTAATGCGCGGCCATGAAGCCCTCGCGCAAGGCCTTGGCAACCGCAGCTAGCTGGCCATTCTGTGGCAGCAGCAGGGCGATCTTGCTCAGCGGCTGGCTCGCCAGCTCCTTGAGCTTGACCAGGGGTGTCGGCAGTTGCAGGGCGGCAGGGTGCTTCGGGTTCTGTTCGCGCCAGTGGTCGATGGCCGCCTGCTGTTGTTCCAGGGTGCCGGCGGTCTTGACGGCCTGGGCCAGGCTCAGCCAGCCGCCAAGGTCGTCGTTGGAGCTTGGCTGCAACTGGTCGGTGGGCAGCGAGGCGATCAACGACCAGATGGCTTCGTGGTTTTTTGCCGCAGCGTCGTTTTCCAACAGGGGCGCGATGAAAATGCGCTCCTTGGCGGCGGCCAGGGTCTGGCCATCGGCCTCCAGGGCGCGGGCGCGGACGGTACCGGTGCGAACCTGTTGCTCCACCGGCATTTCGCTCAGGTGTTGCAGGCTTGGGTGGCTCAGGGCGGTCAGTGCCGCCTTGGGCTGGTTGCGGGTCATCGCCAGTTCAGCCGACAGCGTGCTGGCGAAAATCTGCTGGCCGGGCTTGAGTTGTTCCATCGGCACTTGTTGCAGGATCTGTGCGGACTGGCCGGCATTGCCCTGGCGGTAGGCCAGGTCGGCAGCGCTCAGGCGCAGCAGGGCGGCTTTTTCCGGATTTTTGCTTTGAGTGGCCTGTTCGAGCAACTGCTCGATACTGGCATCCGGGGTGCGTGGAAGTTCGCCAAGGCTGGACGAGGGCGAGCTGGCGCAAGCCGCCAGGAGGGCAGCGAGGCAGAGGGCGGAGAGCAGCCGCAGGCAAGCGATCATGTAAGTGTTCCTGATACGAGATCAAATTAGCGTCGAATTGTACCCAAGCACTGGCCGGGGCGCGATGTTAGTGGTGTGAATCGATCAATTTAGGTATTTCAAAGAGTGCGGGGCAACACAAAAGGCCGTCAGGGTGTCCTGCACTGTCGTCGTTTAAGGACGAACAGCCGAGACCGCCGCTACACGCTACAATGGCGGTTTTTACCGATCATGAGGTATGTGTCTTGACTGCTCCAGGTGCTTTGAATTCCGCTGCCGGCTCGCTTTATGTGGTGGCGACGCCCATCGGCAACCTGGACGATATCAGTGCCCGGGCGCTGAAAATCCTGCAGGAAGTTGCTTTGATCGCAGCTGAAGACACGCGTCACTCCCAGCGCCTGCTGCAGCATTTCGGCATTTCCACGCCGTTGGCCGCCTGTCATGAACACAATGAACGGGATGAGGGCAGTCGTTTCATTACCCGGCTGCTGGCGGGCGATAACGTCGCGCTGATTTCCGATGCCGGTACGCCACTGATTTCCGACCCTGGCTATCATCTGGTGCGCCAGGCCCGGGCGGCAGGCATCAGCGTGGTGCCGGTGCCAGGCGCTTGTGCATTGATCGCAGCGCTGTCGGCGGCGGGGCTGCCGTCGGACCGTTTCATCTTCGAGGGTTTCCTGCCGGCCAAGGCGGTGGGGCGGCGGGCGCGCCTGGAAGCTATAAAGGAAGAACCACGCACGCTGATCTTCTATGAGGCGCCGCACCGCATTCTGGAATGCCTGCAAGACATGGAACTGGTGTTCGGCGCCGAGCGCCCGGCGTTGCTGGCTCGTGAGTTGACCAAGACCTTCGAAACCCTCAAGGGGTTGCCGTTGGCAGAGCTGCGGGCGTTTGTCGAAAGCGACAGCAACCAGCAGCGCGGCGAGTGTGTAGTGCTGGTGGCCGGGTGGACAGCGCCGGAAAGTGAAGACGCTGTCAGCAGCGAAGCGATGCGCATCCTGAACCTGCTACTCGAGGAAATGCCGCTCAAGCGTGCCGCGGCCCTTGCGGCGCAGATCACTGGCGAGCGCAAGAATGTGCTGTACCAGGTCGCACTGGAGAAACAGAAGGATCAGTGAAAGCGGGGCGCAGGGCTGGCCCAAGGCTTTTAGCGCTTGTTCTTCGAGCGCTCTACCGTTAACCTTCGCGGCGGAGAGTCGATCGGACAGTCGCTGCCCTCTATGAGAATTAGGGGGGGGAGGAAAGTCCGGGCTCCATAGGGCGAAGTGCCAGGTAATGCCTGGGAGGCGTGAGCCTACGGAAAGTGCCACAGAAAATAACCGCCTAAGCGCTTCGGTGCCGGTAAGGGTGAAAAGGTGCGGTAAGAGCGCACCGCACGTCTGGCAACAGTTCGTGGCTAGGTAAACCCCACTTGGAGCAAGACCAAATAGGGTCCCAAGGCGTGGCCCGCGCTGGGACCGGGTAGGTTGCTAAAGATGTCCAGTGATGGCCATCGTAGACGAATGACTGTTCAAGACAGAACCCGGCTTACAGATCGACTCTCCACCTTTTTCCCTCCCTGCCGGAATCACTGGCAGACGCAGTTGCTAATACCAAAAAAATCTTACTCTTAATAAATCACTTTAACTTGTGCGCGCAGCTTCCTGTGCTCATTCGGGTTGAGGCGAAAATTCCTACGTCAGATTCTTGTTACCCCTCCTGAAACGCTCCTAAATCTCCGATCTATAAGGCTTTTCCTTCAATCCGCGCCTTGACGGTGCGGTGGGCGCATTCCTATAGTGTGCGCAAGTGGCGGAAAGTGGCATGAAGTGGGTTTTTTTGAAGGTAAAACGCCAAAAAGGGGAGAAACGCAGACGTGTTTCGCGGAGCTAACGCTATCAGTCTCGATGCAAAAGGCCGTCTCGCCATGCCGAGCCGGTATCGTGACGAGCTCGTTTCGCGAAGTTCGGGGCAGTTAATCGTCACGATCGACGCCGTTGACCCATGTTTGTGTGTTTACCCTCTTGATGAGTGGGAAATCATCGAAACCAAACTGCGCGCACTGCCTTCGTTGCGTGAAGAAAACCGCCGTCTGCAACGCTTGCTGATCGGTAATGCCGTCGACCTCGAACTCGATGGCAGTGGTCGTTTCCTGGTTCCGCCGCGCCTGCGCGAGTACGCCAAGCTGGACAAGCGCGCGATGCTGGTGGGCCAACTGAACAAGTTCCAGCTGTGGGACGAAGATGCCTGGAATGCGGTTTCTGCCGCTGACCTCGCTGCTATTCAACAACCGGGCGCCATGCCTGATGAACTGCGTGATTTGATCCTGTGACTATTGATAGCGGCTTTAACCACATCACCGTACTGCTTGACGAAGCCGTCGAGGCTCTCGCCGTACGTCCTGATGGCTGCTATCTGGACGGTACGTTCGGGCGTGGCGGACACAGCCGGTTGATTCTCAGCAAGCTCGGTCCGGGTGGCCGGTTGCTGGGGTTCGACAAGGATCCTCAAGCGATTGCCACCGGGCAAGCGCTGGCGGCCGAAGACGGCCGCTTTGTCATTGTGCAACGCAGCTTTGCCGAGCTGGCTTCGGAAGTCGCCGAGCGTGGCCTGGCCGGCAAGGTCAGTGGCGTGCTGCTCGACCTGGGCGTGTCTTCGCCGCAGTTGGACGATCCGGAGCGCGGCTTCAGTTTCCTCAATGACGGCCCGCTGGACATGCGCATGGACCCGTCCCGTGGCATCAGCGCCGCCGAATTCGTCAACACTGCCCCGGTGGAAGAAATCGCTCGCGTCTTCAAGGAATACGGTGAAGAGCGTTTCTCCGGCCGTATGGCCCGTGCCGTGGTCGAGCGGCGCGACATCAAGCCATTTGAGCGCACCGGCGACCTGGCCGAGGTACTGAAAGTTGCCAATCCGGCTTGGGAAAAGGGCAAGAACCCGGCGACCCGTGCGTTCCAGGGCTTGCGCATCCACGTCAATAACGAGCTGGGCGATCTGGAAGTCGGTCTCGAAGCGGCGCTTGAAGCGCTGGAAATTGGCGGTCGGCTGGTGGTGATCAGCTTCCATTCCCTGGAAGACCGCATCGTCAAGCTGTTCATGCGCAAACTCACCAAGGGCGAAGCCGATAACCTGCCGCGCAACCTGCCGGTGCGTTTCGAAGCCTTCGTGCCAAAAATCAAGATCCATGGCAAGGCGCAGTTCGCCTCTGAGGCTGAACTCAAGGCCAACCCACGTGCCCGTAGCGCCGTCATGCGTGTCGCGGAGAAGTTGCGGTGAGCAAGCTCTTCGCCAAGCCACTGCCCGGCGGCAGCTTTTTCATGCTGCTGCTGTTTATCGGCGTGCTCGTGTCGGCCATCGGCGTGTCCTATAGCGCGCACTGGAACCGGCAGCTTCTCAATTCCCTTTACAACGAGCTGAGCGTGCGCGACAAGGCGCAGGCCGAATGGGGCCGGTTGATCCTGGAGCAGAGCACCTGGACCGCCCATAGCCGTATCGAAGTATTGGCCACCGAGCAGCTGAAAATGCGCATTCCCAGCGCTGCCGAAGTGCAGATGGTGGCGCCATGATGAAACTCGAAGGGGCGCTGTTCCCGTGGCGGTTTCGTCTGGTCCTGGGTTTGCTCGGGATCATGGTGGCGGCGATTTCGTGGCGCATCATCGATCTGCAGGTCGTCGACCGTGATTTCCTCAAGGGGCAGGGCGATGCGCGCAGTGTGCGGCATATTCCGATCCCGGCTCACCGTGGCCTGATCACCGACCGCAATGGCGAACCCCTGGCCGTGAGCACCCCGGTAACCACCTTGTGGGCCAACGCCAAGGAAATGCAGCTGGCCAAGGAAAAATGGCCGGCACTGGCCGCGGCCCTCGGGCAGGATCCCAAGGCCCTGGCCGAGCGCCTCGAAGCCCAGGCCAACAAGGAATTCATTTATCTGGTGCGCGGCCTGACGCCCGAGCAGGGCCAGAGCGTGCTCGACCTGAAAGTACCCGGTGTCTACGGCATCGAAGAGTTCCGGCGTTTCTACCCGGCTGGTGAAGTCACGGCCCACATGGTCGGGTTTACCGACATCGATGACCGAGGGCGCGAAGGTGTCGAACTGGCCTATGACGAATGGCTCGCCGGGGTCGCCGGCAAGCGCCAGGTCATCAAGGATCGGCGCGGCAGGCTGATCAAGGATGTCCAAGTCACCAAAAACGCCAAGGCCGGCAAGCCCTTGGCGTTGTCCATTGACCTGCGCCTGCAATACCTGGCCAACCGTGAGCTGCGCAATGCCATCGTCGAGAACGGTGCCAAGGCCGGCAGTCTGGTAATCATGGACGTGAAGACTGGCGAGATCCTGGCGATGGTCAATCAGCCGACCTACAACCCGAACAACCGTCGCAACCTGCAACCGGCGATGATGCGCAACCGCGCGATGATCGACGTGTTCGAGCCGGGTTCGACCATGAAAGCCGTGTCCATGGCCGCCGCCCTGGAAACCGGGCGCTGGAAACCGAGCGACACCGTCGAGGTGTACCCGGGCACCCTGCAGATCGGCAAGTACACCATCCGCGACGTGTCCAAGACCGAAGGCCCGGTGCTCGACCTGACCGGCATCCTGATCAACTCCAGTAACGTGGGCATGAGCAAGATCGCCTTCGATATCGGCGGTGAGACGATTTATCGCCTGGCCCAGAAAATCGGCCTCGGCCAGGACACCGGCCTGGGCTTTCCGGGCGAGCGTGTCGGCAACCTGCCGAACTACCGTGACTGGCGCAAGGCTGAAACCGCCACGTTGTCCTATGGCTATGGTGTTTCCGTGACGGCGATCCAACTGGTCCACGCGTTCTCCGCGCTGGCCAACAATGGCCGTATCGCCCCGCTGACCCTGATCAAGACCGACAAGGCGCCGCAGACCACCCAAGTGATCCCGGAGAATGTCGCCAAGACCATGCAGGGCATGCTGCAACAGGTAATCGAGGCGCCGCGCGGTGTCTATCGCGCCCAGGTGCCGGCCTATCACGTGGCAGGCAAATCGGGTACGGCCCGTAAGACCTCCGTGGGCACCAAAGGCTACGCCGAGAACTCCTACCGTTCGCTGTTTGCCGGCTTCGGCCCGATGAGCGACCCGCGCTATGCCATCGTCGTGGTCATCGATGAACCGAGCAAGGCAGGCTACTTCGGTGGCCTGGTTTCGGCGCCAGTGTTCAGCAAAGTGATGTCCGGCACCCTGCGCCTGATGAACATTACCCCGGATAACCTGCCGCCGACCCAGCAGGCCAATACCGCACCGGTCGTTCCCTTGAAAACCGAAGGAGGGCGTGGCTGATGTCCCTGAGCCTGAACAAGATTTTTGCCCACGCCGGTCACGATCTGCTGATTCGCGAACTGGCCCTGGACAGCCGCAATGTACGCGCCGGGGACTTGTTCCTGGCGGTGCCGGGCGCGCGTGTCGATGGTCGCGACCATATTGCCGATGCCTTGAAGCGTGGCGCGGCTGCCGTGGCTTATGAAGTGCAAGGCGCTACTGTACTGCCGATCACCGACGTTCCGCTGATTCCCGTCAAGGGCCTGGCAGCGCAGCTGTCGGACATCGCCGGGCGTTTTTATGGCGACCCGAGCCGTCACCTGAACCTGGTGGGCGTGACCGGCACCAACGGCAAGACCAGCGTGACCCAACTGGTGGCCCAGGCCCTCGACCTGCTCGGCCAGCATTGCGGCATTGTCGGGACCCTGGGCAACGGCTTCCATGGCGCGCTGGAAAGCGGACTGCACACCACGCCGAACCCGATTGCCGTGCAAGCGACCCTGGCGGACCTGAAAAAGGCTGGTGCCAAGGCCGTTGCGATGGAAGTCTCTTCCCATGGTTTGGACCAGGGCCGTGTGACCGCGCTGGCGTTCGATGTCGCGGTGTTGACCAACCTGTCCCGGGATCACCTGGATTATCACGGCACCATGCAGGCCTACGGTGAAGCCAAGGCCAAGCTGTTTGCCTGGAATGACCTGAAGTGCCGGGTCATCAACCTCGATGACGAATTCGGTCGGCAACTGGCCGCCGAAAAGCGCGAGTCGCGGTTGATCACCTACAGCCTGGAAGATGCCAGCGCCTACCTTTATGTACGCCAGGCGCAATTCAATGACGAAGGCGTGCGTGCCACCTTGGTCACGCCCCAGGGCGAGCACCATTTGCGCAGCACCTTGCTCGGCCGCTTCAACCTGAGCAACGTATTGGCGGCCATCGGCGCTTTGCTCGGCCTGGACTACGCGCTGGACGAAATTCTCAAGGTCTTGCCGAAGCTCGAGGGCCCGGCCGGTCGCATGCAGCGTTTGGGCGGTGGGACTCAACCACTGGTTGTGGTCGATTACGCCCATACCCCCGACGCGTTGGAAAAAGTTCTCACGGCCCTGCGTCCTCACGCCAAGGGCAAGTTGCTGTGCCTGTTCGGCTGCGGTGGCGATCGTGATCGCGGCAAGCGTCCGCTGATGGCCGAGGTGGTGGAGCGGCTGGCAGACGGCGTGCTGGTCACCGACGACAACCCTCGTACCGAAGACCCGCAGCGGATTTTCGACGACATCCGCGCCGGTTTTATGGCTGTGGATAACGTCACCTTCGTGGCTGGTCGCGGCCAGGCCATTGCCCAGTTGATCGCCAGTGCCTCGGCGGACGATGTCATCGTCCTGGCCGGTAAGGGCCACGAGGACTATCAGGAAATCAACGGCGAACGCCACGCTTTCTCCGATCTGGTGGAAGCCGATCACGCCCTGACCGCGTGGGAGGTGGCCCATGCTTAAGGCCCTGAAGCTCAGCGAACTGACCAACGCCCTGAATGCACGCCTCATCGCCGCGGACGCCACGTTCGACGGCGTCAGCATCGACAGTCGGGCGATCGCGCCGGGGCAATTGTTCGTCGCTCTGGCCGGGCCGCGCTTCGATGGTCACGATTACTTGAACGAGGTCGCCGCCAAAGGTGCGGTTTCGGCCCTGGTCGAGCGCGAAGTGACCAACAGCACGCTGCCGCAATTGCTCGTCAACGACACCCGCCTGGCCCTGGGCCAGCTCGGTGCGCTGAACCGCGCGGCGTATGGCAACCCGGTCGCAGCCATCACCGGCTCCAGCGGCAAGACCACTGTCAAGGAAATGCTTGCCAGCATCCTGCGCACCCGTGGTCCGGTGCTGGCGACCCGTGGCAACCTGAACAACGACCTCGGCGTGCCACTGACCCTGCTGGAGCTGGCGCCGGAACACAGCGCCGCTGTCATCGAACTGGGCGCTTCGCGGCTCGGCGAGATCGCCTACACCGTGGGCATGACCAAGCCTCATGTGGCGGTGCTCAACAATGCCGGGACTGCTCACGTCGGTGAGTTCGGCGGCCCGGAAAAAATCGTCGAGGCCAAGGGCGAGATCATCGAGGGGCTGGATGCCGATGGTGTCGCGGTGCTGAATCTCGACGACAAGGCCTTCGAAATCTGGAAGACCCGGGCGGGCGAGCGCAAGGTGCTGACCTTTGCCCTGAGCAACCTCGCCGCGAATTTCTACGCCAGCGACCTGGACCGCGATGCTCGCGGTTGCCCGGCCTTCAACCTGCACAGCCCGGATGGCGCCGAGCGGGTGCAGTTGAACCTGCTTGGCACCCATAACGTTGCCAACGCCCTGGCCGCGGCAGCGGCTGCCCATGCGCTGGGCGTGTCGCTGCCGGGCATCGTCGCCGGGTTGAACGCCGTGCAGCCGGTCAAGGGGCGCAGTGTTGCGCAACTGGCCAGCAACGGTATGCGCGTGATCGACGACACCTATAACGCCAATCCGTCGTCCATGTGCGCGGCCGTGGATATCCTCGCCGGTTTCTCCGGCCGTACCGTATTGGTGCTGGGGGATATCGGTGAGCTGGGCGAGTGGGCGCAACAGGGGCATCACGATGTCGGTGCCTATGCGCGCGGCAAGGTCGACGCGCTGTATGCGGTCGGCCCGATGATGGCCCATGCGGTCGCCGCGTTTGGCGAGCACGCACGGCATTTCACCACTCAGGCCGAACTGATCCAGGCCCTGGGCGCCGAGCAGGATCCGAACACCACCTTATTGATCAAGGGCTCACGCAGCGCAGCGATGGAAAACATCGTCGCGGCGCTGTGCGGCGCCTCCACGGAGAAACATTAATGCTGCTGCTGCTAGCGGAGTACCTGCAACAGTTCCACAAAGGCTTCGCGGTCTTCCAGTACCTGACCCTGCGCGGGATCCTGGGTGTGCTGACCGCGCTGTCGTTGTCGCTGTTCCTGGGCCCGTGGATGATCCGCACCCTGCAGAACCTGCAAATCGGCCAGTCGGTACGTAACGACGGCCCGCAATCACACCTGTCCAAATCCGGCACCCCGACCATGGGCGGCGCGCTGATCCTGTCGTCCATCGGCATCAGCACCTTGCTCTGGGCCGACCTGGCGAACCGGTATGTCTGGGTCGTGCTGCTGGTGACCTTGCTCTTTGGCGCCATCGGCTGGGTCGACGATTACCGCAAGGTCATCGAGAAGAACTCCCGTGGGCTGCCAAGCCGCTGGAAGTATTTCTGGCAGTCGGTGTTCGGCCTCGGCGCGGCGATCTTCCTTTATATGACCGCCGCCTCGCCGGTGGAGACCACCCTGATCCTGCCGATGCTCAAGGACTACAGCATCCCGCTGGGTGCAGGTTTCATCGTGCTGACCTACCTGGTGATCGTCGGTTCGAGCAACGCGGTCAACCTCACCGACGGCCTCGATGGCCTGGCGATCATGCCCACGGTCATGGTCGGCGGCGCCCTGGGGATCTTTTGCTACCTGTCGGGTAACGTGAAATTCGCCGAATACCTGTTGATCCCCTATGTGCCAGGGGCGGGCGAGCTGATCGTGTTCTGCGGAGCGCTGATCGGTGCCGGCCTGGGGTTCCTGTGGTTCAACACCTACCCGGCGCAAGTCTTCATGGGCGACGTCGGCGCGTTGGCGCTGGGCGCGGCCCTGGGCACCATCGCCGTCATCGTTCGCCAGGAAATCGTCCTGTTCATCATGGGCGGTGTGTTCGTGATGGAGACCCTGTCAGTCGTCATTCAGGTTGCCTCCTTTAAATTGACCGGCCGCCGCGTATTCCGCATGGCGCCGATCCACCACCACTTTGAACTCAAGGGCTGGCCCGAGCCGCGCGTGATCGTCCGTTTCTGGATCATCACCGTGATTCTGGTGCTGATCGGCCTTGCCACCCTGAAGCTGAGGTAGAACGAGTGTCCCTGATCGCTTCTGACCACTTCCGCATCGTTGTCGGTCTCGGCAAGAGCGGCATGTCCCTGGTTCGCTTCCTGGCGAACCGGGGCGTGTCGTTTGCCGTGGCTGATACGCGGGAAAATCCACCTGAGCTGGCCACGCTGCGCCGTGACTATCCGCAGGTGGACGTGCGTTGTGGCGAGCTGGACGTCGAATTCCTGTGCCGCGCCGATGAGCTCTACGTGAGCCCCGGCCTGGCCCTGGCGACTCCGGCCCTGCAGGCGGCCGCTGCCCGTGGCGTGAAATTGTCCGGCGACATCGAGCTGTTCGCGCGTAACGCCAAGGCGCCGATCATCGCCATCAGCGGTTCCAATGCCAAGAGCACCGTCACCACCCTTGTGGGCGAGATGGCCGCGGCGGCCGGCAAGCGCGTCGCCGTGGGCGGCAACCTTGGTACCCCGGCACTGGACCTGCTCAGTGACGACGTCGAGTTGTACGTGATGGAGCTGTCGAGCTTCCAGCTGGAAACCACCGACCACCTGGGCGCCGAAGTGGCGACCGTGCTCAACGTCAGCGAAGACCACATGGACCGCTACAGCGGCCTGCCGGCTTATCACCTGGCCAAGCACCGGATCTTCCGTGGTGCCCGGCAAGTGGTGTTCAACCGCCAGGACGCCCTGACTCGTCCGTTGTTGGGCGAGGGCATGCCGTGCTGGTCCTTCGGCCTGGGCGTGCCGGACTTCAAAGGCTTCGGGTTGCGCGAAGAGAATGGCGAGAAATACCTGGCCTTCGAATTCCAGAACCTGATGCCGGTGCGCGAACTGAAGATTCGTGGCGCCCACAACCAGGCCAATGCCCTGGCCGCGTTGGCCCTGGGGCATGCGGTCGGCCTGCCGTTCGACGCCATGCTCTCGGCCCTGCGCACCTTCGCCGGCCTTGAGCACCGCTGCCAGTGGGTGCGCGACCTGGACGGCGTGGCCTGGTACAACGACTCCAAGGCCACCAATGTCGGTGCCGCACTGGCGGCCATCGAAGGGTTGGGCGCGGACATTGAAGGCAAGCTCGTGCTGATCGCCGGCGGCGACGGCAAGGGCGCCGACTTCAAGGACCTGCGTGACCCGGTGGCGGCCAACTGCCGTGCCGTAGTGCTGATGGGCCGCGATCGCGAATTGATCGCCCAGGCCCTCGGCGATGCCGTGCCGCTGGTTCGGGTCGGTTCGCTGGACGAGGCGGTGCAACAGTGCCGCGCCCTTGCGCAACCGGGCGATGCGGTGCTGTTGTCACCGGCCTGCGCCAGTTTCGACATGTTCAAGAACTATGAAGAGCGTGGGCAGTTGTTCGCCCGGGCCGCGGAGGACTTGGCATGAGCCTGATGAACATCATCAAGCCGTACCCGTCGCCGCTGATCACCGGGCGCGGCATCGACCTGGATTTCCCGATGCTTGCCGGTTGCCTGGCCTTGCTGGGCCTTGGCCTGGTGATGATCACCTCCGCGTCGTCGGAAGTGGCCGCGGTGCAGTCGGGCAACACGCTTTACCACATGATCCGCCACTTGGTTTACCTGGTGATCGGCTTGGGTGCGTGCGTCGTCACCATGATGGTGCCGATCGCCACCTGGCAGCGCCTGGGCTGGATGATGCTGCTCGGTGCCTTCGGCCTGTTGGTGATGGTGCTGTTGCCGGGGATTGGCCGCGAGGTCAACGGCTCCATGCGCTGGATCGGTTTCAGTTTCTTCAACGTGCAGCCTTCGGAAATCGCCAAGGTCTTCGTGGTGATTTTCCTGGCCGGTTACCTGGTGCGTCGCCAGAAAGAAGTGCGCGAGAGCTGGATGGGCTTTTTCAAGCCGTTCATCGTGTTGCTGCCGATGGCGGGCCTGCTGCTGATGGAGCCGGACTTCGGTGCCACGGTGGTGATGATGGGTGCGGCGGCGGCGATGTTGTTCCTGGGTGGCGTCGGGCTGTTCCGTTTCATCCTGATGGTGGCATTGGCAGTGGCGGCTGTGACCGTGTTGGTCCAGGCGCAGCCTTATCGGATGGCACGTTTGATCACTTTCACCGACCCGTGGGCCGACCAGTTCGGTTCCGGCTATCAATTGACCCAGGCGCTGATCGCCTTCGGTCGCGGCGAATGGCTGGGCGTAGGCCTGGGCAACAGCGTGCAGAAGCAGTTCTACCTGCCGGAAGCCCACACCGACTTCGTGTTCTCGGTATTGGCCGAAGAGCTGGGCGTGGTCGGCTCCCTGTGCACCGTTGCCTTGTTCGTGTTCGTCTGCGTGCGCGGCATGTACATCGGCTTGTGGGCCGAGAAAGCCAAGCAGTTTTTTGCCGCTTACGTGGCGTATGGCTTGTCGTTCCTGTGGATCGGCCAGTTCCTGATCAACATCGGCGTGAACGTCGGCCTGTTGCCGACCAAGGGCCTGACGCTGCCGTTCCTCAGTTATGGCGGCAGTTCCCTGGTGATCTGCTGTGCCTGTCTCGGCCTGTTGCTGCGCATCGAATGGGAGAGTCGAACCCACCTGGGCAGCGAAGAGATGGAGTTTCAAGAGAGCGACTTCGCCGAGGAGCCGACTCATGGGCGCTAACGTGCTGATCATGGCGGGCGGTACCGGCGGGCACGTATTCCCGGCGCTGGCCTGTGCCCGGGAGTTCCAGGCGCGCGGATACACCGTGCACTGGCTAGGCACGCCACGGGGCATAGAGAACGAACTGGTGCCAGCTGCTGGCCTTGAGCTGCACCGGATCGACGCCAGCGGCCTGCGGGGCAAGGGCAAGTTGTCGTTGCTCAAGGCGCCGCTGATGCTGCTCAAGTCGGTCTGGCAGGCGCGGGCGATCATCCGTCGGTTGCGGCCGGTGTGCGTGGTGGGGTTTGGCGGTTATGTGACCGGTCCCGGCGGTGTAGCGGCGAAATTGGCCGGTGTACCGGTGATCGTTCACGAACAAAACGCCGTGGCCGGTACCGCCAATCGGTTACTGGTGCCGTTGGCCGCCCGGGTCTGTGAAGCCTTTCCCGACACCTTTACCCTGTCGGGCAGCCGCCGCACCACCGGAAATCCGGTGCGTACCGAGCTGTTTTTCGATACACCGCGCCCGGCCTTGGCCGGACGCAAGGCGCGTTTGCTGGTCCTGGGCGGAAGCCTGGGGGCCGAACCGTTGAACAAATTGCTGCCCGAAGCCCTGTCGCAGGTCGCCCCCGAACTGCGCCCGGAAGTGTTTCACCAGGCCGGCAAAAACCACGATGAAGTGACCGCCGAGCGCTACTGCGCCGCGGGTGTCGAGGCGCAAGTGCAGCCTTTCATCAAAGACATGGCCCAAGCCTATGGCTGGGCCGACCTGGTGGTCTGCCGCGCAGGCGCGCTGACTATCAGTGAACTGGCTGCCGCCGGTCTGCCTTCGATGCTGGTGCCTTTGCCCCACGCCATCGACGATCACCAGACCCGTAATGCCGATTATTTGGCCCGTGAAGGCGCTGCCTTCCTGATGCCGCAAAGAACGACTGGCGCCGCGGATCTTGCCGCCCGCCTGACAGAGGTTTTGATGCAGCCGCAACGACTTGAAGACATGGCCCGCGCCGCCCGCCGCCTGGCCAAACCCGATGCCACGACCCAAGTGGTCGATACCTGCCTGGAGGTGGCCCATGGTTGAGAATCGCAAAGCCATGCCGCAACCGGAAATGCGCCGTATCCGCCGCATCCACTTCGTCGGTATCGGCGGCGTGGGCATGTGCGGGATCGCCGAGGTGCTGCTGAACCTGGGTTACCAGGTCTCGGGTTCCGACCTGAAGGCCTCCCCGGTCACCGAGCGCCTGGAATCCTTCGGCGCGCAGATCTTTATCGGCCACCGTGCCGAGAACGCCGCCAATGCCGACGTGCTGGTGGTTTCCAGTGCCGTGAACACCTCCAACCCGGAAGTCGCCACCGCCCTGGAGCGCCGTATCCCCGTGGTACCGCGGGCCGAGATGCTGGCCGAGCTGATGCGCTATCGCCACGGCATCGCCGTCGCCGGTACCCACGGCAAGACCACCACCACCAGCCTGATCGCCTCGGTGTTCGCGGCCGGTGGCCTGGACCCGACTTTCGTGATCGGCGGTCGCCTGAACGCCGCGGGCACCAATGCCCAACTGGGCACCAGCCGCTACCTGATCGCCGAAGCCGACGAGAGCGATGCGAGTTTCCTGCACCTGCAACCGCTGGTGGCCGTGGTCACCAACATCGACGCCGACCACATGGCGACCTACGACGGCGACTTCAACAAACTGAAGAAAACCTTCGTCGAGTTCCTGCACAACCTGCCGTTCTACGGTTTGGCGGTGGTGTGCCTGGACGACCCGGTGGTGCGCGAAATCCTGCCGCTGATCAAACGTCCGACCATGACCTACGGTTTCGGCGAAGAAGCCGACGTGCGCGCAATCAACGTGCGCCAGCAAGGCATGCAGACGTTCTTCACCGTGCTGCGCCCTGATCGCGAGCCATTGGATGTGTCGGTGAACATGCCCGGCAACCACAACGTGCTCAACGCCTTGGCCACCATTTGCATCGCCACCGACGAAGGCGTCAGCGATGAAGCCATCGTTCAGGGCCTGTCCGGGTTCCAGGGCGTGGGCCGACGTTTCCAGGTCTACGGTGAACTGCCGGTGGACGGCGGCAACGTGATGCTGGTGGACGACTACGGCCACCACCCGACCGAAGTCGCGGCGGTGATCAAGGCCGTGCGCGGCGGCTGGCCGGAGCGGCGCCTGGTGATGGTCTACCAGCCGCACCGCTACAGCCGCACCCGCGACCTGTACGACGACTTCGTCCAAGTGCTGGCCGACGCCAACGTGCTGCTGTTGATGGAAGTCTACCCGGCCGGTGAAGAGCCGATCCCGGGGGCCGACAGCCGCCAGCTGTGCCACAGCATTCGCCAGCGCGGCCAGCTGGACCCGATCTACATCGAACGCGGCGTGGACCTCGCGCCGCTGGTCAAGCCGCTGCTGCGCGCCGGCGACATCCTGCTGTGCCAGGGTGCCGGTGACATTGGGGGCCTGGCTCCGAAACTGTTGAACAGTCCGTTATTCGCCGGGGCAATCGTGGCTTCCAGCGAGGGGAAACTGAAATGACTGCTGCCTACGCCAACCTGGTCTCGACCCTTGATCCGAAAGCCTTCGGCCGCGTTGCCGTGCTGTTCGGCGGCAAGAGCGCCGAGCGCGAGGTGTCCCTCAAGTCCGGCAATGCCGTGCTGCAAGCCCTGCAAAGCGCCGGTGTCGACGCATTCGGCATCGACGTGGGCGACGACTTCCTGCAGCGCCTGCTGAGCGAAAAGATCGACCGCGCATTCATCATCCTTCATGGTCGCGGTGGTGAAGACGGCAGCATGCAAGGTCTGCTCGAATGCCTGGGCATTCCCTACACCGGCAGCGGCATCCTGGCTTCCGCCCTGGCGATGGACAAGCTGCGCACCAAGCAGGTCTGGCACAGTCTCGGCATTCCGACGCCGCGTCACGCCGTGCTGGCATCCGAGGCCGATTGTATTTCGGCGGCCACGGAACTGGGCTTCCCTTTGATCGTCAAACCGGCCCATGAAGGTTCAAGTATCGGCATGGCGAAAGTGAATTCGCTGCCTGAGTTGACCGCGGCATGGAAAGACGCCAGTTCCTACGATTCGCAAGTGTTGGTCGAACAATGGATCACCGGTCCCGAGTTCACCATCGCCACCCTGCGTGACCAGGTATTGCCTCCGATTGCGTTGGGCACGCCCCACACGTTCTATGACTACGACGCCAAGTACGTCGCCAACGATACCCAGTACCGCATTCCCTGCGGGCTGGACGCCGCCAAGGAAAAAGAACTGATGGACCTCACGGCAAAGGCCTGTGAGGCGCTGGGTATCGCCGGTTGGGGCAGGGCAGACGTGATGCAGGACGCCGATGGGCAGTTCTGGTTCCTGGAAGTCAACACCGCGCCTGGCATGACCGACCACAGCCTGGTGCCAATGGCGGCGCGCGCCGCCGGTCTGGATTTCCAGCAACTGGTGGTGTCGATCCTGGCCGCCAGTGTCGGCCATCAAGAGCCAAGAGGTTAAGCCATGCAAGGCGCATCGCTTCGTCATCAGCCATCCGCACCCGGTCGCAAGCCGGTGCCGCGGGGTGCCAGCCGAATGGTGGCCAAAGAGCCGATGTCGGCGCGCTTGCCGAAAGCCAATTTTGGCTTTCTCAAGAGCCTGTTCTGGCCGGTGCTGCTGGTGGCGTTGGGGTTCGGTACGTATGAAGGCGCGCAACGGTTGCTGCCTTATGCCGACCGGCCGATCGCCCGGATCAACGTCCAGGGCGACCTGAGCTACATCAGCCAGCAGGCCGTGCAGCAGCGGATCGCTCCGTTCGTCGCGTCGAGTTTCTTCACCATCGACCTGGCGGGCATGCGCAAGGAACTGGAGCAGATGCCTTGGATCGCCCACGCCGAAGTCCGCCGGGTGTGGCCTGACCAGGTGTCGATCCGCCTGGAAGAGCAATTGCCGGTGGCCCGTTGGGGCGACGAGTCGTTGTTGAACAACCAGGGCCAGGCGTTTACGCCGCGGGAACTGGCCAACTATGAACATTTGCCACAACTGTTCGGCCCACAGCGGGCCCAGCAGCAAGTGATGCAGCAATACCAGGTGTTGAGCCAGATGTTGCGGCCATTGGGCTTCTCCATCGCGCGCCTGGAATTGCGCGAGCGCGGCAGTTGGTTCCTGACCACTGGCGCGGGTAGCTCGGGGCCGGGCATCGAGCTGTTGCTCGGTCGCGGCAACCTGGTGGAAAAGATGCGCCGCTTCATCGCCATCTATGACAAGACGCTTAAAGAACAGATTACGAACATTGCGCGCATCGATCTGCGCTACGCCAACGGCCTGGCTGTTGGCTGGCGGGAACCTGTAGCGCCCACGACGGCCGTACCCGCCGTCGCGAAGAATTAAGAAGAGGCAGGACCCATGGCAAACGTGCAAAGCGGGAAAATGATCGTCGGTCTCGATATCGGCACTTCCAAGGTGGTGGCGCTGGTAGGCGAAGTCGCGGACGACGGCACGCTGGTCATCGTCGGGATCGGTACACACCCGTCCCGTGGCTTGAAAAAAGGCGTGGTGGTGAACATCGAGTCCACCGTGCAATCGATCCAGCGCGCCATCGAAGAGGCGCAGCTGATGGCCGGTTGCCGGATCCACTCGGCGTTCGTCGGCGTGGCGGGCAATCACATCCGCAGCCTGAACTCCCACGGCATCGTGGCCATTCGTGATCGCGAAGTCAGCTCCGCCGACCTTGAGCGCGTGCTCGACGCGGCCCAGGCCGTGGCGATCCCGGCGGACCAGCGTGTGCTGCACACCCTGCCGCAGGATTACGTGATCGATAACCAGGAAGGCGTGCGTGAGCCCCTGGGCATGTCCGGCGTGCGCCTGGAAGCCAAGGTCCACGTGGTGACCTGTGCGGTGAACGCTGCGCAGAATATCGAGAAATGCGTGCGCCGGTGCGGCCTGGAAATCGACGACATCATCCTCGAGCAACTGGCTTCGGCCTACTCGGTGCTGACCGACGATGAGAAAGAGCTGGGCGTGTGCCTGGTGGACATCGGCGGCGGCACCACCGACATCGCGATCTTCACCGAAGGCGCCATTCGCCATACGGCGGTAATCCCGATTGCCGGTGACCAGGTGACCAACGACATCGCCATGGCGTTGCGCACCCCGACCCAGTACGCCGAGGAAATCAAGATCCGTTACGCCTGTGCCCTGGCGAAGCTGGCCGGTGCTGGCGAAACCATCAAGGTGCCAAGCGTTGGCGACCGTCCACCGCGCGAGCTGTCGCGCCAGGCCCTGGCCGAGGTGGTCGAGCCGCGTTACGACGAGCTGTTCACGCTGATCCAGGCCGAACTGCGTCGCAGTGGCTACGAAGACCTGATCCCGGCCGGCATCGTGCTGACCGGCGGTACGTCGAAGATGGAAGGCGCGGTCGAGCTGGCCGAAGAGATTTTCCACATGCCGGTGCGCCTGGGCGTGCCCCATGGCGTCAAGGGCCTGGATGACGTGGTCCGCAACCCGATCTATTCCACCGGCGTGGGTCTGTTGATGTACGGCCTGCAGAAGCAGTCCGACGGGATTTCGTTCTCAGGCATCGGCAGCCGCGACAGCTACAGCAGCGACGAGCCGAAGGCTCCGCTGTTCGAGCGGCTCCAGGCTTGGGTCAAAGGCAACTTTTAAACAGTTTCAAAGCTTCACGCGGCAGGTTTCAGGCTTGGCGCTGGAAGACGCAGCAAACGCAGTAGGCGAAAAAACTAGAGAATGAAAGGAGAGGGAAAATGTTCGAACTCGTAGACAACATCCCCGCTAGCCCGGTTATCAAAGTAATCGGTGTCGGCGGTGGCGGCGGCAACGCTGTCAACCACATGGTCAAGAGCAACATTGAAGGCGTTGAATTCATCTGCGCCAACACTGATGCCCAGGCACTGAAATCCATCGGCGCGCGGACCATCCTGCAATTGGGCACTGGCGTGACCAAAGGCCTGGGCGCCGGCGCCAACCCGGAAGTCGGTCGTCAGGCCGCTCTCGAAGACCGTGAGCGCATCGCTGAAGTCCTGCAAGGCACCAACATGGTGTTCATCACCACGGGCATGGGCGGCGGCACCGGTACTGGTGCGGCGCCGATCATCGCCGAAGTGGCCAAGGAAATGGGGATCCTCACCGTTGCGGTGGTGACTCGTCCGTTCCCTTTCGAAGGCCGCAAGCGTATGCAGATCGCCGACGAAGGTATCCGTCTGCTGTCTGAAAGCGTCGACTCGTTGATCACCATTCCCAACGAGAAGCTGCTGACCATCCTGGGTAAAGACGCAAGCCTGCTGTCGGCTTTCGCCAAGGCTGACGACGTACTGGCCGGGGCCGTTCGCGGTATCTCCGACATCATCAAGCGTCCAGGCATGATCAACGTCGACTTTGCCGACGTACGGACTGTCATGAGCGAAATGGGCATGGCGATGATGGGCACTGGCTGCGCCAGCGGTCCGAACCGTGCACGCGAGGCCACCGAAGCGGCCATCCGCAACCCGTTGCTCGAAGACGTGAACCTGCAAGGTGCACGCGGCATCCTGGTGAACATCACCGCCGGTCCTGACTTGTCCCTGGGTGAGTACTCCGACGTGGGTAGCATCATCGAAGCCTTCGCTTCCGAGCACGCGATGGTCAAGGTCGGTACCGTTATCGATCCGGACATGCGCGACGAGTTGCACGTTACCGTGGTTGCCACCGGTCTGGGCGCGAAAATCGAGAAGCCTGTGAAGGTCATCGACAACACCGTTCACACCTCCATGGCTTCGCAACCGCAACAACAAGTGGCTTCGCGTCAGGAAGCGCCTGCGGTGAACTACCGTGACCTGGACCGTCCGACCGTCATGCGAAACCAGGCCCAGGCCGGTACAGCGACTGCCGCGAAGATGAATCCGCAAGACGATCTGGATTACCTGGACATCCCGGCTTTCCTGCGTCGTCAGGCCGATTGATGAAATGTATCAGGGGGATACGGGTGATTGGTGTTCAGCAAAGGTCTGGTCTGCTATCATCGCCAGCCTTTGTTGATACCAGTTCGCAATTTGCGCTGAAGCGGCCCATGCCATGATTAAACAACGCACCCTGAAGAATATTATCCGTGCCACAGGTGTCGGCTTGCACTCCGGCGAGAAGGTCTACCTGACCCTCAAGCCCGCGCCTATCGATACCGGCATTGTGTTTTGTCGTGCCGACCTCGACCCTGTGGTGCAGATTCCTGCTCGCGCGGAAAACGTTGGTGAAACCACTATGTCGACCACTCTGGTCAACGGTGACACCAAAGTGGATACGGTGGAGCATTTGCTCTCGGCCATGGCTGGCCTGGGCATCGATAACGCCTACGTCGAGCTCTCCGCGTCCGAAGTCCCGATCATGGATGGCAGTGCCGGACCCTTCGTATTCCTGATTCAATCGGCTGGCCTGGAAGAGCAGGATGCCGCCAAGAAGTTCATCCGCATCCTGCGGGAAGTGACAGTGGAAGACGGCGACAAGCGTGCCACTTTCGTCCCTTTCGAAGGTTTCAAGGTGAGCTTCGAGATCGATTTCGATCACCCGGTTTTCCGTGACCGCACCCAGAGTGCAAGCGTGGATTTTTCCAGCACTTCGTTCGTAAAAGAAGTCAGCCGCGCCCGTACCTTTGGTTTCATGAGTGATATCGAGTACCTGCGCAAGCACAACCTCGCACTCGGCGGCAGTGTTGAAAACGCGATCGTGGTCGATTCCGATGGTGTATTGAACGAAGACGGCCTTCGCTATGAAGACGAATTCGTCAAACACAAGATTCTCGATGCAATCGGCGACCTCTACCTGCTGGGCAATAGCCTGATTGGTGAGTTCAAGGGCTTCAAGTCCGGCCATGCACTGAACAACCAGCTGCTGCGCAAGTTGATTGAGCAGAAAGATGCTTGGGAAGTCGTGACGTTCGAAGACGCCAGCACCGCACCAATCTCCTACATGCGCCCTGTTGCGGCCGTGTAGGCAAAAAAACCTCTCTAGTTTTTGAAGGCTGCCTTTGGGTGGCCTTTTTTTATGGGCGCTTTCTTGGTGTTTATATCCGTTACCGCAGCAACGGATATACACACTAAGTGAACAGCCACAGGGAAAGCGTCACATCGCACAAACCACACGATTTCGCCCACTGGCCTTGGCCTGGTACAGCGCCTTGTCCGCCGCGAACAAAAGTTGTTGGAGCTCGCCATACGGCCCGTTTACCCAAGTGGCGATGCCGATACTGACCGTCATCGGCGCTTCCCCCTCGGCCACAGGCAGCAACTGTTCAACTGCTTCGCGAATGTTCTGGGCCATGGTGAACGCGCCAGCGGTGGTGGTCTCGGGCAGCACAACCGAGAACTCTTCACCACCGTAGCGCGCTGCCAGGTCGGCGGGGCGACGGACATGCTTGCTGATCAACTGCGCCAAGGTTCGCAAGGCCTCGTCACCCCGTTGATGGCCATGACGGTCGTTGAATGCCTTGAAGTGATCGGCATCGATCATCAGCACAGACAACGGTTGGCCCGAACGCTGGGCACGCAGCCATTCCTGTTGCAACGTCTCGTCCAGTGTTCGTCGGTTGGCCAGTCCTGTAAGGGGGTCGACGGATGCCAGTTGGGCCAATTCCCGTTCAGCTCTGTAGCGGCGTCGCAATTCGCGGCGCAGCAGCCAGGTGAGCCAGAGCAAACCGATGCACAGTGCGCCAGTGGCGCCACTGACCAGCAATGCCGTGCGTTGCCATGACGCGAACACCTCTTGAGAGGAGAGCGCCACCACGACGATCAATGGCAAGTTGCCCACCTGGGAAAAAGTGTACAGGCGCGGCTTTTGATCCTGGCCGGAAATGCTGGTGAAACTCCCATTGCCTTCGCGCAGGATTCGCATGAAATTCGGTCGGTGACTGAAGTCCTTGCCTGTCAGGTCTTCGGCCAAGGGGGGCTCTTGTGCCAGGAGGATACCGTCGCGGCTGACCAGATTGACCGTCCCCCCATGACCGATGTTCAGACTCTTGAACAATTGGTTGAAGTAGCTCAGGCGCATCGCGGCCTCGGCCACGCCCATGAACTCACCCCGTTCGTCGCTCAATCGATAGCTGAAACTGATGCGCCATTCCTGCCCATGACTTCTGGAGTGGAACGGGCGGCTGATCATCATGCCCGGGTTCGGATCTTGGATATGGGACTGGAAATACTCCCGATCGGCATAGTTGCCTATGCGCGGCGTGATCGAGGCGGAGTCAGCGATCACATCGCCGCGTTTGTCCAGCAGCAGGATGTCGCCTTTATAGGGGGCGGCGGTGGCGCGGTCGAATAGCGCCAGATGGCGGATCGCTGGCGAAACGTCTTTCAGGTCTTCGCGTTTGGCGGCCTTGACCAAACCTTGCAGCGACAGATCGTAGAGCTCCACGTTACGCAGCACATCGGCGTCAATCAGTTGCACGATATTGTTCGCCGCACGTGTTGCTGCCTGTTGTGCGGCGGCATGTTCGCGAATCAGCAGGAAAGTCACGATGCTCAGGATGGCAATGACAACCAGCGAACTGGCCAGTACGAGTACCCGTTCTGAACGTATCGAAGACGGGGTGTTGCCGGGTGTCGCACTGCGCGCGCTCATGGGTCCGATGTCTGCATTGTGATGTGGCTGGGATCCGTCCCAAAGGATTGCAAACCGGCAATGAACCAGATGCTGGCCTTTTGCTGATTGTGCTTGGATCGGTGAGGGCGGGCAATCAGTGTTTGCGCAATAACCGGGTAGGAGCTGCCGAAGGCTGCTATCTGTTGATTTTGATCGAGTTGGCTTTCGCCCAGCATTCAATGCTGGAAAAGATCGAACCTTGTGGCTGCCTCAGGCTGGCAAGCGGATCCCGAACGTGTTGGCGCCCTGGTCGCTGAGCACAAATACATCGCCACCATGCATCAGCGCGATGGCCTTGACGATGGCCAGCCCCAGCCCATGGTTGGCGCCACTGTTGCTGCGCGAGGCATCGACGCGATAGAAGCGTTCGAACAGGCGCGGCAGGTGCTCGCCGGCAATCGGTTCGCCGGGGTTGGTGACCGCGAGGGTGATCTGGTCGCCAAGGGCTTCGATGCGCACGTCGATCACTTGCCCGGGGGCGGTGTGCTGTACGGCATTGCTCAGCAGGTTGATCAGCGCCCGCCGCAGGTGGGCGATCTCGATGTTGGCCTGGGCATCGCCGCTGACCCGGACCTGGACCTGGGCGTCTTCGAGAATGAAGTCCAGGTAGTCGAGGGTGGTGGCCACTTCGCCGGCCAGGGAGGTGCTGGTCAGTTTGGTGGCCTTGCTGCCTTGGTCGGCGCTGGCCAGGAACAGCATGTCGTTGATGATCGAGCGCAGCCGCTCCAACTCCTCGAGATTCGATTGCAGTACTTCGAAGTAGTGTTCGGCCGAGCGCCCACGGGTCAGTGCTACCTGGGTCTGGCCGATCAGGTTGGTCAGGGGCGAGCGTAATTCATGGGCGACGTCGGCGTTGAACGATTCCAGCCGCGAGTAAGCCTGTTCGACCCGGTCTAGGGTGGCGTTGAAGGAACTGACGAACTGACTCAGCTCCGGCGGCAAGGGCGACAGCTGCAAGCGCCCGGACAGGCGGGGCGGGGCCAGGCGCCGGGCTTCATCGGACAGCTTGATCAGCGGCTTGAGGCCGATGCGTGCGACCCAGTAGCCCAGCAACGAAGCCAGGAACACACCGACAATCGCCAGGCTCACCAGTGCCACCAGCAGGCGATGCTGGGTCTGGTAGAAGGTCTCGGTATCGATGCCGATCATGAAGCGCAGCGGCGGACGCTGGTCCTTGGCCGGGAATTGGCTCACCAGCACTTTCATCGGGTAGTGTCGTTGGGGCAAGGTCAGGTCGCGCTTACCCAGGGCGCCTTGGGCAAAGGCACGGATCTGCGCATCGGGATTGCCGTATTCAAAGCGCGGATCGTCGCTGACGATCCAGAAATGGATGCGTTTGTCTTCTTCGCCGAGCAATCGCAGCTTGTTGTTGATCTTCACCCAGTGTTCAGGCGTGCCGTAGCGGCCAACGGTGGACTCCAGGACACTGTAGCGGGCATCGAGCTCGGCTTCGGGCAACAGGCCCAGGCCCTTGGCGACCTGCTGGTATAAAGCGCCCCCGATCAACAGGAACACCAGTGCGGCCACCAGCGTGAACATGCCGCTCAAGCGCAGGGCGATGCTGTCAGGGACGGTCATCGCTGCGACTCTCCAGCACATAACCCATGCCGCGAATGGTGTGCAGCAACTTCTGTTCGAACGGCCCATCGAGCTTGGCTCGCAAGCGTTTGATCGCCACTTCCACCACGTTGGCGTCACTGTCGAAGTTGATGTCCCAGACCATTTCGGCAATGGCGGTTTTCGAGAGGATTTCGCCCTGGCGGCGGGCCAGGACACTGAGCAGGGAGAACTCCTTGGCCGTCAGGTCCAGGCGCTGGCCGGCCCGTGTGGCCTTGCGGCTGATCAGGTCGATCCACAGGTCGGCGATGCTCACCTGCACCGGTTCATGGCCGCCGCTGCGACGAGTCAGGGCTTGCAGGCGGGCCACCAGTTCGAGGAAGGAGAAAGGCTTGCCCAGGTAGTCATCGGCGCCGTCGCGCAAGCCCTTGATGCGGTCCTCGACCCGTTCCCGGGCGGTAAGCATGATCACCGGTGTCTGCTTGCGGGCGCGCAGGGCTCGCAGTACGCCGAAGCCGTCCAGGCCCGGCAGCATTACGTCGAGCACGATCACCGCATAGTCGGTTTCCAGGGCCAGGTGCAGCCCCTCGATGCCGTCCGGCGCCACGTCCACGGTGTAACCCTGTTCGGTCAGGCCGCGGTGCAGATAGTCCGCGGTTTTTTCTTCGTCTTCGATAATCAGAACGCGCATGGCCCTGCCTCAGTGGTCTGTGCTCGCCAGCGCCGCCGTCGGCGCCGACCCTGGCTGATGGGCGGGTCGATGGAACAGTCGCTCCAGCCACAAGTATATGACCGGTGTGGTGAACAGCGTCAGCGCCTGGCTCACCAGCAGGCCGCCCACCACCGCGATGCCCAGGGGTTGGCGCAGCTCCGCGCCGGGACCATAGCCGAGCATCAGCGGCAAGGCGCCGAGCAGGGCGGCCAGGGTGGTCATCATGATCGGCCGGAAGCGTGTCAGGCACGCCTGGAAAATCGCCTCCTGGGGCACCATGCCTTTGTTGCGCTGGGCGTCGAGGGCGAAGTCGATCATCAGGATGCCGTTCTTCTTGACGATCCCGATCAGCAGCACCAGCCCGATCAGCGCCATGATCGAAAAGTCCTGGCCCAGAAGCCAGAGCATGATCAGCGCACCGAGGCCGGCCGAGGGCAGGGTAGAGATGATCGTCAACGGGTGCACGAAACTCTCGTAGAGCACGCCGAGGATGATGTACACGGCCACCAGCGCGGCGAGAATCAGCCATGGCTGGCTGGCCAGGGAGCTCTGGAAGGCCTGGGCCGCGCCCTGGAAGTTGCCGGTAATGGCGGCGGGCATGCCGATCTCGTTCTTCGCCTGGTCGAGCAGGCGCACCGCGTCCCCCAGGGCCACGCCGGGCGCCAGGTTGAATGACAGGTTGGCGGCCGGGAACATGCCATCGTGGGCAATCGACAGCGGGCCGTTGCTCGGCGCATCGAAGCGGGCCAGGGCCGAGAGCGGTACCATTTCCCCACTCAGTGGCGAACGCAGGTAGAAATACGCCAGGCTTTCTGCCTTGCCGCGTTGCTGGGTGTCGAGCTCCAGGATCACGTTGTACTGGTTGGTCTCGGTCTGGAATTCATTGATCTGCCGTTGGCCGAAGGCGTCGTACAGGGCTTGGTCGACATCGGTGGCGGTGAGGCCGAAGCGCGCCGCCGCGCTGCGGTCGATGTTGATGTGGGTGATGCTGCCACCCAGTTGCAGGTCGTTGGAGATGTCACGGAACGCCGGGTTGCCACGCAGCTTGTCGGTGAGTTTTTGCGTCCAGGCGTTGAGGCTCGGCCCGTCGTTGCTCTTGAGCACGTATTGATATTGGGCGCGACTGGGGCCGGAGCTGAGGTTGATGTCCTGCCCGGCCCTGAGGTACAGCACCACGCCGGGAATTTTCAGCAATTGCGGGCGAATCCGGTCGATGAAGCCGCTGGCCGACACGTCACGCTCGCCCCGGGGCTTGAGGGCGATCCAGAAGCGGCCGTTGGCGATGGTCTGGTTATTGCCCGAGACGCCGACGGAGTGGGAGAAGGTCTGCACCGCCGGGTCGGCGGCGACGATGTCGGCCAGGGCCTTGTGCTTGGCGACCATGTCCGGGAACGATACGTCGGCGGCGGCTTCGCTGGTGCCCAGTACCAGGCCGGTGTCCTGTACCGGGAAGAACCCCTTGGGAATGAACACGTAGCCCACCACCGCCAGCGCCAGGGTCAGGCCGAACACGCCGATCATCAGTTTTTGATGGGCCAGGGCCCGACGCAAGCCGTGCTCGTACCAGCCCAGCAGACGCTCGCCGAATCCCATCTTGCTGTGGGCATGATGTACCGGGGCACGCATGAACAGCGCGGCCAGGGTCGGCGCCAGGGTGAGCGACACCACCACCGAAATCAGAATGGTCGAGGTGGCGGTCAGGGCAAATTCCTTGAACAGTCGCCCGACCACGCCGCCCATGAACAGCAGTGGAATGAACGCGGCTATCAGCGAGAAGCTGATGGAGACCACGGTGAAGCCGATCTCACCAGCCCCCTTGATCGCCGCTTCGCGCATGCCGTCACCGGCCTCCAGGTGCCGGTGGATGTTCTCCACCACCACAATCGCATCGTCCACCACGAACCCCACCGAGATGACGATCGCCACCAGGGTCAGGTTGTTCAGGCTGAACCCCATCACGTACATCAGGGCGAAACTGGCGGTCAGCGACACCCCCAGCACCGCCGAGACAATCAGGGTCGCCGAGAGCTGACGCAGGAACAGCGCCATCACCGCGACCACCAGCAGCACCGCGATCAGCAAGGTGATCTCCACCTCATGCAACGAGGCGCGGATGGTCTGGGTGCGATCGATCAGGACCTTGACCTGCACGGCGGCGGGCAACATGGCTTGCAGGGTGGGCAGGGCCGCCTGGATGCGGTCGACGGTCTCGACGATGTTCGCTCCCGGTTGCCGGAAGATCACCAGGTTGACCCCTGGTTCGCTGTCGGACCAGGCCTGGACGTAGGCGTTTTCCGAGCCGTTGACGACCTTGGCGATGTCCTTGAGGTGAACCGGTGCGCCGTCCTTGTAGGACACGATCAGCTCACCGTACTCCTCAGGCTGGAACAGCTGGTCGTTGGTGGACAGGGTGGAAATGCTCGAAGCGCCGTACAGGGCGCCCTTGGCCAGGTTGAGGCTGGCCTGCTGGAGCGCCAGGCGGATGTCCGCCAGGGTCAGGCCGATGGCGGCGAGCCGGTCGGCCGAGGCCTGGACCCGGATCGCCGGACGCTGTTGGCCGGAGATATAGATTTGTCCTACGCCGTCGATCTGGCTGATCTGACGCGAGAGCAGGGTTTCGACGTAGTCGCTCAGCTCGGTGCCGGGCATCAGGGAGGAGCTGATGCTGAGGATCAACACCGGGCTGTCGGCGGGATTGACCTTGCGCCAGGTCGGCAGGTTCGGCATGTCGTTGGGCAGTTTGCCGGCGGCGGTGTTGATCGCTGCCTGCACTTCCTGGGCGGCGGTGTCGATGCTTTTATCGAGGCTGAATTGCAGGATCAGGTTGGTCGAGCCCAGGGCACTGCTGGAGGTCATCTGGGTGATGCCGGGAATGGCACTGAATTGCACTTCCAGCGGCGTCGCCACTGACGAAGCCATGGTTTCGGGACTGGCCCCAGGCAACTGCGCGTTAACCTGGATGGTCGGGAATTCGGCCTCTGGCAACGGCGCGACGGGCAGGCGAGGAAACGCGATCACGCCCAGCAGTACCAGGGCAAACGTAAGCAGCACCGTGGCGATGGGGTGGTCGATACACCACGCCGAAACCGAGCCGCGGCCCTTCACGGTTGCGGCTCCGTGGTCTTGGCCAGGGCGGGCGGATCACTGAGCACCTGGATGTGGCTGCCTGGCTTGAGTCGTGACTGACCGTCGCTCACCAGTTGATCGCCAGCGTTCACCCCCTTGATGATGTGCATGTCGCTGTCCTGGTAAACCATGACCACCGGCACGCTCTCGACCTTGTCGCCCTTGATCCGGTACACGAAGTGTTGCTCCAGCCCACGCTGGACGACGGTGGGAGGCACCACCAGGGCGTCCTTGTCGAGGGCGGTCTGGATTTTCAGCGTCACCAGTTGCCCGGGCCACAGCCGTTGCGCGGCGTTGTTGAATTCAGCCTTGGCCCGCAGGGTTCCGGTGTTGGCGTTGATCTGGTTGTCGATGAGGCTCAGGCGCCCCTCGCCGAGCAGTTCCCCGGTGGCGCCGTCGGCACCGATATAGGCCTTGACCAAGGCTTGCTCGGGCGCCGCGATCAAGCGTTGCAAGGTGGGCAGCATTTGCTGGGGCAGGGAGAACTCCACGGCGATCGGGTCGATCTGGGTCACCGTGAACAGGCCTTCGGTGTCGCTGGTGCGCAGGAAGTTGCCTTCATCCACGTTGCGAATGCCGACGCGACCGCTCACCGGGGAGCGGATCTGGGTGTAGGACAGTTGCACCTGCGCCGAGTCGATGGCCGCCTGGTTACCCTGGGCGGTGGCCTTGAGCTGGTTGACCAGCGCCTGTTGCTGGTCGTAGGTCTGCTTCGAGACGCCGTCATCGACGCTCAGCAATTTGTAGCGCTTGAGATTGACCTGGGCCACCGCCAGCTGCGCCTGGCTCTCGCCGAGCTGGGCCCGGGCCTGGTCGAGGCTGGCGCGGATCGAACGATCGTCGATGGTCGCCAGCAGGTCACCTTTCTTGACCAGTTGCCCCTCCTTGACCAGCAGCCGGGTGAGAATGCCGTCGATCTGCGGCCGGATCACCACGCTGTGCAACGACAGGACCGTACCGATGCCGCTGGCAAAGCGCGGCACATCCTTTTGCACCACGCTGACGACCCGCACCGGAACGGCGGCGGGAGCGCTGGGCTTGGCGGTCACGGGCTTGAGCACAAACCAGAGGACGAGGGCGGCCAGGGCGGCCAACAACACGACGAGCAGGACGGTTTTCTTCTGGGTGTGCATGGATATGAAGGGCCGGTTCGGGACACAGGAGTTTGAGCTTTCTTATATAGCGTTACGAGCCGGTCAGGAAGGTGACGGCTAACTGACAGGCTTGTCAGTTTTGTCCTGGCTTGCTGTCGGATGAATGGTTGTGCCAGATGAAACTGCCCTGCGCGCTGTGATATCGGGCAGGTATACTGCCGCCTTTCGCGGCTCGCCCTTCGGGCCCGACTTGCATGCATGACCCGGAGCCTTACATGACTTCCCCGACACTTTCGCCTGCGGATGAACTTCCCGGCGGCGAACAGGCCGATTTGTCCGACAGCGATGTTTCCAGCGCCGAGGACACCAAGGCGGCGATCCCTGCCTTCAAATTCCCGTTCAAACCCGGTGAACTGGCTGCGGCCAAGGGCGCCGGCCAGCAGCCGTGGTACAAGAACGGCGCCAAGAATGGCCATACCAAGACCCCGGGTGCCGCGCCTCCCGGCACACGTCGTTCGATGGGCAAGCGCTGACATCATCCTTCACGCACGGGGGCGACTTCAGTTCGCGACCCGTGCGCCTGCCAGGCTTCCACTCAATTCGTAAGCCGCCAGCTCAGACTGGTGCGCCGCGAGGATTTCCGGCAACGAGCCTCGCAGGTACTCGACCCAGGTCTTGATCTTCGCATCCAGGTATTGGCGCGACGGATAGATGGCGTAGAGGTTCAGTTCCTGGGAGCGGTAGTTGGGCATGACCCGCACCAACGTGCCGTTGCGCAAGCCTTCGATGGCCGCGTACACCGGCAATACCCCCACGCCCATGCCGCTGGTGATCGCGGTTTTCATCGCATCGGCCGAATTCACCAGGAACGGTGAGCTGTTGATGGTGACCATCTCCTGGCCTTCCGGGCCGTCGAACACCCATTTTTCCAGCGGAATGACCGGGCTGACCAGGCGCAGGCAGGCGTGGTTGAGCAGGTCGCCGGGTTTTTGCGGGCAGCCGCTGGCTTTCACGTAGGCGGGCGATGCGCAGACGATGCTGTAGGTGATCCCCAGGCGCTGGGAGACGAAGCCCGAATCCGGCAACTCGCTGGCGAGCACGATTGAGACGTCGTAGCCCTCGTCGAGGATGTCCGGCACGCGGTTGGCCAGGGTCAGGTCGAAGGTCACATCCGGATGGGTCTTGCGGTAACGGGCGATGGCGTCGATCACGAAATGTTGGCCGATACCGGTCATCGTGTGGACCTTCAACTGCCCGGCCGGTCGCGCATGGGCGTCGCTGGCCTCGGCTTCGGCTTCTTCGACATAAGCCAGGATCTGCTCGCAACGCAACAAGTAGCGTTTACCCGCCTCGGTCAGGGCAATGCGGCGAGTGGTGCGGTTGAGCAGGCGGGTTTGCAGATGGGCTTCCAGGTTGGAAACTGCGCGCGAGATGTTGGCCGTGGTGGTGTCCAGTTGCGCGGCGGCGGCGGTGAAACTGCCAGCTTCGGCAACACAACTGAACGCGCGCATGTTTTGCAAGGTGTCCATGGAGGGCTCTCTTGGGAGGTGGCAAATTGTGACACGAAGTTACAGAGCAGCGGGACCCGACTAATGGATTATCGCGTTAACGGTAACAAAGATTCACAGAAAGATCGGCTTATCGCCGGGTAGGGCGATGCCTAGAATTACCGTCAATCCTGGGTCACTGATTCCTGTGGGAGCCCTTGTGGGAGCCGAGCTTGCTCGCGATGAACGATGACGCGGTCCTGCTGTTAAACCGTGTCGTCCCCATCGCGAGCAAGCTCGGCTCCCACAAAGGCTCGCTCTCACAAGTTTTGCGTTAACAGGCAGCCATCCTCGTCGTCATGCTCCATCTCAGGAATTTTGCGCAAGTGCCGCGTTGCATCAGCAGAGAGCTGAAGACTCTCAGTGTTTGGGTTCTGACATTAACCATCAGCGGTTGCATCGGGACAGGCGGGATAGGGCCGCAAAGCCAGGTAATGCCGGCCGACCAACTGGCGACCGATGCCGCCATCCGCGAGGCGGCTCGCGACGCCCACTGGCCTACTCGCCAGTGGTGGCAAGTTTATGGCGATCGGCAGTTGGATCGCTGGGTCGACCTGGCCATGCAGGACAGCCCGAGCCTGGCCATGGCCGCCGCGCGGGTGCGCCAGGCCAAGGCCATGGCCGGTGTCGCCGAGGCCGCCGAGTCGCTGCAGATCAATGGCGAGGCGACCCTCAAGCGCCATAACTGGCCCACCGATCAGTTCTATGGCCCGGGCGAACTGGCCGACACCACGACCTGGGACAACAATGCCGCCCTGGGCTTGAGCTACGCCCTGGATCTGTGGGGCCGCGAGCGCAATGCCAGCGAACGGGCGGTTGACCTGGCCCATGCCAGTGTCGCTGAGGCGCGCCAGGCGCAACTGGAACTGCAGAGCAACATCGTGCGCGCCTACATCCAGTTTTCGCTGCACTACGCCCAGCGCGATATCGTCGCCGCGACCCTCCACCAACAAGAGCAGATTCTCGACCTGGCGCAGAAGCGCCTGGACGGCGGCATCGGCACCCATTTCGAAGTCAGCCAGGCCCAGGCACCACTGCCCGAGACCCACCGCCAACTCGACGCCCTGGACGAAGCCATCGCCTTGAGCCGCAATCAGTTGGCGGCCCTGGCCGGCAAGGGACCGGGAGAGGGCACGCAACTGCAACGCCCGACCCTGGCCCTCGGCGCGCCGTTGAAGCTGCCGTCGGCCTTGCCCGCCGAACTGCTCGGCCAACGTCCGGATGTGGTTGCCGGGCGTTGGCAAGTGGCGGCCCAGGCCCGGGGCATCGATGTGGCCCGGGCCGGGTTTTATCCCAACGTCGACCTGGTGGGTAGCCTTGGCTACATGGCCACCGGTGGTGGGGCGCTGGAGTTCTTGACGGGCAAGAAGCTCACCTACAACGTCGGGCCGGCGATCACGTTGCCGATCTTCGACGGCGGGCGCTTGCGTTCGCAATTGGGCGAGGCGGCGGCGGGTTATGACATCGCCGTGGCGCACTACAACCAGACACTGGTGAACGCCCTCAAGGGCATTTCCGATCAGTTGATCCGCCGCCAATCCATGGACAAGCAGCAGGCCTTCGCCGCCGAATCGGTGGCCGCAGCCCAGCGCACCTACGACATCGCAATGGTGGCGTTCCAGCGTGGGCTTACCGATTACCTCAACGTGCTCAACGCCCAAAGCCTGTTGTTCAAGCAGCAACAGGTGCAACAGCAAGTGCAGGCGGCGCGCCTGAGTGCCCATGCCGACCTGGTGACGGCGTTGGGGGGCGGGCTTGAGGCCGGCAACGACAGTCCTGACTTGGGCCACGTACGGTGAGCCATATTTCCCCTGTGACGTCTTTACTTGCCCCCGCACGCTGGCTGTACCGTCTTGAATGGCGCCGGGGTTTCTTCGACTGGGCCCGCAGCGACGGGGTGACCTGGGTCTATATCTTCAAGGTCCTGTTTGCCGCGTTCCTGACCTTGTGGCTGGCGATGCGCCTGGAGTTGCCGCAACCGCGCACGGCCATGATCACCGTGTTCATCGTCATGCAGCCCCAGAGCGGGCAGGTGTTCGCCAAGAGTTTCTACCGCTTCCTCGGCACCCTGGCCGGCTCGGTGGTGATGGTGGCGCTGATCGCCTTGTTTGCCCAGAACACCGAGCCGTTCCTCGCGTGCCTGGCGGTCTGGGTTGGTCTCTGTTCGGCAGGGGCGGCGCGTTATCGCAACTTCCGGGCCTATGGTTTTGTGCTGGCCGGCTACACCGCGGCGATGATCGGCCTGCCGGCCCTGGCCCATCCGGAAGGCGCGTTCATGGCGGCGGTCTGGCGGGTGCTGGAGATTTCCCTGGGGATTCTCTGCGCCACCCTGGTCAGCGCCGCGATCCTGCCGCAAACCGCCAGTGCCGCCATGCGCAATGCCTTGTACCAGCGCTTTGGGGTATTTGCCCTGTTTGTTACCGATGGCCTGCGTGGGCGCAGCAAGCGGGAGGCATTCGAAGCGCGCAACGTGGGCTTCATTGCCGAGGCGGTGGGCCTGGAAAGCCTGCGCAGCGTGACCGTTTTCGAAGACCCGCACATGCGTCGACGCAACGGCCGGCTGAGCCGCTTGAACAGCGAATTCATGGGTATCACCACCCGCTTTAACGCTTTGCACCAATTGCTGGAGCGCTTGCGCAGCAGTGCGGCGGATCACGTGGTCAATGCCATCAAGCCGGGCTTGCAAACGTTGGCCGAACTGCTCGACGGTTTCAGTGGCCGCGCCCTGACCGATGCCGATGCGGCCCGTCTGGCGGCGGCGCTGGCCGAGTACAAGGCCGAGCTGCCGGCCCAGGTGCGGCGGCTGCGGGCGTTGTTCCAGGAAACGGCGCCCAGTGATGGGCAGCAACTGGATTTCCATACTGCCTACGAGCTGCTTTATCGATTCGTCGACGACTTGCACGGCTATGCCTTGACCCACGCCTCCCTGGCCGATCATAGCCACGAACGTGAGCGCTGGGACGAACCGTTCGTGCCGCAGACCAACTGGCTGGCCGCTACGGCATCGGGTGTTCGCGCCGCCTTCATCCTGTTGGTGCTGGGGAGTTACTGGGTCGCCACGGCCTGGCCGAGCGGCGCGACCATGACGATGATCGCCGCTGCCACCGTGGGCTTGTCGGCCGCGACGCCGAACCCCAAGCGCATGGCTTTCCAGATGGCCTGCGGCACGTTGTTCGGGGCGTTGATCGGCTTTGTCGAGATGTTCTTCATCTTCCCGTTGATCGACGGCTTCCCTTTGCTCTGCGTGATGCTGGCGCCGGTGATCATGCTCGGTTCGTTCCTCAGCTCGCGGCCGAAATACGCCGGGGTCGGGCTGGGGCTGCTGATCTTTTTCAGCACCGGTTCGGTGCCGGACAACCTGACGGTCTACAACCCCTACGCCTTCATCAACGATTACATCGCGATGATCCTCGGCATGCTGGTGTGTGCCGCGGCCGGGGCAATCATTCTGCCGCCCAACAGTCGCTGGTTGTGGCGCCGGCTCGAACAGAATTTGCGCGAGCAAGTGGTGTTTGCTATCAGTGGCAAGCTCAAGGGCCTGGCATCGAGCTTCGAAAGTGGTACCCGCGACTTGCTGCACCAGGCCTACGGGCTGGCAGCGGGGCAGCCTCGGGTGCAACGGGACTTGCTGCGCTGGATGTTCGTGGTGCTGGAGGTCGGCCACGCGATTATCGAGCTGCGCAAGGAACAGGCGATTTTGCCGGTGCATCCGGCGTATGCCGAAAGCCAGCCGTGGCGCCAGGCGATTCGGGTGATGGGGCGGGCGCTGGTGCGGCTGTTCCGCCAACCGAGCCAGAGCAATCTGGAGCGTGCCCTGGTGGCGGTGGACCACGCCATCGGCCGCGTGCAGGCCACCGACGAACCCTTCGCCCCGCATTTCGACACCTCGGCCCTGCGCCGGGTGAAAAGCTATCTGCATTTCATCCGCACCTCGTTGCTCGACCCGCAATCGCCCTTGGCCGGCTATGCCATGCCGCACGCCACACCGCTTCCCCAGGAACTTGAACATGCCCCGTGAGATCGCCTTCCATGGCGTGTACATGCCCACCATGACCTTGATGTTTTTCATCGCTGCCGGCCTGGCCTGGGCCTTGGACCGCTTCCTGTCGGGGCTGGACCTGTACCGCTTCTTCTGGCACCCGGCGTTGCTGCGCCTGAGTCTGTTTACCTGTCTGTTCGGCGCGCTGGCGCTGACGGTCTACCGTTGAGATCGATGCGATGAGAAAGTTTTTCAGCCTGCTGGCGACGCTGTTGGTTCTGGCCCTGGCGCTGTGGATCGGCCGTACGTTGTGGGTCCATTACATGAACGAGCCCTGGACTCGCGATGGCCGGGTGCGGGCCGATATCATCAATGTGGCCGCCGATGTCAGCGGCGAGGTGGTCGAAGTGCCGGTGCGCGACAACCAATCGGTGAAAAAGGGCGACCTGTTGATGCGCATCGATCCTGAGCATTACCGCATCGCCGTGAAGCAGGCTCGCTCCCTGGTGGCGTCACGCAAGGCCACTTGGGAGATGCGCAAGGTCAACGCCCATCGGCGTGCCGACCTGGATAGCCTGGTGATCTCCCGGGAAAACCGCGACGACGCCAGCAACATCGCCGACTCGGCCCTGGCCGATTATCAGCAGGCCCAGGCGCAATTGGAAGCCGCGGAGCTGAACCTGTCGCGCACCGAAGTCCGCGCGGCGGTGGATGGCTACGTCACCAACCTCAACGTGCACCGTGGCGACTACGCCCGCATCGGCGAGGCGAAGATGGCCGTGGTGGACATGAATTCGTTCTGGGTCTACGGCTTCTTCGAAGAGACCAAATTGCCCAAGGTGCGGGTCGGCGATTCAGCGCAGTTGCAGTTGATGAGCGGTGAGATGCTCAAGGGGCATGTGGAAAGCATCTCCCGCGGCATCTACGACCGGGACAACCCCGAAAGCCGCGAACTGATCGCCGACGTGAACCCGACTTTCAACTGGGTTCGCCTGGCCCAGCGGGTGCCGGTGCGCATCCATCTCGACGAAGTGCCCGACGGGGTGCTGCTGGCGGCGGGGATGACTTGTACGGTGGTGGTAGAACCCCACGACAAGCGCTGACCCCTTGTGGGAGCGAGCTTGCTCGCGAAAGCGGTGGGTCAGTTTGCAAAGATGTTGACTGTGCCGGTGTCTTCGCGAGCAGGCTCGCTCCCACAGTTTTCAGGGTGGCCGCTATTTATCAAAGCGACCCACCCAACCCAAACCGCTTCATCAACCCTTTTTCCAGCAACCCCTTGGGCAGCAAGCCGGCCATCAATGGCAATGCCCGGCTGCCATTGCCCAGACGCAGCAAGCGAGGAGGCTTGGGTTGTTGAACCGCCTTGAGCAGCGCGGCGGCGAATTCGGGGGCCGGGGTCGGGTTGTCCTGGGAGGCCTTGGCCCGGGCGCGGATGCCGTCGCGCAGGGGCCACCAGGGCGATTGTTCGCTGATCAGTTGTTCGGCTTCATGGCCGGCATTCTTGGCAAAGCTGGAGGCAATGGCGCCGGGTTGTACCTCCATCACGCGGATGCCGAACGGCGCCAGTTCCATGCGCAAGGCATCGCTCAAGGCATGCACCGCCGCCTTCGAGGCGCAGTAGGCCCCGGCAAACGGCGTGACCAGCACCCCGGAAACGCTGCCGATGTTCACCACCAGCCCCCTGGCCCGGCGCAACACCGGGAACAGCGCCCGGGTGACCCCGACGATGGCGAACACGTTGGTTTCGAACTGACGCTGCATGGCCGGCACGCCGCCGTCGAGCAACGGGCCCATGGCGCCGTAGCCTGCGTTGTTGACCAGCAAATCCAGGCCGCCATGCTGCTGGTTGATCCGTTCGTTGAGTTGTTCCAGGGCCTGGCCGTCGTTGACGTCCAGTTGCACGGCGGTGAACCCGGCGGTGCTGAGTGTCGCTACGTCTTCAACCTTGCGCGCCGTGGCCCAGACCTGATAACCCGCAGTCTTGAAGGCGTCGGCGAGGGCGCGGCCAATGCCGCTGGAACATCCGGTAATCAGCGCAACAGGCATGGCGCATTCCTTGTGCAAAAGTGGGGGGAGAGCAATCAGTTGGAAAAGCTACCGTGCAATCGCTCGGCGCGAAACTCCAGGGTTTGCGGGCGATAACCCGGACGCAGGGGCGGCAGCGGCAGGCAATCTTGCCAGTCAACGCCGGCCTGCAATTGGCCGGGGCCTCGGTAGCGCGGTGCATCGTAGGGGGTGTCGGCCAGGTTGATGGTGTCGCCAGGCGCGTAGGCCGCGACCTGCCAGCGCAGTTCGATCAGTGGCACGTCATTGGTGTTTTTCAGGTTCAGCGACAGCGGTCGGTCGGCGGGGCATTGTCCGGGGGCATAGGTGATGCGCATTTCCAGGCGCTCCAATTGCCGGGTCTCGCGGTTTTCCTGCCAGAGCACCCACGCAGCGACCAGTCCCAGCCCGATGAACGCCGCCAGGGAAACCGGCAAGGCCCTGGCCGGGTAGCGCAACAGCAGGATGAGCCAGGTGATGACCAGCAAGACGCCGATAAGCATGGTGGAAGCCTCCGTTCCCGTTGCCACATCCTACCGAAGGGAGGGGGCGATGGATATTCACCGATCCTGCACCGTCGGTCGTCACTGTCATATCTGACAGTTGGCAGCCTTGCAGACTCGTTGGTTAGATGGACCGCGATACCCTGGCACTACACGGGTTCCTACAGATGGGCATGGATTATCGAACGCCGACGTTGATAGCCGTCGACTCGCGAAGTAGGCCGGTTCGTTCGCTCGAATACTGCCGCAGCCTGGAGAACGGCCCCGCGCAGCGGCGTATCAACCGCAGCCTCCTTGACCTCGCCGGGCGCGCGGTGAAACAGTGGGATCCGCGGTTGTGGGCCATGCAGGACAGTGACGAATTGGCGCCCAGCAACCTTTCGGCGATTTATTCGTTGTCCGGCGTCACGCTGCGCACAGACAGCGTCGATGCCGGCCGGCAGACCGATCTGCCGGGGCTCGCCGAGGAAGGACTGCTGGGCTGGGACAGTCGAGGGGCGCAGCGCGATGTGCTCTACGACGAATCGCTTCGCCCCGTGGCGGTGTTCGAGCAAGGTGATGGGATGCCGCGTCGGTGTACCGAGCGCATGACCTACGGATATCCGGGCCAGGGCGATCAGGACCAAAATCAGTATGGGCAGTTGATTCGGCACGACGATACGGCGGGTGTGCTGTTGCTGGCGTCGTTTGCCTTGACCGGGCAAAACCTCATGCAGGACCGCCGTTACATCCTCGATGCGGCTTTGCCCGATTGGCCGGGGCCGGAACCCGATCGCGAACAACTCCTTGAACCTGGAAGCGGTGCCGTTTCGACGTGGCGCGTCGGCCCGCTGAGAGACGTGCTGGAGCGAGTCGACGCCCGGGGAAATCGCCAACGCCAACGCCTTACGCTCGATGGCCGGCTGTCCGGCAGCCAACTGCTATTGGCGGGGCAGGGCGATTGGCAGACGCTGGTGAGTGATATTCGCTACGATGCCCTTGGACAGATCGAGGGAGAAACAGCCGGCAACGGCGTGAAAACCACCCTTATCTACAGCCCTGAAGACGGACGCCTGGCAGAGCGCCAAGCCCTGCGTTCCGGCCAGGCACTGCAACACTTGCGCTACGTTTATGACCCGATGGGCAACGTGTTGAGCATCGAGGACGCAGCCCTGGCGGTCCGCTACTTTGCCAACCAGCGCATCGACCCGATCAGCCGCTTTGTCTACGACAGTCTCTATCAACTGATCAAAGCCACCGGTTGGGAGGCGGGCTCGGCGAACCAAGGGCCCGACTCGCTGAGGCAGAACGACCCGGCGGCGGTCAGCAATTACCAACAGACCTACCGCTACGACGAAGGCGGCAATCTGTTGACGCTGGTTCACGTCGGGGCACAAAACCATGGTCGGGAAATCCAAGCGGCTCGCTATAGCAATCGCTGCTTGCCGTACCGTAATGGTGTGCCGCCCACGGAGGACGAAATCGCTGCGGCGTTCGATGCGCGGGGCAACTGCTTGGAACTGTACGCGGGACGGTTCCTGGTCTGGGACTTGCGCAACCAGTTGAGTTCGGTCACGTCCATTGAACGCGACTCGGGGCTTGACGACAGTGAAGTGTATGCCTACGACGGCGGTGGGCAACGTGTGCGCAAGCTGCGATCGCTGCAAACCGGCGCCCGCAGCTTGGCCGCCGAGGTGCGTTATTTGCCGGGCCTGCAGTTGCGTGCCGACAGCAGCACCGGAGAGTTACTCCAGGTCATCACCGCCCAGGGTGGGCTCAACAGCGTTCGGATATTGCACTGGGAAAGCCCACCACCTGCGGGGGCCAATGACCTCTATCGATACAGTTTTACCGACCATCTGGGCTCGACCAGCCTGGAGCTTGGCCAGGACGGGCGAATCATCAGCCGGGAGCACTTCTATCCCTTCGGCGAGACCGCGTACCTGGCGGGGGCTGACGGGGTCGAGGTCAGTTACAAGACGGTTCGTTATTCGGGGAAGGAACGGGATGCGACGGGGTTCTATTATTACGGCTATCGCTACTACATGCCTGGCTTGCAGCGCTGGCTCAATCCAGACCCCGCAGGAGATATCGATGGGCTGAACCTGTACGCGATGGTGAGCAATAACCCACTGACTTTTCGGGACGCCGACGGGCTTAACAAGACTGGAAAGTACGAAATTGAAATGGGCTTGAAGAATCGACTCAAGCTCACAGGGGCAGCGCTTACGAGCCGGGTTAGCGTGTTTAAGCAAGCCACGGGAAAGTACAGTGAAGTGAACGACTTCAAAGTGGTGGAGGTCGGCGCATTCAATGATTATCTGGTGGGAGGAGATGAGGTCAAACAGAATCTTCAACACTACAAGCAACGCTATAAAACCCTCTCCAGCGAAACGGCGCGTTCGAAGGTCGTTGGGCAGCCTTCAAACTTCGGTCTGGGGGCAAGCATTTCCGGTTATATGTTGCGCAGTGCCAATGACGTATTTGTGGACGAGCCGAACGATCCGGACGCTTTGCACAGACACCCTGACTTCGTCGTTGAGCGGCGCTTTTTCGCAGTCATGAAAAAATCCGACAAGTTGAAATCGCCCGAGGAGCGGCACATTTATGGTCTGGCTGAACTGAACATGTTTACTTCCGAGGGAAAAACGGAAGTGGATGTTGTGCAAGTGGTCGTCCATCCTGAAACCCAGGGTGACGGAACGTTGAAAAAAGAGGCGCTGGCAGAGGCCACCTCAGTGGCGCGACTGCCGATTCTGAAGGGAGTGGGTACATTCTTGACGGTGCGCGCAATCAAGGCGATTTCGAAGGGAGCGGATATCAGAAAAATCAGAACGGACGCTGTCAATCCGCGCTCGGCCAGGATTGCCGAAAAGTTTGATGCCAAGAGAGTGGTCAATCAATAAAAAGCCCCCACCCAGCCCGCTGCGGATAGGGGACGCAGTGGGCTGGATGGGGGCTTCTTGTTCTGCTGATCGTTACTGCGCGATGGTCTTCACCGACACGCCGCGTTCGATCGGGGTGGAGCGACCGTAGATGTCTTCGAAACGCTCGATGTCGTCTTCGCCCAGGTAGCTGCCGGACTGCACTTCGATGATTTCCAGTGGGATCTTGCCCGGGTTGCGCAGGCGGTGGACCGACGCGATCGGGATGTAGGTCGACTGGTTTTCGCAGAGCAGGAACACGTTCTCGTCGCAGGTCACTTCGGCGGTGCCGCTGACCACGATCCAGTGTTCGGCGCGGTGGTGGTGCATCTGCAGCGACAGGCACGCGCCCGGCTTGACCGAGATGTGCTTGACCTGGAAACGACCGCCCATGTCCACCGAGTCATAGGAGCCCCAAGGACGATAGACCTCGCAGTGGTTCTGGGTCTCGGTGCGGCCCTGTGCGTTGAGGGTGTTGACCATCTGCTTGACGCCTTGGACCTTGTCCTTGTGGGCGATCATCATGGCGTCCTTGGTTTCGACCACCACGATGTTGTCCAGGCCGATCACCGACACCAGCTTGCCGTTGCCGTGGATCATGCAGTTGCGGCTGTCCTGGACGACCACGTCGCCTTTGGTGACGTTGCCGTTGGCATCCTTGGGGTTGACTTCCCACAGCGACGACCAGCAGCCGACATCGCTCCAACCCGCCGACAGTGGCACCACGCAGGCGCGCTGGGTTTTTTCCATCACGGCGTAGTCGATGGAGTTGTCCGGGCAGCAGGCGAAGGTGGCTTCGTCGAAAGTAATGGTGTCGGCCGTCTGCTCACTGCGCTCCAGGGTCAGCAGGCAGGTGTCGTAGATGTCCGGATCGTGCTTTTTCAGCTCTTCGAGGAAACGGCTGGCGCGGAACAGGAACATGCCGCTGTTCCAGAAGTAACCGCCGGCCTCGACGAACTCGGTGGCGCGCTTGACGTCGGGTTTTTCGACGAAGTGCGAAACGCGGCTCACGCCTTCAGGCAGCAGCGCGTCGTTGGTCGATTTGATGTAGCCGTAGCCGGTTTCCGGTTTTGTGGCCGGTACGCCGAACAGCACCATTTCGCCACGCTCGGCGGCCACGGTGGCCAGGGCCAGGGCGCGTTGCAGGGCTTTCTGGTCTTCCAGCACGTGGTCGGCCGGCAGCACCAGCATCAGCTCGTCGCGGCCTTCGTTGACCAGCATCATCGCGGTCAGCGCCACGGCCGGTGCGGTGTTGCGCCCGAACGGTTCCATCAGGATGCGCTGGGCTTCGAGATTACGGTTGGTCAACTGTTCGTTGACGATGAAACGGTGGTCTGTGTTGCAGACCACGATCGGCGTGTCCATGCCTTCGAACACCAGGCGCTCGAGGGTCTGCTGGAACAGGGTGTGTTCACCGGTCAGGGCCAGGAACTGTTTAGGGAATTGCTTGCGCGAAAGCGGCCAAAGACGTGAGCCACTACCACCTGACAAGATCACCGGAATCATGTTTGTTACTCCTTGAAGCGAAATGGTTGTTAGAGCTACTGCGTTCTGTCGTTTCACTCTCTTGTTCTTGTTCCGTACCCGACTGACACCCCGATTCAGGGTGGGAGCGGGCTTGCTCGCGAAAGTGGTGCTTCAGCCAACATCAATGTTGAATGTGAGACCGTATTCGCGAGCAAGCCCGCTCCCACAGGGGTACAACGTCAATCAAGTGAATTCATCAGCGGGTCGACACTGGGCGTTTGACCCACACTGGCGACAGGCTGCTGCCTGAACCTGTGACGTACAGCACGGCTGCTTCGCCGCGCTCCAGGGCCACGGGCTTGAGGTCGCCGACTTTCTTGTCGCCTTCGAACAGCGCCAGGGACACTTTCACCGGGTTGATTTCACGCTCGCCACGGCCCTTGGCGGCCACGTTCGGCACCACTTCGGTCTTGCCGTCGGCAGTCTTGAGGGTCAGTGCCTTGTCGCTCAGGTTCTGTACGCGGACCAGGGACTTCTGCTTGTTCTTGAACGGCGGCTCTTCGATCAGTTGCGGCTGGCCGCTGGCGTTGTTGACCAAGGTGTAATAGTGATCGGAAGCCAGTTTCACCGGCACGGTCTGGCTGCCGACCTTGGCGCTGTAGTCGCCACCGGGCATGAAGCTGAAGTCGCTGCTGGCCAAGGGAGCTACGTCGCTGATGTTGGTGCTGCCGACGGTTGCGCTGACTTCGGCGTTGGCGGCGTTGTACACCCGCACGAAGCTCGAGCCTTTTGGCGCGACCGGGCCGTACAGGGCCGCGTCACCGGCAAAGGCTGACAGTGAGAGGGCGCTCATGCTGGCGACGAGTGCAACGACCTTGAAGGAGCGAGCAGCGAGACGGCGAGGAGTAGTGTTGAAAGTCATGGTGGACCTCTCTTTCAGTTTTGCGCCCGGTCGGGCGTCTCGGATGGGGTGTTGGCGGCTACGTTCTGTTGGCGCGCGCCGGTTTGCTTGAGCTCTGCGACCCACTGTGGGTCTGCGTCGCCGATTTCGTTGTTCACGGGCAGATAACGTTCAGGGAACTCCCAGATCAGCACCTGTGGCGGGCTGTTCTTGAAGGCGTCGCTCTTGAGGTAGCTGAGCATCGGCAGAATCGGGCCATGGCCGTCTTCGGCGTAGTTGACGACATCGCTGTGCAGGGCTTGCTTGAGTGCACCGACGAAGTTCCAGTTGGGGTTGGCGCTGTAGCTGGTGCCTATCAGGGCCACGGGCACCTGGGCGTCGGCGAACAATGCGTCGTCGCCGGCCGGCTTGTCGTCGGCTTCGCGGGTGTTGCGCTTGACCAGCGGCTCCTGGGCTGGCATCAGGTTTTCGAACAGCGGGTCCAGGGGCAGGAACTGGCGCAGGTCACCCTTGTGGGTGATTTTCTCCGCAGGTTCCGTGACGAAGCGTTGCGGCTCACCGTTGAGCGGTGTGCCTTCGGCAATGGCCTTGGCCAGGTTCTCGGCAGCGACCTGAGCACCTTCCGGAGTCCAGTGAGTGTCGGTGCGCAGGAACACTTGCTGGCCGCCTTGCTTGGCCTGTTGCAGCGGGCCGAGCAGGTCCGGCGCGAGGATCTTGTCGGCCGCCACGCGAGCATGGAAATCCTGGTAGAGGTTGGCGTGAATGCTCGATGGCTTCACGTCACCCAGGTGCTCGGGGTACAGCCGCGCCTTGGCCGGCACGATCGCCATGACCAGGGTCACGCCTTGTTCCTTGAGCTTCTGGCGCACGCCTTCGACCAGCGCGTAGTTGCCTTGCAGGTTCAGCTCTTCGTTGACGATCGGGTTGAACTCTTCGTCGCTGTACAGCCACTGGTCGCGGCCCAGGACCACGCCTTTGCGGCCTTCGTTGAACAGCTTGTAGTCCAGCGCAGCCCAGATGTTGGTGCCCAGGCGCTTGATCGGGAACTGATCGTCGTAGTGCGTTTCCACGGCCTTGGCCCAGCGCCCGTTGAGCACGGTGGCGTCGGGGTTGGTGCTGAAGCCGAAGAAACTGCGCATCGACCACAGGCCCAATGCTGTCAGGATCAGCATGAACAGTGCGATGTAAAAGATGCGTAATGAGCGGGTCATGTTCAGATCCCTCAGAACTGGAAGTAAAGGAACGGCGAGAAGCTTTGCGCCGAGAGTTTGAGAATCGAGGCGATGAACAACAGCAGCACCAGGGTGCGCATCACATAGCGTGACCAGTCCACGGTCCAGTAGGCCGGTTGCACCTGGGCTTCGACACCTACGGTGTAGCCTGGTTCATGGATCGTCGATGGATTGTCACCCGGTACGGCCTTGATCATCCCCGGCTGTGCGGTGGCAGGGCCGTTGGCCTCGGTATTGACCTCAGGCTTGGTCTTGACCGGCGGACGGTTGGTGTAGAAGTCCCGCAGGCCGAAGAAGGCGAGGGTGATGTAGGCCACCACCAGCGTGGCGATCTGCAGGCCGGTGAGGTTGGCGCGGGTCAGCTCCGACAGCGACCAGTCGCCGAAGCTGAACATGGCGCCGTACATGCGGCCGGCCACATGCAGGTTCTCGGAGCGGAAAATTACCCAGCCCATCACCACCAGCAGGAAGGTCAGCGCCCAGCGGATCGGGTTGATGCTGCGTGGCGTGGTGTTGATGCCCACGGCTTTTTCGATGGCCAGCCACATGCCGTGCCAGGCACCCCAGATGATGTAGGTGAAGTTCGCGCCGTGCCACAGACCACCGAGCAGCATGGTCAGGAACAGGTTGCGATAGGTCATCAGCGTGCCTTTGCGGTTACCGCCCAGGGTGATGTAGAGGTAGTCGCGCAGCCAGGTGGACAGGCTGATGTGCCAGCGACGCCAGAACTCGGTGATCGACTGGCTGATGTAGGGTTGCTTGAAGTTTTCCATGAAACGGAAACCCATCATCAGGCCCAGGCCGATGGCCATGTCGCTGTAGCCGGAGAAGTCGAAGTACAGCTGCGCGGTGTAGGCCAGCGCGCCGAGCCAGGCATCGCCCGTGGTCGGGTTCTGCAAGGCGAAGCAATGGTCGGCCACCACCGCCAGGGTGTCGGCGATGAACACTTTCTTGATGAAGCCCTGCATGAAGCGGGTGCAGCCTTCGGAGAACTTGTCCAACGTGTGGGTACGGTTGTTGAACTGGTCGGCCAGGTCGCGGAAACGCAACACGGGGCCGGCGATCAGGTGCGGGAAAATGGCCACGAACGCCGCGAAGTCGATCAGGTTGCGGGTCGCCGGGGTGTCACCGCGATAGACGTCGATGATGTAGCTGATGGACTCGAAGATGTAGAACGAGATCCCGATCGGCAACAGCACGTGGGTCAGGATGAACGGTTCGAGACCGAAGCTGGTCATGATCGCGTTGAGGCTGTCCACGCCGAAGTTGGCGTACTTGAAGTAACCCAGGATGCACAAGTCCACCGCCACGCCGAGCAACAGCCAACGCTGGGCCGGTTTGGTGCGCACACCGGCGGCGCCGACTTTCAGGCCGATCCAGTAGTTCCACAGGGTGACGCCGGCGAACAGCGCCAGGAAGTCCACCCGCCACCAGGCATAGAACACGTAGCTGGCGATCAGCAGCAGCAGGTTGCGATAGCGTTGCCCGCTCAAGTAGTACAAGCCGAGAAAGATCGGCAAGAACAGAAACAGGAACACATTGGATGAAAATACCATCCCGATCTCTCCATGTTGAATCAACAGTCAAGGGCCAGAGCCCCCCCAAACCCCCCCAATGAAAAAGAGGGGTGATGATCGTTCCCACGCTCTGCGTGGGAATGCCTCTACGGACGCTCCGCGTTCGGCTTTGTGGGACGCAGAGCGTCCCGGGCTGCATTCCCACGCAGAGCGTGGGAATGATCAGCGGTGAATCAGCTTCCTTTTTCGCCTTTCTCCCGCGAAGGGTCGTACACCCGGGTCAAGTCACCGCCGAGGCGGAAGGTCTTGAACGGTTGCATCTCATGCTTGCGCTCCAGTACATCCTCGCTGCAGGTGTAGAGGCTGCAGAACGGTTCGAGCCAGGCGAATTTCGAGTCGACCTTCAGGTCCTTCATGTCCTGCTTGTCGCCATTCTTCTCTTTGAAGATGTCCGGGTCTTCGACCCCGGCCAGCACCCGGTCACCCAAGCGCTTGAGGGCGCCGTTGTTTTCCTGGCGCAGGTCCACACCATTGACCTGGGCGAAACTGGCGATCATCGCCAGTGGCGGCAGGGCATAGTTGTGGTAGGACAGGGCGCGTTGCTTGCGCTTGAGTTCGTTGGGCAGGAAACCGTCGGCATCGACCTGGTTGACGCCGACCTTGTATTCCTTGACGGCCCAGTCGAACAAGTCGCGGCGGTTGGTTGCCACGGAGGTGGCCATCACCGACCAGGCGGCCCAGTAGGAGTGGTTGTTGGTCTTGTCCAGCGGCAGGTTGTCCCAGTCGCTGACCACCTGATCGGCCATCCGGCTGAACCAGCCTTCGATCAGTTGCGCCTGCTCCGGGTGATTGGCCAGTGGGCGGGACTCGGAAAACTTCAGGCGCACATAGGCCGAAGCCATGCTGCCCAGCGCCCATTTGCGCATGGACTTGCCGGTGTGGTTGAAGTCCTTGGACATCAGCGCATCGGCCTGGGCCCACGCGGTCAGCCAGTTGAGGGTGCATTCCAATTGTTCGGGACGGCCGTCACGCATGAATTGCATCACTTGCTTGCTGACGCCGCGCTCGATCTTGGTGATGTCGGCGGTGCTGTCGCGGAAGGCTTTTTCCGATTGCACGTTCAGGGTTGCACGGGCCTTGTCGGAGCCCTCGTACTTGCTGCGAAATTGCAGGGAGCCGGTGTAGGGCGTCGGTGTGGCGTCGCAGCCTTGGGCCGCTTCGCCGGCCTTGACCTTTTCGATCGGGGCGAAGTAACCCTGTGGCGGGCGCAGCGGGGCCGCCGCCTGCGTGGCCCCGGCGAACATCGCCAGGGTCAGCAGGGAGGGCGCCAGCAGCGTTTTCAACGTTCGGGTGCGCGTGGTACTGGTCATGAGACGAGACCTCATTGTCCGATTTGAGCCGTTTGTTCGGCTTGCGGAGATGCGTTGCGTTTACAGATTTTCGCTTCGATCTGCTGCGGCTCTTTACCGGCTTCGGGGCCCTGGACTTCAACAGCCAGAAGGTTTTGCGAAGCCCAGTCCTCGTCGGTGCGCAGCTGGAAGGCGAAACGTCCGTCGGTTTCGGAGGTATCCGGTTTTTCGATCTTGATATCCTCGTGGCGCCCATTCATGTACCAGAGGGTGGCTTGCAAGGTTTTCACCGAGGTGTCGGCGAAGCGGATGTCGACCTGGTGGCTGCCGTTACGCAGATCCATGTTCTTGCTATTGACCATCAATTCGTTCTTGCCCGGCTTGAGCGCGGTCTTGCTGCTCATCAATGCCGGCTTGCCTTCGCAACCGTTGTTGTCCAGCAGCGCCATCATCTGGCGATAGATGGTTTCCTGGTCCAGGCGATACAGCGGCGAGAATTCCCAGATGAGGATTTTCGGCGGGTTCTTCTGGAACTCTTCGCTGCCCAGGTACTGGATCATCGCGCCCTCGAAACCGCCGCCGGGGAAGGCTACGTTGAGGATGTCGGCGCCGATGGCCTCTTCCAGGAAGCCTGCGAAGTTGTAGTTCTTGCCGCTGTGACTGGTGCCCACGAGGGTGATCTGCGGGTTGCCGGAATCGCTGAACAGGTCGCCGTCGCCAGCCTCGCCCTTAGGCTCGGTGGTGAACTGGTCCATGTACTGGATCGCATAGCTGGTGCCGCACAGCTGCCCGGCCATGTTGTGCAGGGTGCCGGTCTTGCCCATGCGGCCGGACTTCTTGGTCTCGAACTCACGCTTGGGAATGTCGGCGAAGGCCGGGATCTGCTTGACCTTCTCGGCGACGATCTTGGCGGTGCGCTGGGCGCCGTATGGCGTCCAGTGCTGGTCGCCACGGAAATAGAAATCGTGGGCCGGCAGGGTTTCGGGCAGGCTTTCGTTGGTCAGCGGCGACAGGTCCGGCACCACGTAACCCATCTGGGCGAAACGGCCGAGCATGGATTTGTAGTTGGTCAGGGCTTTCTCGTAGTCGAAAGCGGCCTTTTCCTGTGGGTTGAGCTTGTTGCGGTTCACCAGGCCCCGGGTTGGCTGGTAGACGAGCACCAGCTCGACACCTTTTGCCTTGAACGCATCGTGCAACTGCTGCAGGCGCTTGTAGCCGGCCGGGGTGGTGTTGAATTCGGTCCGCAGGTCTTCCTGGGTTCGGAACAACCAGTCGCCCTGGGCCTGCACCAGCGTGGTGAAGTTCTGCTGGTAGCGCGTGGTGTAGTTCTTCGCGTCGTGGGCTTCAGGGCACAGGTTGCAGCATGGCTCGGCGGTGAAGCTCGGTGCCTTGATTTCATCGGCGCGAGCGCCGCTTGCGGCGGCGAGAATGCCGGCAGTCAGGGCGGACAGGCCCAGGAGTTTGATCATCTTTGGGTTCATAAAGGTCATCCTCAGTCCCGCATTTCGGTCTGGCGTTCGACGGGGTCGATCAGCACGGCTTTCTGCTGGCGCACCAGCAGGTCGAGAATTTCATCCTGGCGCTCGCCAAGGATTCCCGTGAAGCTGATGCCGCTGGATTTGGTCGGCGCGAGCATGGACACGCGGTACAGCTCGACGCTCAACGGCGAGTCGATGGACAGCGGGCCGCTGCCATTGGCAGCCAGTTCGCCGCCGACCACGATCAGCGAGACTTCGGCGTCGAACGGGTCGAGCTTGATGTCACGGTCGGTATCGGACAGGTCCTTGATGTGACCGTAGATACCGGTCAGGCCGTTGGCCATGGACACGTTTTCGTAGAGGCGAATGTTCACGCTGTTACGAATACGGATGCCGTGGCGGCGGTTGCTGATCACCTTGTTGGCCCACAACAGGTTGTCAGCACTCTCATAGAGCGTGATGCCGTCGGTGTGGTTCTTGTAGATCTCGTTGTAGGCGATCAGGTTGTTCACGCTGTTACGGTCGATCACCAGGCCCGAGAGTTTGTTGTCATAGCTGCGGTTGTTGAAAATGAAGCTGTCGTTGACCTCACGGGAAATAATGATCCCGTGCTTCTTCTTGGTCCCGTAGACGGTGTTGTCGGCGATGACCAGCCGATGGGAACGGTCGTGGGGGTCGATGCCGTAGACAATGTTGTCTTTGTAGGTGTTGCTCTTGACCACGAAGTCGCGGGTTTCGTAGCAGTAGAAGCCGTACCACATGTCCGAAAACTCGGAACCGATGATCCAACCGGTCGGTTCCGGGCGTTTGAGGACCTTGGCCATGTTCGGCGTGTACTGGGAAATACTCACCCCGTACGACTTACTGTTGGAGTAGCCGAAACTCGCCATCTTGGTGTTGACGATGTAGGTCTCGGTGCCACCCCAGGCCAGCAGGAACGGACGGAATTCCTTGGGTGAACGGAAGGTCGCAGGGCCGTTGTCCTTTTCACGCCAGCCGGTGACCTTGGTGTCGCGGATGAACATATGACCATCGTTGACCAGGAATGCGCCGCCTTCCTGGGACAGGCGCAGTTCCTGGGTCTGTTTGTCGATTTCCAGGATGCCTTTCTGACCGACCACGATCGGAATCTTCGCCAGGTAGACACCTGGCGAAGTTTCGATGACGTACTTGGGCTGTTTCTTGGCCAGGTCCTTGAGATTCATGTAGCCATCGTCGACGAAGATGGCCTGTGGGATGCCGTGCTGACGCACGACCCACTCGGCCATCTTGTTGTCGCCGCCGATGAAGTCCTTCAAGGCGTTTTCCTGCATCATCCGGCGCACACTGACCTTGCCGGGCTTGGTGCGGACAATTTTTGCCGCGACCGCTTCGGCGGTGTAGCCGGAGAGGTCGGGCAAGGTTGGCTTGGCCAGCTCCAGTGGCGCGGTCGGTGCACTGTTGACGGTGTAGGTCTTGGCCCGTTGCAGGCCCTTGGCCACGTTGCCCGGCTTGACCACCGGTTCAACGTTGGCGAACGCCGGCGAGCCGGCCAGCAGCATCGCTGCGACCAACAGGCTGATCGAACCTTTCATCGCCTGGCTGTTCCTGAGGTAGCGGTTCATTTCGGGCACTCCCATGGCCATTCGCATCAGAAGCGCCAGATCACGTCGACAAAGGCGCGATGCATGTACGAATCGACCTCTTTGCCGTAGGCGTCGCCTGGCTTGAACACGCCGCCACGAAAGCGCACCAGCGCCGACGGCTCATCAATGGATTGACTCAGCGCGGCCGGTAGCAGGCCTTGCTTGAAGTATTTGGTGACGACCAGATCGACTTCCTGGCCCAGGTCCTTTTCGCCATCATTCAGCGGCAGGGACGAGGTGGACAGAATCGCGCCGGTCACGTCGTCGGTGTTGTTTTCCACGGCGTTGATACCGTTGCTGCCCACTGGCTTGTTGCCGTCCACGCGCCAGAACTTGTGGTACACAAGGCTGGCGTCGTATTCGTCACGCAGTTGCCAGGAGCCGAACAGGCTGGCGCTCTGGGTGTTGGCCATTTCGCCACGGAACGCTTCGCCGAAACGGTGCACGCGCGAGCGGGTGCCGGTGAAGTTCGAGCGGTTGCTTTGCAGGCCGTTCTGTTGGTACTCATCGCTGGCGCGGGCATAGGCCGCACCGACTTGCCATTGCGGGTCCAGACGCAGGCGGATACCCAGGTCAGTGGCCCAGCCGTCCACGTCATCGCTGTGCTTGGCTTCTGTCGGGCGCGTGCCGTCGGCGTTGAGCGGGTTGACGGTGTCGCGCTCGCCGCTCATGCCGGTGATACTGGCCCAGTAGTTGACGGTGTTGGTGTTGCGCCAGTTGTAGGCATCGCTGTTGGCTTCCAGGCCCAGCCAGGAGATGTCGCCGTTCTGGGTCTTGTCCAGGGTGTCGGTGGCTTCGCCCGGGGTCGGGTAATCGAGGCTGCCATTGTCATGGGAGTGGTGGGCGCGGATACCGGCCCACTGGCCTGGCATCCACTGGTAGCCCACGTCGCCATAGACGTGCAGGCGGTCCTTGTCCTTGGGGGACAATTCCTTGAGGTCGGTACGGTACTCGCTGAACCGTTCGGCCACGCCGAGGTTGGCCCGCAGCAAGGTGGTATCGAAGGTCCAGTTCAAGGCTTCGATGTTGGTGTCGCGCCATTGGCCGTCGTCGTTGCGCAGGCGCTGGCGACCGAATTTCAACTGCTCGCCCGGGTAGGGGGTCAGGCCGCGGTAGCCAATCCAGAACTCGCGCATGGCCAGGTAGCTTTTCTTGGCTTCGCGGTCACCGCTGTCGGTTTGCTGGGTGCTGCCATCGGACTGCTGCAGGGTGTCGGTCTCGATGATGTCGCTGGACGTCACGGCCTGGGCCATGGCATAGGCGCTCCAGGCGCCGCTTTCGCTTTCACCGTAGACCCATGGACGCAGGTCCAGGCCGACACCGTTGACGTCGCCACCGCTCTGGGTGCCGAGGTCACGGTCATCTTCGGACTGTCCGGTGATCTTCACTTCCAGGCCGAAATTCTTGCTATCGGTCAGTGCCGCCAGGGTCGGACAGGACCACAGCAGGGCAAACGACAGGCCAATACCAGCCTGCACAAAAGGGTTGAGCTTCAAAAGCTTCATAGAGGTTCCTCGCCGTCATCTTCTTTTAGGGCTTGCAGTTCAAGCGTATCGGGGCTCATAGCGCCGCGAATGGCCTGCTCTTGTTGTAGCAGGCGTTGGGCTTGTGCAAGTTGTTCCGGCGGTAATTGTGCTTCGAGGGTTTGGGCAAGCTCGGTGGCTTGCGGGGTGTTCTGCACCTTGGCCAACTGGCTGAACACATAGGCGTTGACCGGGTTGGGCTTGGTGCCCTTGCCCTGGGAGAACAGCTGGGCAATGGCAAAGTCGGCGCTGTTCTGGCCGTTGCGGGCGGCCTTGAGCAGGTGGTCCAGGGCTTTTTGCGAGTACACCTGGCCCAGGTAACCGCGGCGATAGATCTGGCCGAGGTAGTAGTCGGCAGCCACTTCGCGGCCCACGGCTTTCTGGAAATGCGCCTCGGCGACCTTGGCATCGGCCGGGACCCACTTGCCTTCGTAGTAAAGCTTGCCCAGCAACAGCTCGGCGCGCGGCTGGTCGGCGGCGCGGCCGTTTTCCAGGTACTGCATCATCTTGTCGACGTCACCCAGTTCCGGGAAGTCGTAGAGCAGTTGCGCCAGGCTGACCCAGGCAGCGGGGTAGCCAGGAGCAATGCCTTCGAGCAACGACTGGGCGGTCTTTTCGTCGGTCTTGCCCAGGCTGGCATCGGCCAGGACACGGGCGACGCTGTCCACGCGCTGGGCGGATACGACGCCACGGGCGTGACCGTCCTGCATCTGCTTGAGCAATGCGGCCTGCTGTTCCGGCTGGCCGCGTTTCTGATAGACCGTGGCCAGTTCGACGTAGCAGATGTCCGTGGTCGCCAGCGCGGCCTTGCAGACCTTCTCGACCTCGTCCAGGTGCTGGTCGTAGGTGCCCTGGGTGCGGTAGAGCAGAATCTGCGCCAGGCCCGCTTCCGGGTAACCGGCGCTGCGCCATTGGCTGATCTGCTGCTGGGCGTTGACGTTCGGGAAGCTGTGGGGATATTGCAGGTACAGCATCGCCAGCGGGATCAGGGTGTTGCCTTCTCCGTTGGCGAAGGCTTTCTTCAACAGGCCTTCGGCTTCGTGTTTTTCCGCTTCAGTGGAACCGGGCTTGGCCACCAGCAGGCGACCCAGGCGAGCCTGGGCCCGTGGCGAGATATCGGCCGCGGCGCGGTAAGTCGCCTCGGCTTTTTTCATCTGCTCGGGGTCGTGGCTATCCACCTGGATGTCAGCCAGGCCCACCTGGGCCTCGCTGTAGCCCAGGTCGGCCAGTTGCTGGTAGTTCTGCTGCGCCAGCGCCGTGTCGCCGCGCTTGAGGGCTTCATTGGCCAGGCGTTGATCGGGCAGACCGGCGCAACCGGCCAGGCTGACGGCCAGTGCCAGGGCACACAGAGTTCCCATGTGGGAGCGAGTTTGCGGCATAGCATCCTGACCGCGTTGATCCTTTTGCGAGCAAGCTCGCTCCCACAGGGTCTGTGGGGTGTTCAGGATTTTTATAATGGTCACGGGCATATCCTCGACTTAAATACCGACGGCCATGGCTTTGTCGATCAGCCAGTTCAGATTCGGGCCACGGTCGCTGGTGACTTCTACCGGACGGCCGGCCAGCGAGCTGTCCAGAGGTTCGTCAGGTTGGATCAGCACACGGATATCGGAGGACAGGTCGGCACTTTTCAGGCTGGTGCTGCTGACGATCTTGCCGGTACGGGTGGTGTCTTCGCCGGCGACCTGGAAGTTGACTGGCGTACCTGGGCGCACGTCGCCGAACTGGCGATAGGAGAAGCGCGCTTCGACGTTGGCCTCGGTGCCCCGTGGGACCAGTTGGAAGATCACGTCACCCTTGCTGGCGTACTGGCCGTTGGCAACCAGTTGCTGGGACACGATGCAGTCGCACGGCGACGTCAGGGTGCCGGTCATTTGCTTGCCGAACAGCTCCTCGACCTTGGCCGGTTGCAACTGGTTGTCGTCCAGGTGACCCTTGAGCACGTCGAGCATGCTGGTGCTGAAGGTCGCCAGCGGGGCGCCCTTGGCGGCCACGCCGTCGGCCTTGACCAGGCTCTGCACAGTGCCGTCGCGCGGCATGGTGATGGCCATGCCCGGTACATTCACCAGGCCGGCCTGGGCGTGGCTGACGAAATACATGCCGTACACCGACTTGAAGACGAAACCGAACGCCGCCAAGCCAACGACGAAGACGCCCAGGCTGAAGGTCACGGCGCGCAGGCGGCCGAAGGCACTCATGCCACCGTTTTCGTCTTTCTGTTTGCGAGCCTTGGTGAAGTTATCGCGCTGCAGGGTCGCCAGCACATCGCCCACACCGACGATGTCGCCGGCCAGGTGCGAGGTGATGATGTGACGCAGTGTCGAGATGTCCCGAGGCTCCAGGTTCTGGAACTGGCAACCGGTGCGGCCGGTCTGGCGGTCGTAGGAACGGATCTGCAATTCCACGTCCATGGCCAGGCCAAGGTTGTCGATGACGAACTGCAGGCGACCTTTGTAGGACTCCCCGGTCTTGAGGGGCATCTGGCCGGCGTTGAAGCTCAGGCCACCGGCGGACAGGTCCTGGACCTTGACTTCCATCGGCGTACGGTCAGGACCGAAGAAGCGCAGCTTGGCCGGGATTTTGACCCGGGCGTGTTGGCGCTGGGCTTCGGATTCATGCACTACGTTGACATTCACGGCGGTGTTCATAGGGGCGATTTCCTAGTTAATTCATTCAAGTCCGGTCAGACCATCGTCAGCAGCACGGCGACAAAAATGCTGCCGGCGGAGAAGGTCATGGTCCGAGACGACCAAGTGTTGAACCAACGTTGAAAGCTGGCGAGATCACGGGTCAGGTGGGTGGGCTGGCGGGTCCAGGACTGTTGATCGAGGCGGAAGAACACGTAGATCTTCACCAGGGCACCGACGATCTGGTTGTAATAGAGAATCGCCGGGTAGGCAGGGCCGATCCGGTGTCCGGAGCACGACAGCAACAGGGTCAGGATCAACCGCGTGATGCCGATCCACAGCAGGTACACCAGGATGAACGCGGTGCCGTACTTGAAGCTGGCGATCAGTGCCACGGTCAGGCCCAGCAGCGAGGTCCACATCGACACACGCTGGTCGAACAGCACCACCGAGGTGAACAGGCCCAGACGGCGCAGACCCAGGCCCAGTGCCCGGGAGTTCTGCCGCAGGTTGTTGCCGTACCAGCGGAACATCAATTTGCGGCTGGCCTTGATGAAGCTCTTCTCCGGCGGGTGTTCGACGGTATTGATCGCTGCATCGGGCACGTAGAACGTGTCGTAGCCCAGGCGCATCAGGCTGAACCAGCTCGACTTGTCATCGCCGGTCAGGAACTTGAAGCGACCCAGGCGCCAGTGTTGCAGCGAGTCGCTTTCCACGTCGGCGATGAAGTCCGGGTTGGTGACTACGGTGGCGCGGAACACCGACATGCGGCCGGTCATGGTCAGCACGCGCTTGGACAAGGCCATGGAGCACATGTTGATGTGACGCTGGGCGAAACGCAGCTTGTGCCATTCGCTCATGATGTAGCCGCCGCGCACTTCGCAGAACTCGTTGGTGGTCAGGCCGCCGACGTTGCCGAACAGCTGGAACCACGGCACGGTCTTGCGCACGACGCCTTCGGCGAGCACGGTGTCGCCGTCGATCACCGCTACCACGGCACGGTCGTCCGGCAAGTGGCGGGAGATGGCGCGGAAACCGTAGGCCAGACCGTCGCGCTTGCCGGTGCCAGGGATGCGCACGAAGTCCAGCTTGACCCGCGCTGGCGGGTTCATGCGGGCCCAGAGGCTCTTGACCAGCAGTTCGTCGGACATTTCCACGATGGAGCAGACCACGGTGGTGGGCAGCCCGCATTCGATGGCCTCGCGAATCACCGAGCCATACACCTGAGCGGTGGTCAGCGCATCGATCCGGAAGCTGGTGACCATCAGGTACACATGGGACGGATCCGCCGCCTTGCCCAGCTTGCGGACCTTGCGGCGCAGGTGCGGGTAGACGATGTACAGGAAGATCATGCCGCGCACGAAATGCGTTGCTCCCATGGAGTAACGCCAGATGCCCACGGCGCCGATCAGGAAGATGAAGTCCTTGGATTCGGAGTCGAACGTGGACGTGGGCAGCGCCATGGCGATGCCCATCAATAAACTCAAGTAAAACAGCCAACCGGCGGCCTGAAGCAGGCCGTGCTTTAGCCTGTGCATAATCTGCATCCGTCTCTATCTCGGGCGGGCCTTGTGGGCGGCCCGATGGGTTAAGGCAGGCGAAAGGCCGGCCGGGGCATGCCCCGGCCGGCAAACAGACTTACCAGCAGATGCCTTCGGTCCGGCCACTCGGGTTGGTGGCCTTGGACATGAAGCCGACCAGGTCGATGACCTGCTTGCCTTCCGGTACGTTCTCGGTCAGCGCGCGGAACTTCTCGTCGCGGTTGCCCAGGATGATGATGTCGGAGCTGTCGATCACCGAGTCGAAGTCGGAGTTGAGCAAGGACGAGACGTGAGGAATCTTCGACTCGATGTAATCCTTGTTCGCACCGTGGACGCGGGCATATTCGACGTTGCTGTCGTAGATCTTCAGGTCGAAACCCTTGCCGATCAGCATTTCCGCCAGTTCTACCAGTGGGCTTTCACGCAGGTCGTCGGTACCGGCCTTGAAGCTCAGGCCCAGCAGGGCGACTTTGCGCTTGTCGTGGCTGGAAACGATGTCGAAGGCGTTCTGCACCTGGGATTCGTTGCTGCGCATCAGCGAGTTGAGCAGCGGCGCGTCCACGTCCAGGGAACCGGCGCGGTAGGTCAGGGCGCGAACGTCCTTGGGCAGGCAGGAGCCGCCGAAGGCAAAGCCTGGGCGCATGTAGTACTGGGACAGGTTCAGGGTCTTGTCCTGGCAGACGACGTCCATCACTTCACGGCCATCGACGCCGACGGCCTTGGCGATGTTGCCGATCTCGTTGGCGAAGGTCACCTTGGTGGCGTGCCACACGTTGCAGGTGTACTTGATCATCTCGGCAACGGCGATGTCCTTGCGGATGATCGGCGCATCGAGCTCTTCGTACAGCGATTGCAGAACGTCGCCAGAGGCTTTGTCGAACTCACCGATAACGGTCATCGGCGGCAGGTCGTAGTCTTTGATCGCGGTGCTTTCGCGCAGGAACTCAGGGTTGACTGCGACACCGAAATCGACGCCGGCTTTCTTGCCGGAGCAGTCTTCCAGGATCGGGATGACGACGTTTGCCACAGTGCCCGGCAATACGGTGCTACGAACCACAATGGTGTGGCGGGTGGTCTTGTCACGCAGGACAAAACCGATCTCGCGACACACGGCTTCGATGTAGTTCAGTTCCAGGTCGCCGTTCTTCTTGCTCGGTGTACCGACACAAATCATCGACAGGTCAGTATCGCGAATGGCTTCGGCGAAGTTGGTGGTACCGCGCAGTCGACCTGTTTGAATGCCTTGCGCCAATAGCTCGCCAAGACCCGGTTCAACGATTGGCGATTTGCCGGCGTTGATCATGTCGATTTTGTCTTTGGCGACATCTACGCCAACTACATCATGGCCCCGTGCAGACAGGCAACCGGCACATACTGCACCGACGTAACCCAAACCAAATATGCTAATGCGCATCGCATTTCCCTCTGTTTTTCACGCCATTAAATGGCCGGAGTTAATAGTGTTCAGCGGTCATAGTGCACTCGGAAGTGTGGAATGCAGGCGCCACAATGCCGTGTGCAGGCATACTAAGTTCCGAGTGTCTAAATAAATGCACTCAAGTTGTGCGCAATGTGGCCTAGTTGTTATGACCTGCCCTGTTATGCAGCCAGTCCTCGTTATCGGGAACGCTCGTGCAAAGGTCCTTCACTTCCGATCCCTGGCAAAAAGCCCACAAAATCAGAAGCTTGTGTGCTCGGGTGAGCACGTTATAGGGGCGCAGCCTTGGCCTTGTAGGGGATAGTAATGGTGCTTTATCTCCCATCCTTTAAGGGTGGATCCAATTAGACGACGGTTTCACTAAGTTGTCGTGACAACTTGGTTAATCCGTTCGTCGTCCTTTGTAAGTTATCTCGTACACGCTCGCCGAGAATCGTTACGGATGGTATGAGCCATGCAATTTCACATAGTTCCGATCCGCTCATCGCGATTTTCGAAATTTTTCGAAATATTATCGAAGATGGCACTGCCCTCAATATGATGGCACTTACCGTTTCGCCCTTTATTAATGGGGAGTTAGGAGGGGTAGATAGTTTTGTGCCACTACCGATGAAAAAAATCGGTGCCACTACGCAAAAAACTGACGAGTGTCGAGTGAAAGAAAAGTTAGCGCAGGGGTGGGGCGATTTATTGGCGCCATGAAACTGTCGAAGTGGGCGAGGAACTAAGATGACAAATAGGCAGATGATCGAAGCCCCCGATCAGGGGGCGGTATAAGGTCATGCTTTATTCGGGGGCGTGATCGCGCAGGAAAACGAGTTTGTCCCGGCTCGACTGTTGGGCGTTGAAGCGGTAGCCCTGTACATCGAATTGGCTGAGTGCCGCAGGGTCGTTGATCCGTTCCTGAATCACGAAACGACTCATCAGGCCCCGGGCTTTCTTGGCGTAGAAGCTGATGATTTTGTACTGGCCATTTTTCAGGTCGCGGAATTCGGTATCGATGACTCGTGCTTTCAGTGCGCTGCGCTTGACCGCCGAGAAGTATTCATTGGAGGCCAGGTTCAGCAGTACGTCGTCGCCCTGGTCGGCGAGGGCTTCGTTCAGCCATTCGCTGATGCGCGTGCCCCAGAAAGCATAAAGGTCCTTGCCCCGGGCATTGGCCAGCTTCGTGCCCATTTCCAGGCGATAGGGTTGCATCAGGTCCAGTGGCCGCAGCAGGCCATAGAGGCCAGAGAGCATGCGCAGGTGCTGCTGGGCGTAGTCGAAGTCGGCATCGCCAAAGCTTTGCGCATCGAGGCCCGTATACACGTCGCCCTTGAAGGCCAGCAGCGCCTGCTTGGCATTGGCCGCAGTGAACGCCGGCGTCCAACTGCCGAATCGCGCGGCATTGAGGCCGCCGATCTTGTCGGAGACATGCATCAGCTCGCTGATCTGTGCCGGGGAGAGTTCGCGCAGTTGCTCGATCAGTTCCTGGGAATGATCCAGGTACTGAGGCTGGGTAAAACGCGCGGTGGCCGGCGGTGTTTCGTAATCGAGGGTCTTGGCGGGGGAAATCACCATCAGCATGAAATCGTCTCCTTGAGGGTGCGGCGATTCTAGGGGGTTGTCCGGGTGGACTCCAGCTATTGGGGTGATAGGTGATGGATGGGCGAGTATTGACGGGCATTTGTGGTGAGGGAGCTGTGGGAGCAAAGTCCGTGGGAGCAAAGCTTGCTCGCGATGAACGATGACGCAATCTTGCAGATGGACCTTGTCACCTGCATCGCGAGCAAGCGTTGCTCCCACAGGTCTGCTCCCCAAGTCCTCTGATCACAAGGGTATTGCGCCAGGATCGGCTATGATGCCGCGCGGGTTTCGTTATGGAGACATCCCTTTTGCGTATCGCTCTTCTGTTATCGGCCTGGCTGTTGAGCCTGGGTGCCATTGCCGCGCCCGCGCTCAACGACGTCGCGACCCTGGACCGCAGCACCTGGCCGGAACAACTCACCAGCCCGACGCTGTTCGACGTGGCCTCGCGGGCCGAGATCCTGATGTTCGCCCGGGTCCTGCTGGACGTCGATGCGATGGACGAAATTGCGCTCAAGCAGTACCTGGGGCTGCGTTCGGTCAATATGGTTGCTATCGACGCGCTTCGCGCCCGGCTGTGGCAGCGGTTGTTGGCCAACTACAACTTTGCCCAACGCAGTTGCGATCAGGACGCTTCCTTCTGTTACCTGGTCGAGGACATGGCGACCCTGCGCGAAGAGGCACGCAGATTCCATCTGGATGACAATTCCTACTACATCAAGTGGGCCGCGCCGAGCCAGATCTTTCATACCCAATACCGCGACGAACTGCTGCGTAAAGCCGCGCTTTTTCCGCAAACCAGCAGCGAAATCGAACGTTTCGGCGATTACGAACGCAACGGCGAAGGCATGAACGACCGCCTGTTCCTGCTGACCTTCGACAGCGCCGCCAACGTTGTGCCGGACAACACCCCGTGGTTGGCCGAATACCTGCGCAAGGCGAACATCAATGGCACCTTCTTCGTGCTGGGCAAGGACATTCAGGCGCGGTTGCAAGAGGGCTCGGTCAACAATCTCCAGGCGTTGTATTCGAGACAATGCGTGGGCGTGCAGGGCTGGGAGTTCCGCTCCCACAGTTATTGGCAGGACTGGCAAGACTCGGTCCGGCGCAGTGTCGAACTGGTCAAGGGCAAGCTGCCCGAAAATTTCGTGCCGCTGTTCCGTCCGCCCCAAGGCCAGCGGCGCGGCGATGCGCAAGCGTTCTTCCAGCAGCAGGGCTTGCAAGTGGCGCTGTGGGACATCGATCCCCAGGACAGCAACAATCGACTCAAGCCTGAGCAAAGCGCCCAGCGTGTGCTGACCCTGATGCTGCTGTGGCGCCACGGGGTGATCAATTTCAATGCCAAGCAGGATGGGGTGAAAACGGCGATGCCCTGGTTGATGACGCAGACGGCGCAAAGCGGGATCGGTTGGGCGGACTGCCAGGAAGCGTTTCGCTGAAACCTGAAAAGGCCCGGAAACATTGGGGGACGAGAAAAAATCGGCGCACATTCATGACAACCGGACTTCCGACTTTAACGGCGCAATGGCGGTACGCCAAGGGTTATTCGTCACTCTGAAAAATAAACTTCAAAAAAGCGTCAAAGTGCTTTTTCCTGTCATGGTTTTTGGAGTATCAAGAAGACAGACCGCCGAAACCTGCAACACAGGTGGCGTCTTCCAAGACCCAGATTGTGTGCAGTTCACCTGAATCGTCGCGGGTGAATTCGGTGGCTACCTCGAGGCGCAGCACTGTCACGGTATTGCGTCGAATGGCCCCCACATAGGTGACCGAGTATGGATGACCACGGACGCAGCCTTTCCTCCAACCAGCCAATCCTCTATGTACTCGATACCAACGTATTGATCCACGATCCAAACGCCCTGCTGAACTTCGAAGAACACCACGTTGCCATCCCGATGACCGTGCTTGAGGAGCTGGACAAGCTCAAGAGCGGACACCACAGCGTTGCGGCCGAATGCCGGCAGGCGATCCGTCTGATCGACAAGACCCTGGGTGACGCCTCTCCGGAGGACGTTGAACTCGGCGTGCCGATCCAGCGCGGCAAAAGTGGCCCCAAGGGCCTGCTTTCGATCCTGATGAGCAAGCGCACCGAACCCAACCTGGTGCTGCCTGAACACCTGAACGACAACATCATCATCAACCAGTTGATCGACTTGCACGCGCGCACCAAGGACCAGGCCGTGGTGCTGGTGACCAAAGACATCAACATGCGCCTCAAGGCCCGCGCCTGTGGGATCGCGGCGGAGGACTACAGCACCGACCAACTGGTCGACGACGTCTCGCTGTTGCCCAATGGCTACCACAACATGACCGGCTCCTTCTGGGACCGTGTGAGCAAGGTCGAGACCCGCCAGGATCACGGCCGCACCTGGCACCAGGTGCAGTTGATCGACAACCTGCCGGCCGTGCACATCAACGAGTTCATCATCGACGAACAAGGCTTTGTCGGCTGGATCAAGGAAATCCATGTCGACAAGCTGCTGATCCTCGACCTGCACCAGGAACCTTTGCTGCATCAGGAAGCCTGGGGCCTCAAGCCCCGTGACATCTATCAGAGCCTGGCGCTGTTCGCTTTGCTCGATCCGGATATCCACCTGGTCAACCTGTCCGGCGCCGCCGGTTCCGGCAAAACCATTCTGGCCCTGGCCGCTGCCATCGAGCAGACCATGGTCAGCAAGCGCTACCGGCGCATCATCGCCACCCGCAGCGTGCAGGGCCTGGACCAGGAAATCGGCTTCCTGCCCGGTACCGAAGCGGAGAAAATGGAGCCGTGGCTGGGGGCGATAACCGACAACCTCGAAGCCTTGCACATGGATGACGAAAGCACCCATGGCAGCGTCGACTACATCCTCAGCAAAGTGCCGTTGCAGTTCAAATCCCTCAACTACATTAGGGGGCGCAGCTTCCAGCAGAGCCTGATCCTGATTGACGAATGCCAGAACCTGACCCCGCACCAGATGAAAACCATCATCACCCGTGCCGGTGCCGGTTCCAAAGTGGTGTGCCTGGGTAACCTGGCGCAGATCGACACCCCTTACCTGTCCGCGACCAGTTCCGGGCTGACCTACCTGACCGAACGCTTCAAGGACTTCCCCAACGGGGTCCACATCACCCTGCAGGGCGTACCGCGCTCGATCCTGGCCGAATACGCCGAATCCCACCTGTAACCCCAGCCAAACCGGGCGACCTCACCGTCGCCCGGTTTTTTGTATGCGCCACATAACCCCTGTGGGAACGAGCCTGCTCGCGATAGCAAGGGGATTTTCGGTATTTGGGAAGTTGCGGGATATAACAGGGTGCGACAATCAAGCCTGCCGGAATTTGACCCACGGGTTTACAATCGACACTCCCGATCAGGAGTAACCCTGTGCTGACTCATCTCGATTCCCAAGGTCGCGCCAACATGGTTGACGTGACCGACAAGGCCGTGACGTTCCGTGAAGCCACGGCCGAGGCCTTTGTGCGCATGTTGCCCGACACGCTGCAGATGATCGTCAGCGGCGGTCACCCCAAGGGCGATGTGTTCGCCGTCGCACGCATTGCCGGCATCCAGGCGGCCAAGAAAACCAGTGACCTGATTCCGCTCTGCCACCCGCTGCTGCTCACCAGCGTCAAGGTCGAGCTCAATGCCGAAGGCGAGGACCGGGTGCGCATCGTCGCCCGCTGCAAACTGTCGGGGCAGACCGGCGTGGAAATGGAGGCGCTCACCGCCGCCAGCGTCGCCGCATTGACCATCTACGACATGTGCAAGGCCGTCGACCGGGGCATGACCATCGAAGGCGTGCGAGTGCTGGAAAAACTCGGTGGCAAGAGCGGCCATTTCCAGGCGGATGCGTCATGAAAATCAACGTGAAGTTCTTTGCTCGTTACCGTGAAGCACTTGGTGTGGATTCGGTGAAAGTGGAAGGCGATTTCGCCACGGTCGACGATGTGCGCGTGCTGCTTGCCCAGCGTGACGGGGCCGAGGTGCTGAAGGAACAAAACCTGATGTGCGCGCGCAACGAAGACTTGTGCCAGCTCGACGAACCGCTGGCGGACGGCGATGAAGTGGCGTTTTTCCCCACCGTGACCGGAGGCTGAACCATGGCGATTCGTGTGCAGGTCGAACCGTTCGACGCAGGGGGCGAAGTCAACGCGATGCACGCGGCCAATGTCGGCGTGGGGGCGGTGGTGAGTTTTGTCGGCTACGTGCGTGACTTCAATGACGGCCTCGATGTGTCCGGGATGTTCCTGGAGCATTACCCAGGCATGACCGAAAAAGCCTTGGGCAAGATCGCCACCGAGGCCGAGCAGCGCTGGCCGTTGCTCAAGCTGGAGGTGCTGCACCGGATCGGTGCCCTGGAACCGGGCGAGCCGATCGTCTTCGTCGGTGCCGCCAGTGCCCATCGCCAGGCGGCGTTCGATGCCTGCGCCTTTGTCATGGACTACCTCAAGACCCGAGCGCCGTTCTGGAAAAAGGAAAACACTGTCGACGGCCCGCGCTGGGTTGAAGGGCGGGACAGTGACCATGCGGCGGCGGATCGCTGGAAGCAGTAAGCAACCTGTTGTTTTTTCGCAAGCCATAAGTCGCCATCGCGAGCAAGCTCGCTCCCACAGTGGATCTTCGTTGTACACAAGGTCCCTTGTGGGAGCGAGCTTGCTCGCGATGAGGCCATCAACCTCCCATCACATTCCCCTGCCTACCGATTGACGGTGTGTACATTAAAGTCCAATATGGATTTATAAGTACATATAAAGTCATCGCCCCACCTTTCTCTGCCAAACCAACAACAACCCGCGAGAGATCGATCATGAAAAAACTCCCCCTCATCACCGGCCTGGCCTTGAGCCTGTTGGCCTCCAGCAGCCTGTTCGCCGCTGAGAAAACCTTGCGCATCGGCATCGAGGCGGCATATCCGCCGTTTGCTTCCAAGACCTCGGAAGGGAAGATCGAGGGGTTCGACTACGACATCGGCAATGCCCTGTGCGCGCAGATGCAGGTCAAGTGCGAGTGGATCGAGGGTGAGTTCGACGGGCTGATTCCGGCGCTCAAGGTGAAGAAGATCGATCTGGCGTTGTCGTCCATGACCATTACCGAAGAGCGCAAGAAATCGGTGGATTTCACCCACAAGTACTACTTCACCTCATCGCGCCTGGTCATGAAGGAAGGGGCGGTGGTCGATGACCAGTACGCCAGCCTCAAGGGCAAGACCGTCGGTGTGCAGCGGGCCACCACCACTGACCGCTACGCCACTGAAGTCCTCGAACCCAAGGGTGTGATCGTCAAGCGCTATAGCAACAACGAAGAAATCTACATGGACCTGGCGTCCGGTCGGCTCGACGCGATTTTCGCCGACACCATCCCGCTGGAAGACTTCCTGTCGATGCCTCGTGGCAAGGGCTACGCCTTTGTCGGCCCCGAGCTCAAGGACCCGAAATACGTCGGCGAAGGCGCCGGTATCGCGGTGCGCAAGGGCAATACCCAACTGGTGGCGGATTTGAACAAGGCCATCGATGGGATTCGGGCCAATGGGGAGTATCAGAAGATCCAGGGCAAGTATTTCAAGTCGGATATCTATGGCGACTGATTGACCGCCATCGCGAGCAAGCTCGCTCCCACAGGGGACCTGGGTACAAAGATCCAGTGTGGGAGCGAGCTTGCTCGCGAAGGCGGTAGGCCTGGCAAAGCAGATTTCAGCCCTTCAGCTCCTTCAAATGCTTGTACACCGTCGCCCGCCCCATATTCAGCACATTGGCCACGTAGTTGGACGCGCTCTTGCCCTTGAATGCGCCTTCGGCATGCAGTGCCAGCACCAGCTCGCGTTTGTGGTCGCGGGTCAGCAGGTTCAGGCTCAACTGACGCTCGCGCATCCAGGCATGCAGGAAGGTGTTGATTCGTTCCTGCCAGTCATCGCGAAACAGTGAGTCGGGCTGGGGGATCAACTTGCTCGGCGACAGGAACAGATCCAGCGCGGCCTTGGCATTCTCGAACAGCGAAATATTCAGGTTGATGCACAGCACCGCCAGCGGATGACCGTCGGCGTCGCGCAGTACGCTGCTGAGGCTGCGAATCTTCTGTCCGTCCCAGTTCAGCTTTTCGTAGGGCCCGATATTACGTTCGCTGACGTCCTCGCTGAGCATGTCTTCCAGGGACGAGTCATCGCCAATTTCGCGCTTGGACAGGTTATTGGCGATGTAATCGACTTTCTGGGTGCGCAGGTCGTGCAGCACCACTTCGGCGTGGGGGTAGAACAGCGTGGCGATGGCGTCGGCGATGGTGCGGAAGTTTTCCAGCGCCGGATCGGGTGGCGAGGCAGTCATGACAGGGCTCCAGGCAGCGTCAGCGCCCCGTGGAACAGGGGCGCGGGGGAGTGTGCCGCAATCGTGGCGATGCGTCACCTCAAGGTGGTTCAGCCCAGGCGTTCGGGTGACAGCATGGCGCTGTTCAGGCCGAAACGGGCCAGGGCCTCGGGCAGCGGTTCGCCACGCACCAGCGCCGCGCTGGCCTGGCCCATGGCCGGTGAGGTCTGGATGCCGTAGCCACCCTGGGCTGCGACCCAATACAGCCCGGGCAGCTGCGGATCGAAACCGGACAGCAGGTCACCGTCGGGCACGAAACTGCGCAAGCCGGCCCAGGTGCGGGTCGGGCGGCGGATGGTCAGGGTAGTGGCTTCTTCGATCTGGTAGATGCCCATGGCGATGTCCAGCTCTTCCGGCTGCACGTCATGGGGTTCCACCGGGTCGGCGTTGGCTGGCGAGCCGAGGAACATGCCGGCGTCAGGCTTCATATAGAAGGATTCGTCCAGGCTCACCAGCATCGGCCAGTCATGGATGTCCACGCCCTCGGGCCCGGCAAAAATGAACGCTGCGCGCCGCTTGGGCTGCAACCCTAGCTTCCGGGCGCCGGCCATTTCGGCAATGTGATCGGCCCATGCGCCGGCAGCATTGATCAGGATCGGTGCGGTGAACGTCTGGTTGGCGGTCTTCACCTGCCACAGCCCCTGATCATCGCGGCTCAATTGCTGGACTTCGCTGTCGGTGTGCACTTCACCGCCATTGCGACGAATACCGCGCAGGTAGCCTTGGTGCAGTGCATCGGTGTCGATGTCGCAGGCCGTGGGGTCGTAGATCGCTCCGTGGACTTTCTCCCGTCGCAGGATCGGCAGCCGCACACAGGCCTCGTCGGCGCTGAGCAGTTGCATCTGCGGCACCGTGGCCTTGGCGCTGAGGTATTGGTTGTTCAACTCGGCCGGGTCACCGGTGAAGTCCACGGTCATTTCGCCCCGTGGGGTCAGCAAGGGGTGTTCGCAGAAACCGGTCGGCGGGGCGTCGAAAAAATCCCGGCTGGCCTGGGTCAGTGCCCGCACCTGAGGGGTGCCGTAGGCGGCGGTATACAGCGCCGCCGAGCGTCCGGTGGAGTGGTAGGCCGGATGGGATTCGCGTTCGAGCACAATCACACGGCCGTGGGGGGCGAGCCAGTAACCGGTGGATGCACCGGCAATGCCGCCGCCGATGATGATGAAATCTGCTTGTTTCATGAATTCTCCTGCGAAGAATGTGCCCGGGAACTCGAAGACCCCTGTGGGAGCGAGCTTGCTCGCGAAGGCGGCCTGACAGTCGATATTGAAGGTGACTGACCCACCGCCATCGCGAGCAAGCTCGCTCCCACAAGGGAATGGGGGGTGTCAGTTGTGAAGTCGATACAGGGCATTCGCCAGCGCAACATCTTCCAGGCCCAGACCAATGGAGCGGAAGAACACGTGGCGTTGGTAGTCGGGACGCGCCACGTGTTCGCTGAGTAATTCGGGCAAATCGCCGACGATGCTCGACGCCTCCCAGCCATGCTCTTCGCCGGCGATCAGCATTTCACCGGCCGAGCCTGGGGTGGTCTGACGATAGTCGCAGAACACGTCCATGTCGTTGAGGCTTTGAGGGGGGACTTCATGGGCGCGTGGGGCGTTGGTGCTGATGGAGGTGATCAGCGCCGGTTTGCCCAAGGCCTGCGGGTCGAGTACCGCTTTGGCGGACGAGGTGCAGAGCATCACCACATCAGCGTCGTGCAGCGCCGCTTCAAGGCTGTCGGCGATGTGCAGGCGCGGGTCCAGGTCGGTGATGGAGGCAAGTTCTTGTGCCGACTTGGTCTTCAGGCCTGGCGAATATAGGCTGATAGCTTGCCAGTCCCGCAGGCCCTTGACGTATTGCACGTGTGCCCGCGCCACCGCACCGCTACCGATGACCGCCAGGCGCCGGGCGGTGTGCGGGGCGAGGGCATCGACGGCAACAGCCGTGGTGGCAGCGGTGCGAGCGGTGGTCAACTCGGCGGCATCGCACAGTAGTAGCGGCTGGCCGGTCTGCATCGACATCAACAAGGTCCAGGCGGTCACCAGCGGACCTTGCTCGCGCACGATGTAGGGCGAGGTCTTGACCCCGTAGACCTGGTCTTCAGCCAGCACACCCAGATAGTTGATGAAGTCCCCGGCGCCCTGTGGAAACACCACCAGTTGCTGGGGTGGCTGCACCGCTTGTCCAGCGGCGAGATCACGGAACAGCTTGCGCAGGATGTGCGGCACGTCGATTTGCCCGAGCAGTTCTCGGGCCTGGGCTTGGGTCATCACATGGGGCGTGCTGGACATGGGGGCTCCGGATGCTTGCGTAAACTAATTTGTCCATTATGGACTTTTAGTTTAATCGAGCAATATCCCCAGGCAAAAAAAAGCGCAGCCTGTCTTGGCTGCGCTGATCATTCCCACGCTCTGCGTGGGAATGCCTCATGGACGCTCTGCGTCCGTCTCGATGCTAAGGGCGCTTGCGCTCGACCGGTCGCAACAGATGCGTCGGCGGAGTTTCGCAATTAATCTTTTTCCCCAGCAACGCCTCAATCGACGGCAACTGGTAGGAGTCATCCTCACCGGCGAAGCTGATCGAAACCCCCGCGGCCCCGGCACGACCGGTACGGCCGATGCGATGCACGTAGTCGTCCGGCACTTCCGGCAGGGTGAAATTGATCACGTGGCTGATGCCGTCGATGTGGATACCACGACCGGCCACGTCGGTGGCCACCAGCACGCGAATCTTGCCTTCACGGAAACCTTCGAGGGTCTTGATGCGCTTGTGTTGCGGCACGTCGCCCGAGAGCTGGGCCGCGTTGACGCCATCGCGCACCAGGCGTTCCTCGATGCGGCGCACTTCGTCCTTGCGGTTGGCGAACACCATCACCCGCTCCCAACCGTTGTCGTTGACCAGGTTGTAGAGCAGCTTGTACTTGTCGGCCCCGGCGACTGCGTAGATATGTTGCTCGACGTTTTCGCTGGCGACGTTCTCGGCTTCGATCTCGACGATGGCAGGGTCGGTGGTCCACTGCTTGGCCAGGTTCATCACGTCCTCGGTGAAGGTGGCGGAGAACAGCAGGGTCTGGCGTTCGCTTTTAGGTGGAGTCTGGCGAATGATCTGGCGCACTTGCGGGATGAAGCCCATGTCGAGCATGCGGTCGGCTTCGTCCAGCACCATCACTTCGACCATGTCCAGGTGCACGTCGCCGCGCTGGTTGAAGTCCAGCAGGCGGCCCGGCGTGGCGACCAGGATGTCGCAGTGACGGGCTTCGAGGTGCTTGAGCTGCTTGTCGAAATCCATGCCGCCCACGAACGTCATGACGTTCAGGCCGGTGTACTTGGTCAGGTCGGCGGCGTCCTTGGCGATCTGCACCACCAGCTCGCGGGTCGGCGCGATGATCAGCGCCCGCGGTTCGCCCATGTAGCGTTCCTTGGGCGGTGGGGTCTGGAGCAACTGGGTGATGATGGAAATCAGGAACGCGGCGGTCTTGCCGGTGCCGGTCTGGGCGCGACCGATGGCATCTTTGCCGGCGAGGGTGTAACCGAGCACTTGCGCCTGGATCGGCGTGCAATACGGGAAACCCAGGTCCTGGATGGCATGCATCAGTTCCGGGGCGAGCTTGAAATCGTGGAAGCGGGTCTTGCCTTCCTGGGGTTCTACGACGAAGTCCTCGAGCTTCCAGGCGACGACCGGCGGTTTCGGTGCGCGTTCGCGACGTGGCCTGGGGGCTTCGTTGCGTGGTTTCTCGGGCTCGGGGGCCGTAACAGGCTGGGCGACGGGTTCTTTTGTTGCCTGTGCAACAGGTGCCGCCCGGCGCGGTTGTTGCGCATCGGTACGGCTCGGGCCGTGGGTCGGCGCAGTGGAGCCAGGCGCGAGTTGCTCGGCCTCGCTTTTACCGAACATCTTCTTGAGTGCTTTGAGCACGGTCATCTCATCGATTGGTTAAGGAATGTACGCCGGCCAGTGTAATGCAAGAAACGGGCGCGGCGTAGTGTGATCGTCAAAGGGCCGGCGTGGCTATCAGCCTCTTAGCGCAACCGCTCGGCCAGCCAGGTGCCGATGTCGCGAATCTCCTCGGGTAACACTTCGTGGCCCATTGGGTATTCTTGCCATGTCACGGTGACACCATGCTGCTTCAAATACTCTTTTGCGGTCCGACCCATGGGGTTGAGTACCACTTCGTCGTATTGGCCGTGCAGCGCCAGGACCGGAATGCGTTGCTGGCTGGCCGACAATTGCAGCTCATCGCTGAAAGTCGGTGCATAAGTAGACAGCGCGACCACGCCGCCCAGCGGGCCCTGCCATTTCACGAATGCCGTGTGATAGACCACCGCGCCGCCCTGGGAGAAACCCGCCAGGAAAATCCGCGAGGCGTCTATTCCGCTGGCTCGCTGGGTGTCGATCAGGTCGATGACCCGTTGTGCCGAGGCTTCGAGCTGCTGTTCGTCAATGGCCCGCGCCGGGCTCAAGGCCCGGATGTCGTACCAACTGGGCATGGCGTAGCCGCCGTTAATCGTTACTGGTTGGGTCGGTGCCTGGGGTAGAACGAAACGTGTGGTGAGCAAACTTTGCTGCAACATTTCGGCGACTGGCAGGAAATCAAAACGATCGGCGCCCAGGCCGTGAAGCCAGATAACGCACGCGTCGGCAGTGCTGCTGGGCTCGAGAATCAGGGGGTCGGTCATGGTTGTGCTCCAAATCTGTGCGGGCGCGCCCAATCAGTGCGTGATTACAGTGCGTGTCCGGTGTCTCAGTTAATTAGATGTCGCAAAGTTGAAAGTTTTTGTCTTGACGTGTTTTACAAGGGCTAAGCGCAGCGGTCTGGTACGGGCTTTGCTATGGGTGTACCCGAGTGATGATTCTTACGCTGTGCGGTAACACTATCAGTTCACCGCGACGCATGGGATATCAGAAATCCGGTGATGAATGTTCGCCAGTAGCCGCTACGGGCTTCGCGAACGTGAAGGGCTACAGCCCGTTCGGCCGATTGGTGAGAGATGGGCATGACCACTGTTTACGGACATCCTCATTATTAGACTCATAGCGAAGGTCCAGACGTCGGTTGACCCTAAAAAAAGCCAACAAGGGTCGGCAATGCCCCAAAAGGGTGCGACAGGGCTCGAGCTCCGACACAACAAGAGCAAAACTGGAGGTTTGAATGAAGTTACTGAAATCCACCCTGGCCGTCATGACTGCAGCAGCAGTCCTTGGTGTCAGCGGGTTCGCTCAGGCGGGTGCAACTCTGGATGCCGTGCAGAAAAAAGGTTTTGTGCAATGTGGTGTGAGTGATGGCCTGCCGGGTTTCTCGGTGCCTGATTCGACCGGCAAAATCGTCGGTATCGACGCTGACTTCTGCCGTGCCGTGGCCGCTGCTGTATTTGGCGATGCGACCAAGGTCAAGTTCAGCCAGTTGAACGCCAAGGAGCGCTTCACCGCGCTGCAATCGGGCGAAATCGACATGCTCTCGCGCAACTCCACCATGACCAGCTCCCGTGACGCGGGCATGGGCTTGAAATTCCCAGGCTTCATCACCTACTACGACGGCATCGGCTTCCTGGCCAACAACAAGCTGGGCGTCAAGAGCGCCAAGGAACTGGACGGTGCAACCATCTGCATCCAGGCCGGTACCACCACCGAGCTGAACGTTTCCGACTACTTCCGCGCAAACGGCCTGAAGTACACCCCGATCACTTTCGACACCTCCGATGAAAGCGCCAAGTCGCTGGAATCCGGTCGTTGCGACGTGCTGACCTCGGACAAATCCCAGCTGTTCGCCCAGCGCAGCAAGCTGGCTTCGCCAAAGGACTACGTGGTTCTGCCGGAAACCATTTCCAAGGAGCCCCTGGGCCCAGTCGTGCGTAACGGCGACGACGAGTGGCTGGCCATTGTCCGTTGGACCGGCTACGCCTTGCTCAACGCTGAAGAAGCGGGTGTGACCTCGAAGAACGTCGAGGCCGAAGCCAAGTCCACCAAGAACCCTGATGTCGCTCGTATGCTGGGCGCTGACGGTGAATACGGCAAAGACCTGAAACTGCCGAAAGACTGGGTTGTGCAGATCGTCAAGCAGGTCGGCAACTACGGTGAAATGTTCGAGCGCAACCTCGGCAAGGGCACTCCGCTGGAAATCGACCGCGGCCTGAACGCTCTGTGGAACGCCGGCGGCATTCAATACGCACCACCAGTGCGCTGATGGTTCTATCACCCGGTGGGCCAACCACCGGGTGATGTTCTGTTCCATTCTTTGCGGGGCACTTCATGCAAAATTCAATCGGCGCACCTAAGCAGAGGCTCAGCCTCAGCGATCCACGAGTGCGTGCGTGGGTATTTCAAATCGTCACTGTCGTGGCGGTTATCGCGCTGGGCTGGTTTCTGTTCGATAACACACAAACCAATCTTCAGCACCGAGGCATCACCTCCGGTTTCGGCTTCCTGGAACGCAGTGCCGGTTTCGGCATCGCCCAACACCTGATCGACTACACCGAAGCGGACAGCTATGCCCGGGTTTTTCTCATCGGGTTGCTCAACACGCTGCTGGTCACGTTCATTGGCGTGATCCTGGCAACCATCCTGGGGTTCATCATCGGTGTGGCACGGCTGTCGCAGAACTGGATCATTTCCAAGCTGGCAACCGTTTATGTCGAGGTTTTCCGTAATATCCCGCCACTGTTGCAGATCCTGTTCTGGTACTTCGCGGTATTCCTGAGCATGCCAGGACCGCGGGCCGCCCATAACTTCGGCGACACCTTCTTTGTCAGCAGCCGGGGCCTGAACATGCCTGCCGCGCTGATGGCCGAAGGGTTCTGGCCGTTCGTGATCAGTGTTGTGCTGGCGATCGTCGCCATCGTGCTGATGACGCGTTGGGCCAACAAGCGTTTCGAAGCGACTGGCGAGCCGTTTCATAAATTCTGGGTCGGCCTGGCGCTGTTTCTGGTGATCCCGGCGTTGAGCGCGCTGCTTTTTGGTGCGCCGGTGCATTGGGAAATGCCGGAGCTCAAGGGCTTCAACTTCGTCGGTGGCTGGGTGCTGATCCCGGAACTGCTGGCCTTGACCCTGGCCTTGACCGTGTACACCGCGGCGTTCATCGCCGAGATCGTACGCTCGGGCATCAAGTCGGTCAGCCACGGCCAGACCGAAGCCGCCCGTTCCCTGGGGCTGCGCAACGGTCCGACCCTGCGCAAAGTGATCATCCCGCAGGCCCTGCGCGTGATCATTCCACCGTTGACCAGCCAATACCTGAACCTGGCGAAAAACTCCTCCCTGGCGGCCGGTATCGGCTACCCGGAAATGGTTTCGCTGTTTGCCGGCACAGTGTTGAACCAGACGGGCCAGGCCATCGAGGTGATTGCGATCACCATGAGTGTGTACCTGGCGATCAGTATCAGCATTTCGTTGCTGATGAACTGGTACAACAAGCGCATTGCGCTGATCGAGCGGTGAGGAAACGCGCATGACGACTCATACTTTCAAACCAGACATGCCCCCGCCGGGCAGCAGCATCGGCGTGGTGGCGTGGATGCGCGCCAACATGTTCTCCAGCTGGATCAACACGCTGCTGACCCTGTTTGCGTTCTACCTGATCTACCTGATCGTTCCACCGCTGTTGCACTGGGCGATCCTCGATGCCAACTGGGTCGGTACCACCCGCGCCGACTGCACCAAGGAAGGCGCCTGCTGGGTGTTCATCCAGCAGCGTTTCGGTCAGTTCATGTACGGCTATTACCCGACGGATCTGCGCTGGCGCGTCGACCTGACCGTATGGCTGGCAGTGATCGGTGTGGCGCCGTTGTTCATCTCGCGCTTCCCGCGCAAGGCGATCTACGGCCTGAGTTTCCTGGTGCTGTATCCGATCATCGCCTGGTGCCTGCTGCACGGCGGCGTGTTCGGCCTGGACGCCGTGGCGACCAGCCAATGGGGCGGCCTGATGCTGACCCTGGTGATCGCTACCGTCGGTATCGTCGGTGCACTGCCGCTAGGCATCGTCCTGGCGTTGGGCCGTCGTTCGAACATGCCGGCGATTCGCGTAGTCTGCGTGACCTTCATCGAGTTCTGGCGCGGCGTGCCATTGATCACGGTGCTGTTCATGTCCTCGGTGATGCTGCCGCTGTTCCTGCCTGAAGGCATGAACTTCGACAAGCTGCTGCGGGCGTTGATCGGGGTGATCCTGTTCCAGTCGGCCTACATTGCCGAAGTGGTGCGTGGTGGCCTGCAAGCCATTCCCAAGGGCCAGTACGAAGCGGCCGCGGCGATGGGCCTGGGTTACTGGCGCAGCATGGGCCTGGTGATTCTGCCGCAAGCCCTGAAGCTGGTGATCCCGGGTATCGTCAACACCTTTATTGCGTTGTTCAAGGACACGAGCCTGGTGATCATCATCGGCCTGTTCGACCTGCTCAACAGCGTGAAACAAGCTGCCGCTGACCCGAAATGGCTGGGCATGGCCACTGAAGGCTATGTGTTCGCCGCCCTGGTGTTCTGGATTTTCTGTTTTGGTATGTCCCGCTATTCCATGCATTTGGAACGCAAGCTGGACACTGGCCACAAGCGTTAGGAGCGTAGTTTATGAGTGAAGCGATCAAACAGCCTGTGAGCCCTGAAGGCATTATTCAGATGCAGGGCGTCAACAAGTGGTACGGCCAGTTCCACGTGTTGAAAGACATCAACCTGAACGTCAAGCAGGGCGAGCGTATCGTGCTGTGCGGCCCGTCGGGCTCCGGCAAGTCCACCACCATCCGCTGCCTCAACCGCCTGGAAGAGCACCAGCAGGGCCGCATCGTGGTCGACGGCGTGGAGCTGACCAACGACCTCAAGCAGATCGAAGCGATCCGCCGTGAAGTCGGCATGGTGTTCCAGCACTTCAACCTGTTCCCGCACCTGACCATCCTGCAGAACTGCACCCTGGCGCCGATGTGGGTACGCAAGATGCCCAAGCGCAAGGCCGAGGAAATCGCCATGCATTACCTGGAGCGCGTGCGCATTCCAGAGCAGGCGAACAAGTACCCGGGCCAGCTCTCCGGCGGTCAGCAACAGCGCGTGGCCATCGCTCGTGCCCTGTGCATGAAACCGAAAATCATGCTGTTCGACGAGCCGACCTCGGCCCTCGACCCGGAAATGGTGAAAGAAGTGCTGGACACCATGATCGGCCTGGCCGAAGACGGCATGACCATGCTCTGCGTGACCCACGAAATGGGTTTCGCCCGCACCGTGGCCAACCGCGTGATCTTCATGGACAAGGGTGAAATCGTCGAACAGGCCGCGCCGAACGACTTCTTCGACAACCCGCAGAATGACCGCACCAAGCTGTTCCTGAGCCAGATCCTGCATTGATCCGGCCTTAGGCAGTGAAATAAGCCCGGACTTGTCCGGGTTTATTTTTGCCTGCGTTTTCTTCACCTCAGGAGCTGAGCACCGTTTCGCGCTCGGGGTGGCGGTCAAGCAACAACTGCCGCAGGTTGGTGCCTTCGTCCAGGATCTGGATCTCGGCCATCAGGTGCGGATGACGATCCAGCAGGCGCATCAGCATGAACAGCGGTTGAGGTGGGGGGATCTCGCCTCGCTCATAGCGGGAAAAGGCATTGTGCCCACCGCCGGACAGTAACTTCACGGCTTCTTTCTGGGTGAGATGCAGTTTGCGACGGATGCGCTTGATCTCTGCGCCCATGGCTTGAACACAGTCTTCGAGCAACTGGTCGCTTGCCTTGGAATAGCGCTCGGCGCTGTCGGTATCGTGATCGAATTCTATTTCGCCACAGACCTGGCACTCCCACCCGGCGATGTCGTGCACCGGTCGGGCGACCCGCTTGTAGTCGACTGAGAAGCTGCGATTCTTGAAGTGATGCATCGCCTTGTCTGTGCCACAGCTGACACATTGCTGTGTTTTCATTGGTTTTTCTCTTTGAAGGAGATCACCGGATGCCCACCGCCGGGGCGGTAAGTCACTTTGATGTAGATCTCCCGATCCTGAAATGTTGTGTGATAGACGTCTTGCCAGATTCGGTGATCGGCATAGGTGGTCATCGATTTGTGCAGCATCCTGTACTCCAGCAGGTGAACGATCCGCAGCATCTGGGCAAGACTTAACGTCATCCTCCGTCCGCCTTCCCGCGCGCTCATCGTGAACGCCTTGCTTCCCAACCTGCGAACCTCGGCCTTGACCTCTGCCAGCTCGTAATGGGGCGTGCTCTTTTCCATAAGAAGTCATTTACCTTGTCTCTAAAATTACCCTCAAAGGGTAATTTTGACCAATCGAAAATCTCGCTCTTTATCTGCCCTTAAACCCTAGGCGCTTGTTCTCTGGGATGAAGCTGACTAACATGTCAGAAAATTCATCCTATGATTGGATGAAAGGGCGGACTCCATGTCAGATATTTCTCCATTAATAAAGCGCTCCCTAGTCGATCAGGCCTTGGAGCAATTGCGTCGACGTATCAGCGATGGTATGTGGGCCGTCGGCCAGCGCTTGCCCACCGAGCCGGAGTTGGTGGCGGAACTGGGTATCAGCCGCAACACCGTGCGCGAAGCCATGCGCGTGCTGGCGTTTTCCGGGCTGATCGAGATCCGCCAGGGCGACGGCAGTTACGTGCGGGCAGTGGTTGATCCGCTGGATACGCTCAAGGTGCTGTCCCGCTGTTCGTTGGAACAGGCCCGGGAAACCCGGCATATCCTGGAGGTAGAGGCCATTGGCCTGGCGGCGCTGCGGCGCACCGATGAGGATCTGCTTGCCTTGCGCCGGGCGCTGCAAGACAGCGGCGAGCATTATCACGGCGACCTGGAGCACTACATCGCCTGCGACCTGGTGTTCCACCGCCTCCTGGTGGATGCCGCGCACAACCCTGCGCTCAGTGAACTCTATCGCTACTTCTCCAGCGTCATCGGCGCACAGCTGCGCCAGAGCCTCAACAACACCCCGCGCCATCAACATGTGTTCGACCTGCATGTCGAAATCCTTGAAGCCGTCGAGCAACAGGATCCGCAACGGGCCAAGTCCCTGTGCCGCCAATTGATCAATGAACCCTGAGTGCTTGAAACCCTGAGCCCCGAACCCGAGTTTTCCATGTCCCGCGATCTGCTTGACCCTGCCACTTCGACGGCGCCCAAACGCGCCGCCGAACTCGAAGAACTGTTGATCGACGCCGAGGCCGACGATGAGCAGGCCCAGCAGCACCCTCCGTTGGTGCGCCGCCCCTGGCTGTTGCTGCTCGGGTTGATCCTGGTGGCGCTGAACTTGCGTCCGGCGTTGTCGAGCATGGCGCCGTTGCTCAGCGAAGTGTCAGGAAGCCTCGGCCTGTCGGCTGCCCAGGCCGGTTTGCTGACCACATTGCCTGTGCTTTGCCTGGGCCTGTTCGCGCCGCTGGCGCCGGTGCTGGCGCGGCGCTTCGGTGCCGAGCGCGTGGTGCTGGGGATCTTGTTGACGCTGGCGGGCGGGATTGTCTTGCGCAGCGCCTTCGGTCAGGTCGGGCTGTTTGTCGGCAGCATCCTGGCCGGCGCGAGTATCGGTGTGATCGGCGTGCTGCTGCCGGGCATCGTCAAGCGCGACTTCGCCAAACAGGCCGGCACCATGACCGGTGTCTACACCATGGCTTTGTGCCTGGGCGCGGCGATGGCGGCCGGGGCGACCGTGCCGCTGAGCGAGCAGCTTGGCCACAGCTGGGCCTTGGGCCTGGGCTTCTGGGTGGTCCCGGCGCTGCTGGCCGCGGTGTTCTGGTTACCGCAAGTGGGCGAGAAACACGGAGCCCACCAAGTGGCTTATCGGGTCCGCGGCTTACTGCGTGATCCCCTGGCCTGGCAAGTGACGTTGTACATGGGGCTGCAATCGTCCCTGGCCTACATCGTCTTTGGCTGGCTGCCGTCGATCCTGATTGGCCGTGGCCTGACCCCGACCCAGGCCGGGCTCGTGCTGTCCGGTTCGGTCATCGTGCAGTTGATCAGTTCCCTCGCGGCGCCCTGGTTGGCAACGCGCGGCAAGGACCAGCGCCTGGCCATCGTGATCGTCATGCTCATGGTCCTGGGTGGCTTGTTCGGTTGCCTCTACGCGCCGCTCGATGGCTTGTGGGGCTGGGCGATCCTGCTGGGCTTGGGGCAGGGCGGATCATTCAGCCTGGCGCTCACGCTGATCGTGTTGCGTTCGCGGGACGCCCACGTGGCCGCCAACCTTTCCAGCATGGCCCAGGGGTTCGGCTATACCCTGGCGTCGCTGGGGCCGTTCGCGGTGGGTGTGGTCCACGACTTGACCGGCGGCTGGAATGCCCTGGGCTGGATCTTCGGCCTGGTTGGCCTGGGGGCGATCATCGCCGGCATCGGCGCAGGCCGGGCGTTGTACGTCGGGGTCAGCAGCGAAAGGGTCACTGACCTTCGTTGATATCATTTTCATGGCGAATGACGATAGTCTTCCCTGCGGCGGAAGATTATCGTACTGGCCTACTGAAACGTTTTTCGGAGCCTGTCCATGAGTGATGCCCACAACGCCTTGATCAGCCGCTTTTATCAGGCCTTCCAACGCCTGGACGCCGAAGCCATGAGCGCTTGCTACACCGACGACGTGCTGTTCAGCGACCCGGCGTTCGGCGAGCTGCGCGGGCGCGATGCCGGCGACATGTGGCGCATGCTGACGACCCGGGCCAAGGACTTTTCCCTGACCTTCGATAACGTGCGCAGCGATGAGCGTACCGGTGGTGCCCATTGGGTGGCGACGTACTTGTTCAGCCAGACCGGCAACGTCGTGATCAATGACATTCAGGCGCGCTTCGTTTTTCGCGACGGCAAGATCTGTGAGCACCACGACAGCTTCGATCTGTGGCGCTGGTCTCGCCAGGCATTGGGTGCCAAGGGCCTGTTGCTGGGCTGGACACCACTGGTACGCAACGCCGTCAGGGCCCAGGCGCTCAAGGGGCTTCGGGCGTTCCAGGCCAGTCGCTGATAAGATCGCGGCTTGTCTTTGCCGACCTGTTGAACATCTAGTGACGACCGCCACTCTCTCTCCCGATCTGCCTGCACAAGGTCCCACCGAAGCGGACAAGCCCTGGTTCGTCTACCTGGTGCGGGCCGCCAACGGTTCGCTGTACTGCGGCGTCAGTGATGACCCGGTGCGGCGTTTCGCCAAGCATCAAAGCGGCAAGGGGGCACGCTTCTTTCTTTCCAGCCCGGCAGTGGCCCTGGTATACACCGAGGCTTGTCGCGACAAGGGCGAGGCCCTGCGCCAGGAGCGGCTGATCAAAAAACTCAAGAAAAGCGCCAAGGAATGCCTGGTGGCCAGCGCGCTGTCGCTCAATCAGCCGGGCTGATAGGCCTTTATCAGGCCGGTAGGCTGTCCCGATCAGGCGCGCTAAGCTGTAAGACTTCATTCCTGCAGTGGCTAATCTCATGTCAGAGCTGATCCTTCATCATTACCCAACGTCTCCTTTCGCGGAAAAAGCCCGGCTGCTGCTGGGCTTCAAGGGGCTGTCCTGGCGTTCGGTGAACATCCCGCCGATGATGCCCAAGCCTGACCTGACGGCGTTGACGGGTGGCTATCGCAAGACGCCGGTGTTGCAGGTCGGCGCGGATGTCTATTGCGATACGTCGCTGATGGCTCGCCGCCTGGAGCAGGAAAAAGCTTCGCCGGCGCTGTTCCCCGAAGGCCGGGAAATGCTTGCCGCGTCCTTTGCAGCGTGGGCCGATTCGGTGGTGTTCCAGCATGCGGTGAGCCTGGTGTTCCAGCCGGAGTCGGTGGCGGCACGGTTCGCCAAGCTATCGCCCGAAGCGATCAAGGCGTTCATCAGCGACCGTGCCGGGCTGTTCAGTGGCGGCACGACTACGCGCTTGGCCGCCGAGCAGGCCAAGCACCAATGGCCGACGATCATGGCGCGTCTAGAGCAACAGTTGCAGCGCGAGGAGGGCGATTTCCTGTTGGGTGATCCGTCGATCGCCGACTTCGCCATGGCCCATCCGCTGTGGTTCCTCAAGGGCACTCCGGTTACCTCGCCGCTGGTGGATGCTTATCCGGCTGTCTCGGCCTGGTTGGCGCGGGTGTTGGGTTTCGGCCATGGTGCCTCGAGCCAGATGAGTGCCGAAGAAGCCTTGGACGTTGCCCGCAACGCTACGCCGGCAGCGCTGCCGGATGAGGTATTCGACGAGCCGAACGGGTTCACGACAGGGCAACAGGTGAGCATCGCCGCGACCGATTATGGTGTCGATCCGGTGGTCGGGGAGTTGTTGTTTGCTGGCAGCGAAGAATTGATTCTGCGTCGCGAAGACGAGCGGGGCGGGGCGGTGCATGTGCACTTTCCGCGTTTTGGCTTCCGGATCGAGGCTCGATGAACAACGAATGACCTTGTGGGAGCGAGCTTGCTCGCGATGGCGCCAGATCAGTCGATATTGATGTTGAATGTTGGTCCGCTATCGCGAGCAAGCTCGCTCCCACAGGATAGGTGTGTGGTTCACAGGATCTGCGTTTGCCGCCGATCACTGTGTGGGAGCGAGCTTGCTCGCGATGAGGCCCTCAAACCTATATCGCGGACAAAGCCTTGAGAATATTCTCCGGCTCATACCCACGAATCAACGTACCGTTTACATCCAGGATCGGAATCCCCCGGCCACCCAGCGCCTCATAAGTCTTGCGCGCCTCGGTGTCCTTCTCGATATCGAACTCGCGAAACGGCACGCCTTTCTCATCCAGGAACCGCCGGGTTGCCTTGCAGTAGCCGCACCAGTCGGTGGCATACAGCACGACGCGGGCGTTGCTGCGGATCTGCTCGGAAACCATCTGTGACGGGTTGAACACCCGCTCGATCTTGCCCCAGTTCTGATAGGCCACCACCACCAGCAGAATCAGCAGGAATTTCTTCAGCACCCCACCAAACATCAATTGCGACGCTTGAGCTGGTCGGTCAGCGACGTGGGCAGGCCCTTGATGATCAGCGTGCCGGCCTCTTCGTCGTACTCGATCTTGGAGCCCAGCAAGTGCGCTTCGAAGCTGATGGACAAGCCTTCGGCGCGGCCGGTGAAGCGGCGGAACTGGTTGAGGGTGCGTTTATCCGCCGGGATTTCCGGCGACAACCCGTAGTCCTTGTTGCGGATATGGTCGTAGAAGGCTTTCGGGCGATCTTCGTCGATCAGTTCGGACAGTTCTTCCAGGCCCATCGGCTCGCCGAGCTTGGCCTGGCTGCTGGCGTAGTCGACCAGGGTCTTGGTTTTTTCCCGGGCATCCTCTTCCGGCAGGTCTTCGCTTTCGACGAAGTCACTGAAGGCCTTGAGCAGGGTCCGAGTCTCGCCGGGGCCGTCGACACCTTCCTGGCAGCCGATGAAATCACGGAAATACTCCGAGACCTTCTTGCCGTTCTTGCCCTTGATGAACGAGATGTACTGCTTCGATTGCTTGTTGTTCTGCCATTCCGACACGTTGATCCGCGCCGCCAGGTGCAACTGGCCAAGGTCCAGGTGGCGGGACGGAGTCACGTCCAGCTCATCGGTCACCGCTACGCCTTCGCTGTGGTGCAGCAGGGCGATGGCCAGGTAGTCGGTCATGCCTTGCTGGTAATGTGCGAACAGCACGTGGCCGCCCACCGACAGGTTGGACTCTTCCATCAGCTTTTGCAGGTGTTCCACCGCCACGCGACTGAAGGCGGTGAAGTCCTTGCCGCCGTCCAGGTACTCCTTCAGCCAGCCGCTGAACGGATGCGCCCCGGACTCGGCATGGAAAAAGCCCCAGGCCTTGCCTTGCTTGGCGTTATAGCTCTCGTTGAGGTCGGCGAGCATGTTCTCGATGGCCGTGGACTCTGCCAGTTCGGAGTCGCGGGCATGGAGCACAGCTGGGGTGCCGTCGGGTTTTTTGTCGATCAGGTGGACGATGCAATGACGGATCGGCATGGATTTCTCGGCTGATGAAAGAGAGGAGGGCGCGCTCCCCGAAAAAGGGCCCAGTGTACCGCAATCACTGGTTTTGGAATCCGGCAAAGGCCCTTTCAGACCCGTCCGACACCCTATATGCATTTTTTTAACGTTTTAGCGCAAGAAAGCTGACCAAATGGGTAGCTAGAGGCGGATATTTCAGAGGCGTTGTGCTAGTTTTGCCCGGTCTTACGCGAAGTCACTGCGTTAAGCGTGCATTCAGCATCTGTCAGGTCGAACCAATCCCGGTTTTCGGCATCTATTACCCCGATCCGTCGCGGTGATTGCCGAGGGTGCCTGATCAAGAGAGATCGGGCTCGATGGCTGACACTGCACTCTGCAATCCATATGAATTTGATAGGGAAGGAACACTACATGGCTCTTACTAAAGACCAACTGATCGCTGATTTGGCTGAATCTGTAGACGCACCAAAAGCTACCGTGCGTTCGCTGCTGGACCAACTGGGCCAAGTCGTTGCCGATCAGCTGGAAAATGGCGGCGAAATCACTCTGCCAGGTGTTGGCAAGCTGAAAGTCACCGAGCGTCCTGCCCGTACCGGCCGCAACCCTTCGACTGGCGCTGCCATCGAAATCGCTGCCAAGAAAGTGATCAAGCTGGTTGTGGCCAAAGGCCTGACCGACGCGGTCAACAAGTAAGACCGCAATAAAAAAACCGTGCCTCGGAGCGATCCGGGCACGGTTTTTTATTGCCTTGAAAATCACCCGTAGGTGTCTTTCTAATCCTTGCGAACCCAACGCGACTTGCGCCAAGCCTGTTGCTGCGCCTCGGTCTGGAAGGTCCAGGCCACGAAACGACTCTGCTTCTGACCCTGGGACATCTCCACCACCTGGCTGTGCAGCGCCCCGGCCTTTTTCAGCGCGGTTTGAATCGCCGGCAGGTTCGACGCCTTCGACACCAGAGTGCTGAACCACAGCACTTGCCCGGCCAGCTGCGCGCTTTCGTCGATCAGTTGCGTCACGAACCGGGCTTCCCCACCCTCGCACCACAACTCCGCAGCCTGGCCGCCGAAATTCAGCACCGGCAGCTTGCGCTTCGGATCGGCCTTGCCCAGTGCCCGCCACTTGCGCTGGCTGCCCTTGGTGGCTTCCTCCAGGGAGGCGTGGAACGGCGGGTTGCACATCGTCAGGTCGAAACGTTCGGTGTCGTCCAGCAGGCCCAGGAGAATCTGCTTGCGGTTGGCTTGCTGGCGCAACTGGATGGCTTTGTTCAAGCCATTGGACTGGACGATGGCCTTGGCCGAGGCGATGGCCGTCGGATCGATCTCCGAACCGAGGAAGTGCCAGCGGTAGTCGCTGTAGCCGATCAATGGATAAACACAGTTGGCGCCGGTGCCGATGTCCAGCACCTTGACCGCCGCCCCGCGGGGGATTTCACCTTCGTTGTGGCTGGCGAGCAAATCGGCGAGGAAGTGTACATAGTCCGCCCGACCTGGCACCGGTGGGCACAGGTAGTCGGCCGGGATATCCCAGTGGGCGATGCCATAGAAAGCTTTGAGCAATGCCCGGTTGAACACTCGCACGGCCTCAGGGCTGGCAAAGTCGATGCTTTCCTTGCCGTAGGGGTTGATGATCACGAACTTTGCCAGTTCCGGCGTGCTCTTGATCAACGCTGGGAAGTCGTAGCGGCCCTGGTGGCGGTTGCGCGGATGCAGGCTGGCCTTCTCACGCGGCGCCACGGTTTTAGCCTCTGGGGCGGACTTGGGCTTCTGGCGGGCAGGTTTGGGTGTGCGGGGGGCGGTCATGGGCGAGTCGATTCGGGGATGGCTCAAAAAGTGGCGGGCATTGTCCCACATCCGGCCCGGTCTTGATGACTGCACGGTTTAAATGTGGGAGCGAGCTTGCTCGCGATAGCAGTGTGTCAGTTGGCATATGGGTTGGCTGACCCGCCGCTATCGCGAGCAAGCTCGCTCCCACATGGGTTTTGCGATACCTGAAAAGGAAAGTGACAGGCATGAAAAAGGAGGTCCAACTGGACCTCCCTTTTCATTGCGAACCGCTGTTACAGGCTGGCGATCCGCGCGTGCTGCTCGGCCAGCTTGCCCAAGGCCTGTTCCGCCTCGGCCAGTTTGGCCCGTTCCTTCTCGATGACTTCGGCCGGCGCCTTGTCGACGAAGCCGGCGTTGGACAGCTTGCCACCGACCCGCTGCACTTCGCCTTTGAGGCGCAGGATTTCCTTGTCCAGGCGCGCCAGTTCCGCGGCCTTGTCGATCAGGCCCGCCATCGGCACCAGCACTTCCATCTCGCCAACCAGGGCGGTGGCCGACAGTGGTGCTTCTTCGCCGGCTGCCAGGACCGTCACCGATTCAAGCTTCGCCAGTTTCTTGAGCAACGCCTCGTTTTCGTTGAGACGGCGCAGGTCTTCGGCGCTGGCGTTCTTCAGGAACAGGGCCAGTGGCTTGCCCGGGCCGATGTTCATTTCGGCGCGGATGTTACGCAGGCCCAGCATGAAGGTCTTGAGCCACTCGATGTCGTCTTCGGCCGCCGGATCGATGCGGCTTTCGTTGGCCACCGGCCACGGTTGCAGCATGATCGTCTTGCCTTGGGCGCCTGCCAGCGGTGCGATGCGCTGCCAGATTTCCTCGGTAATGAACGGCATGAACGGATGCGCCAGGCGCAGGGCCACTTCCAGCACGCGCACCAGGGTGCGACGGGTGCCGCGCTGGCGTTCGACCGGTGCGTTTTCGTCCCACAGCACAGGCTTGGACAGTTCCAGGTACCAGTCGCAATACTGGTTCCAGATGAACTCGTACAAGGCTTGTGCGGCCAGGTCGAAACGGAACTGATCGAGCTGGCGGGTCACTTCGGCTTCGGTGCGCTGCAACTGCGAAATGATCCAGCGATCGGCCAGGGTCAGCTCAAAGGCTTCGCCGTTCTGGCCGCAGTCTTCGCCTTTATCCAGCACGTAGCGCGCGGCGTTCCAGATCTTGTTGCAGAAATTGCGATAGCCTTCGACGCGGCCCATGTCGAACTTGATGTCGCGACCGGTGGACGCCAGCGAGCAGAAGGTGAAGCGCAGGGCGTCGGTGCCGTAGCTGGCGATGCCCTCGGCGAATTCTTCGCGGGTGGCTTTCTCGATCTGCTTCGCCAGTTTCGGCTGCATCAGGCCGGAGGTGCGTTTCTGCACCAGGGTTTCCAGGTCGATGCCATCGATGATGTCCAGCGGGTCCAGGACGTTGCCCTTGGACTTGGACATCTTCTGGCCCTGGCCGTCGCGCACCAGGCCGTGGACGTAGACGGTCTTGAACGGCACTTGCGGAGTGCCGTCTTCGTTCTTCACCAGGTGCATGGTCAACATGATCATCCGGGCGACCCAGAAGAAAATGATGTCGAAGCCGGTGACCAGGACGTCGGTGGAGTGGAATTTCTTCAGGAATTCGGTCTGCTGCGGCCAGCCCAGGGTGGAGAAGGTCCACAGGCCGGAGCTGAACCAGGTGTCGAGGACGTCGTTGTCCTGTTGCAGCGCCACGTCCGGGCCGAGGTTGTGCTTGGCGCGGACTTCGGCTTCATCACGGCCGACATAGACCTTGCCCGACTCGTCGTACCAGGCCGGAATGCGATGGCCCCACCACAGTTGACGGCTGATGCACCAATCCTGGATGTCGCGCATCCACGAGAAGTACATGTTTTCGTATTGCTTGGGCACGAACTGGATGCGGCCGTCTTCCACGGCGGCAATCGCAGGCTCGGCCAGCGGCTTGGTGGATACGTACCACTGGTCGGTCAACCACGGTTCGATGATGGTGCCGGAGCGGTCGCCTTTCGGGACTTTCAGGGCATGGTCGTCGACGCTGACCAGCAGGCCGGCGGCATCGAACGCCGCGACGATCTGCTTGCGTGCTTCGAAGCGGTCCAGGCCTGCGTATTCGGCCGGGATCTGGCCGTCGACGCTTTCGTTCAGCGTGCCGTCGAGGTTGAACGCCTGGGCTGCCGGCAATATGTTGGCGTTCTTGTCGAAGATGTTCAGCAGCGGCAGGTTGTGGCGTTTGCCGACTTCGTAGTCGTTGAAGTCGTGGGCCGGGGTGATTTTCACGCAGCCGGTGCCGAATTCAGGGTCGCAGTAGTCGTCGCCGATGATCGGGATACGGCGGCCAACCAGGGGCAGTTCGACGAACTTGCCGATCAGCGCCTGGTAGCGTTCATCGTTCGGGTTCACCGCCACGGCGGAGTCGCCCAGCATGGTTTCCGGACGCGTGGTGGCGACGATCAGGTAATCCTTGCCTTCGGCGGTCTTGGCGCCGTCGGCCAGTGGGTACTTCAGGTTCCACAGGAAACCTTTCTCGTCATGGTTCTCCACCTCGAGGTCGGAAATGGCCGTGTGCAACTTGGTGTCCCAGTTGACCAGGCGCTTGCCGCGATAGATCAGCCCGTCCTCATGCAGGCGCACGAAGGCTTCCTTCACCGCTTCCGAAAGACCGTCGTCCATGGTGAAGCGCTCGCGGCTCCAGTCCACGGACGAGCCGAGGCGACGGATCTGGCGGCTGATGTTGCCGCCGGACTCGTCTTTCCATTCCCAGACTTTCTCGAGGAATTTCTCGCGGCCCAGGTCATGGCGATTCTGGCCCTGGGCTTCGAGGCGGCGCTCCACCAGCATCTGCGTGGCGATACCGGCGTGGTCGGTGCCCGGCTGCCACAAGGTGTTGCGACCTTGCATGCGCCGGAAACGGATCAGCGCGTCCATGATCGCGTTATTGAAACCGTGGCCCATGTGCAGGCTGCCGGTGACGTTCGGCGGCGGGATCATGATGGTGTAGGAATCGCCCGCGCCTTGCGGAGCGAAATAATTCTCGGACTCCCAGGTGTTGTACCAGGAAGTTTCAATGGCGTGCGGCTGGTAGGTCTTATCCATGCGCGGCGGGACCCTATTGGCATTTATTCAGGAAAAGCCGGGAAGTATAGCGGGCGGGGCTGGTGCAAGCCACATGCAGCAAGCTGGAAGCTTGGCAGATGGCTTGTGGGCGCAACCGAACAATGTGGGAGCGAGCTTGCTCGCGATAGCGGTAGATCAGCAACATTGATGTTGACTGACACACTGCTATCGCGAGCAAGCTCGCTCCCACAAGGTGTTCGGTAGTCAGTAAATCTCGGGGTTACTCGTACTGGCTCAGCAACCGCTCCATCCGCGCATCCAGCCGGCGCTTGATCTCGGTCTCGATGTGCGGGGCGAAGTCGTCGATGACGTCCTGCATGATCAACTGCGCCGCAGCGCGCAGTTCGCGGTCCAGGTGCAGCAGGGCGTCGGGCCCTTTGGCTTCGGTCTTGGCGGCAGGCTTGGGTTCCGGCTGGCCGTTGATCGGGTCGAACAGCAGGGGGATCTGTTCATCATGCACCGGCTCGTGCACGACCGTGTCGGTCAGCAGCGGCGGTTGCAGGTTGTCGTCGCCGAGCAGTTGGCGGATCGACTCGAGGTCATCCAGCAGGTGCGCGGGTTTTTGTGGCGGTTTTGGAGTGTCCATCGTAGGGCTCAGAGTCGCTGTAAACGGTGGTCTTGCAGAGGATAGCCCTGTTCGCGGTAGAAACGGAAACTCTCCCGCGCGGCTTGTCGGATGGCCGGGTCTTCGACCACCACTTCCGCCACACGGGCGAAGCGCTGGGCAAAGGCCGGTACTTTCAGGTCGAGGTTGACGAGCAGGTCCTGGTGCTGGCCGCAGTCATCCCCCAGCCCCAGCACGATCAACCCTTCGGGTTCGCTCTCGGCCGGGCCGTGGGGCACGAAGCTCTCGCCTTTGAAGGCCCACAGACGTGCGTCCAGGTCCTCGCGCTGGGCGGCATCGCTGCAATGCAGGTAGATGCGGTGCCCCATGCGCCAGGCTTTTTCAACGAGCTTGCAGGCGAAATCCAGCCGCGCCGACGGATCGGCGCTGGGCAGGATATAGAAATCGACTTTGGTCATTGCGGTTCCTGAGCCGCCGCTGGCGCCACCCGAGGGCGACGCCAGCGACGGTCATTGGTGTCAGGCCTTGGCGCGGTCCAGCAGGTACTGGGTCAGCAGGGGCACCGGACGACCGGTGGCGCCCTTGTCCTTACCGCCGCTGGTCCACGCCGTGCCGGCGATGTCCAGGTGCGCCCAGTTCAGGTTCTTGGTAAAGCGCGACAGGAAGCAGGCTGCGGTGATGGTCCCGGCTTTCGGGCCGCCGATGTTGGCGATGTCGGCGAACGGGCTGTCCAGTTGTTCCTGGTACTCGTCGAACAGTGGCAACTGCCAGGCGCGGTCGTCGGCCTGTTGGCCGGCGCTGAGCAGTTGGCCGATCAGCTCATCGTTGTTGCCCAGCAGGCCCGAGGTGTGGGAACCGAGGGCGACGATGCAGGCGCCGGTCAGGGTCGCGATGTCGATCACCGCTTGCGGCTTGAAGCGCTCGGAGTAGGTGAGGGCATCGCACAGCACCAGGCGGCCTTCGGCGTCGGTGTTGAGGATTTCCACGGTCTGGCCGCTCATGGTGGTGACGATGTCGCCCGGACGCGAGGCCGTACCGCTGGGCATGTTCTCGGCGCAGGCCAGGATGCACACCAGGTTGATCGGCAGTTGCAATTCGAGCACGGCGCGCAGGGTGCCGAACACGCTTGCGGCGCCGCCCATGTCGTACTTCATCTCATCCATGCCCGCGCCCGGCTTGAGGCTGATGCCGCCGGTGTCGAAGGTGATGCCCTTGCCGACCAGTGCGTACGGCTTCTCGGATTTCTTGCCGCCGTTGTATTGCATGACGATCAGGCGCGGAGGTTGGGCGCTGCCCTGGCCGACGGAATAGAACGAACCCATGCCCAGGTCCTTGATCTTCTTCTCGTCGAAGACCTCGACCTTCAGGCCCTTGAACTCCTTGCCCAGTGCCTTGGCTTGTTCGCCGAGGAACGTTGGGTGGCAGATGTTCGGCGGCAGGTTGCCCAGGTCGCGGGTGAACGCCATGCCGTTGGCAATCGCGGTGGCGTGGGTCACGGCACGCTGGACTTCAGCCTGGGCAGCCTTGATGGTCAGCAGGGTGATTTTTTTCAGGGCGCGGGGTTCGGCTTTCTGGCTCTTGAACTGGTCGAACTGGTATTCGCCGTCCACCAGGGTTTCGGCCAGCAAGCGGTTCTTGCCGTAGCTGTCGCGGCCCTTGATCACCAACTCGTCCAGCGCCAGGGTGGCATCAGCGCCGCCAAGGCCCTTGAGGGTACCCAGCACGCCAGCAATGATTTTACGGAATGGACGGTCGCCCAGTTCAGCGTCCTTGCCCACGCCCACCAGCAGCACGCGCTCGGCCTTGAGGTTGGGCAGGTTTTGCAGCAACAGGCTCTGGCCGACCTTGCCGGCCAGGTCGCCGCGCTTGAGTACGGCGCTGATGGCCCCGCCGCTCAGGGTATCGAGCTGGGTGGCGACCACGCCAAGCTTGCGGTTTTCACCGACGGCGACTACCAGTGTGGCGGTTTTCAACGTTTCTGGGCTGACGCTTTTTACAACCAGTTCCATGTCCGGATCCCTGAGTCAATGGTCAAGAGGCCAGGCGCCGAGACGGTGGCGCGCTGAGCGAGCTTCTTCTATATAAAAGAAGCGCCGGTGCTTGCCGGCGACAAAGGCCGCAGTTTGAACCCCGGCGCCCGAGCCTGACAACCCTCGACGGCGCTAACTTTTGGCTTTAAGCACCGGCTTAAAGCGTGCGAAGTGACAGGCGCCTCCAATCACAGGATAATGCGGCTCTTTTTTCGGCGGCTCGCGTTGGCGCGCCGACTCGATACGTTTGCTTGTTTGGCCGCCTTAGCCTGACAACCCTGGAGTGTCTGGTTTGATCGTCTTTCGTTATCTATCCCGCGAAGTCTTATTGACCTTGAGTGCCGTCAGCGCCGTGCTGCTGGTCATCATCATGAGCGGACGCTTCATCAAATACCTCGCCCAGGCGGCCTCCGGTGCCCTGGACCCGGGCTCGCTGTTCCTGATCATGGGGTTCCGCCTGCCGGGCTTCCTGCAATTGATCCTGCCGCTGGGGTTGTTCCTCGGCATCCTGCTGGCCTACGGGCGCTTGTACCTGGACAGCGAAATGACCGTGCTGTCGGCCACCGGCATGAGCCAACAACGACTGTTTCGCATGACGCTGTTCCCGGCCACGTTGGTGGCGCTGGTGGTGGCCTGGCTGAGCCTGAGCCTGGCACCCCAGGGCGCCAACCAGTTCCAACTGCTGATCAACCAGCAGGACGCCATGACTGAGTTCGACACCTTGGTGCCGGGGCGTTTCCAGGCCCTGCGCGACGGTACGCGGGTGACTTACACCGAACAGCTCTCGGACGATCGGATCGACCTGGCCGGCGTCTTCATTACACAAAAGAACCTGTCTTCGGATACCAAGAAGGACCGTGGCATTTCCGTGCTGGTGGCCGAGAAGGGCCGGCAGGAAATCAATCCCGACGGCAACCGCTACCTGATCCTGGAAAACGGCTATCGCTATGACGGCAAGCCGGGGCAGGCCGATTACCGGGCCATCCAGTACGACACCTATGGCGTGCTGTTGCCCAAGCCCGAGGTCAGCGACGAAGTCACTGACCGCGACGCGATGCCCACCGCCAGCCTGCTGGGCAACGACGACATTCGTGCCCGTACCGAGCTGCAATGGCGCCTGTCCTTGCCGCTGCTGGTATTCATCGTGACCCTCATGGCGGTCCCGCTGTCGCGGGTCAATCCGCGCCAGGGGCGTTTCCTCAAGCTGCTGCCGGCGATTCTTCTCTATATGGCTTACCTGACCATCCTGATTTCCGCCCGCAGTGCGCTGGAGAAAGGCAAGATCCCGCCAGCCCTGGGCCTGTGGTGGGTGCACTCGATCTTCCTGGTCATCGGCCTGGGGTTGCTCTATTGGGAGCCGCTACGCCTGAAGCTGGCCAGTCGTCGCAGCGCGCTGGAGGTGGCCCGTGGTTAAACTCGATCGCTACATCGGCAGCAGCGTGTTCATGGCGATCCTCGCGGTGCTGGGGATCATTCTCGGCCTGGCGACCCTGTTTGCCTTCATCGATGAAATGAGCGACGTCAGCGACACTTATACCCTGATGGACGTCATGAGCTACGTGCTGCTGACCGCGCCTCGGCGGCTGTACGACATGTTGCCGATGGCGGCGCTGATCGGTTGCCTGATCGGCCTGGGCAGCCTGGCCAGCAATAGCGAGCTGACCATCATGCGCGCCGCCGGCGTGTCCATTGGTCGGATCGTCTGGGCGGTGATGAAGCCCATGCTGGTGTTGATGCTGGTGGGTGTGTTGATCGGCGAATACATCGCCCCAGCCACCGAAAATACTGCCCAGGCCAATCGTTCCCTGGCCCAGGGTGGCGGCGATGCGCAAAGCGCCAAGCACGGCCTGTGGCACCGCCAGGGCGACGAATTCATCCACATCAACTCGGTCCAGCCCAACGGCATTCTGTACGGCGTGACCCGTTATCGCTTCGACGACCAGCGGCACATGCTGTCGTCGAGCTTTGCCAAGCGCGCCAATTTCGCCGAGGACCACTGGCAGCTGAGCGATGTCACGACCACCTTGTTCCATGACAAGCGCACCGAGGTGGTCGCCGCCCCGCAGGAGCGTTGGGACGTGTCGATCAGCCCGCAGTTGCTCAGCACCGTGGTGATGGCGCCTGAATCGCTGTCGATTACCGGCTTGTGGGGGTATATCCACTACCTGGCGGACCAGGGCTTGAATAACGGTCGCTACTGGCTGGCTTTTTGGGTCAAGGTGTTGCAACCGTTGGTCACCGCCGCCCTGGTGTTGATGGCGATTTCCTTCATTTTCGGCCCGCTGCGTTCGGTGACCCTTGGCCAGCGGGTGTTTACCGGCGTGCTGGTGGGCTTCACTTTCCGCATTGCCCAGGATCTGCTGGGGCCGTCGAGCCTGGTGTTCGGCTTCTCGCCGTTGTTTGCGGTGCTGGTGCCGGCCGGTATCTGCGCGTTGGCCGGGCTCTGGCTGTTGCGTCGGGCCGGTTGATTGCTCGTGTAGCGAGGGGGCTGTGGGAGCAAGGCTGTGTGGGAGCAAGGCTTGCCCGCGATGAAGGCCCTGTGGTCTTTCATAGATCGAGGTGGCTGTTTCGCGAGCAAGCTTTGCTCCCACTTGCGCGGTGTATCAGGTACAATTCCCGGCTATTTTTCGGCGGGCTATGCCTGCAGCCTTTTTGAGTGTTGATCCGTGAGTGATTTGAGTCATATCCGCAATTTCTCCATCATCGCCCACATTGACCATGGCAAGTCGACGCTGGCCGATCGCTTCATCCAGATGTGCGGCGGCCTGGCCGAGCGTGAAATGGAAGCCCAGGTCCTGGACTCCATGGACCTGGAGCGTGAACGCGGGATCACCATCAAGGCCCACAGCGTTACCCTCTACTACAAGGCCCGCGACGGCATCACCTATCAGTTGAACTTCATCGATACCCCGGGCCACGTCGACTTCACCTATGAAGTCAGCCGGTCGTTGGCGGCCTGTGAAGGTGCGCTGCTGGTGGTCGATGCTGGCCAGGGCGTCGAAGCCCAGTCGGTTGCCAACTGCTATACGGCCATCGAGCAGGGCCTGGAAGTCATGCCGGTGCTGAACAAGATCGACCTGCCCCAGGCCGATCCGGACCGCGTGAAGGAAGAAATCGAGAAAATCATCGGCATTGACGCCACCGACGCGGTCACCTGCAGTGCCAAGACCGGCCTGGGCGTGGACGAAGTGCTCGAGCGCCTGGTGCACACCATTCCCGCGCCGACCGGCAACATCGAGGATCCGCTGCAAGCGTTGATCATCGACTCCTGGTTCGACAACTACCTGGGCGTGGTTTCCCTGGTTCGCGTGCGCCATGGCCGCGTGAAAAAGGGCGACAAGATCCTGGTCAAGTCCACCGGCAAGATCCACCTGGTGGACAGCGTCGGTGTATTCAACCCGAAACACACCGCCACCGTAGACCTGAAGGCCGGTGAAGTGGGCTTCATCATCGCCGGCATCAAGGACATCCACGGGGCGCCGGTCGGCGACACCCTGACCTTGAGCTCTACCCCTGATGTCGATGTGCTGCCAGGTTTCAAACGCATCCAGCCACAGGTCTATGCCGGCCTGTTCCCGGTCAGCTCCGACGATTTCGAGGATTTCCGCGAAGCCCTGCAAAAGCTGACCCTGAACGACTCGTCCCTGCAATACACCCCGGAAAGCTCCGATGCCCTGGGCTTCGGCTTCCGTTGCGGGTTCCTGGGCATGTTGCACATGGAAATCATCCAGGAGCGCCTGGAGCGCGAGTACGACCTGGACCTGATCACCACGGCGCCGACGGTTATTTTCGAGCTGTTGCTCAAGAACGGCGAGACCATCTACGTCGACAACCCGTCCAAGCTGCCGGACCTGTCGGCCATCGAAGACATGCGCGAGCCGATCGTGCGGGCCAACATCCTTGTGCCTCAGGAGCACCTGGGCAACGTCATTACGTTGTGCATCGAGAAGCGTGGCGTACAACACGACATGCTGTTCCTCGGCACGCAGGTCCAGGTGACCTACGACCTGCCGATGAACGAGGTGGTACTGGACTTCTTCGACCGCCTCAAATCCACCAGTCGCGGCTATGCTTCGCTGGACTATCATTTCGATCGTTACCAATCGGCTAATCTGGTGAAGCTGGATGTGCTGATCAACGGTGAGAAAGTCGATGCCCTGGCATTGATCGTGCACCGTGACAACGCGCACTACAAAGGTCGTGCATTGACCGAGAAGATGAAGGAACTGATTCCGCGGCAGATGTTCGATGTGGCAATCCAGGCCGCCATTGGCGGGCAGATTGTGGCGCGTACAACCGTCAAGGCGCTCAGAAAGAACGTATTGGCCAAATGCTACGGTGGCGACGTCAGCCGTAAGCGCAAGCTGTTGGAAAAGCAGAAGGCCGGTAAAAAACGCATGAAGCAGGTCGGTAACGTGGAAATTCCACAAGAAGCCTTCCTTGCGGTGCTCAGGTTGGATAGTTAGGTCCTATGTCGCTAAATTTCCCGCTGTTGCTGGTTATCGCCGTGTTTGTCTGCGGCCTGTTGGCGTTGCTTGATCTGTTGTTCCTGGCGCCTCGGCGCCGGGCGGCCATCGCCTCTTATCAGGGCAGCGTCAGCCAGCCTGATGGTGTGGTGGTCGAAAAGCTCAACAAGGAACCGCTGCTGGTCGAGTACGGCAAGTCGTTCTTCCCGGTGCTGTTCATCGTGCTGGTGCTGCGCTCGTTCCTGGTGGAGCCGTTCCAGATCCCGTCCGGCTCGATGAAGCCGACCCTGGACGTGGGCGATTTCATCCTGGTGAACAAGTTCTCCTACGGGATCCGCCTGCCGGTGATCGACAAGAAGGTCATCGAAGTCGGTGACCCGCAACGCGGCGATGTCATGGTGTTCCGCTTCCCGAGCGACCCGAACGTCAACTACATCAAGCGTGTGGTCGGCCTGCCGGGCGACACGGTTCGCTACACCGCCGACAAGCGCCTGTTCGTCAATGGCGAATCGGTGGCCGAACAGTTGCTCGGTTCCGAGCCGGGTACGCTGGGCAGTGCCGAGCTCTACCGGGAAAAACTCGGCGAGGCCGAGCACCTGATCCGCAAGGAAATGAGCCGCTACCGCGCCACGCCGGACCATTCGTGGACCGTGCCGGCGGGGCACTACTTCATGATGGGCGACAACCGCGACAACTCCAACGACAGCCGGTACTGGGATGATCCGAACATTCCCAAGGACCTGCTGGGCATGGTCCCGGACCGTAACATCGTCGGCAAGGCCTTTGCGGTCTGGATGAGCTGGCCGGAACCCAAACTCAGTCACCTGCCGAATTTCTCGCGGGTTGGCCTGATCAAGTAATCACACACGGCGCTGTTGAACACAGCGCCGAATGCTTTTCTGGAGCCTGCGCAAGGTTGCCCGAAGGCATGAAGCCAACGATAGTCAGGACGTATTTTTGAACACAGCGTTAATTGTCCCAAGCCAACGGCGCCTTGCCGTCGTGGCGGTGGAATCCAGCCACGAACTCAGCGTGGGTAAACCGTGAGCGTTTCTCTAAGCCGTCTCGAGCGCCAGCTCGGCTACACCTTCAAGGACCAGGACCTCATGCTCCTGGCCCTCACTCACCGTAGTTTTGCCGGGCGCAACAACGAACGCCTGGAATTCCTGGGTGATGCCATCCTCAACTTCGTGGCCGGTGAGGCGCTGTTCGAGCGTTTCCCGCTGGCCCGCGAAGGCCAGTTGTCGCGTTTGCGCGCACGATTGGTAAAAGGTGAGACCCTGGCCGTATTGGCCCGTGGTTTCGACCTTGGCGACTATCTGCGCCTGGGCTCTGGTGAGTTGAAAAGCGGCGGTTTCCGTCGCGAGTCGATCCTGGCCGATGCCCTGGAAGCGTTGATTGGTGCGATCTACCTGGATGCAGGCATGGAAATGGCGCGCGAACGCGTGCTGGCCTGGCTGACCTCCGAGATCGACAGCCTGACGCTGGTGGACACCAACAAGGACCCGAAGACCCGTTTGCAGGAGTTCCTGCAATCGCGCAGTTGCGAGCTACCGCGCTACGAAGTCGTGGATATCCAGGGTGAGCCGCATTGCCGTACCTTCTTCGTCGAATGCGAAGTGGTCCTATTGAATGAAAAAAGCCGGGGTCAGGGTGTGAGTCGTCGTATTGCCGAACAGGTAGCGGCCGCCGCAGCACTGATTGCCCTGGGTGTGGAGAATGGCAATGACTGATACAACCGTCACCCGCTGCGGCTATGTCGCCATTGTCGGTCGGCCGAACGTGGGCAAGTCCACGCTGCTGAACCACATCCTGGGCCAGAAGCTGGCAATCACTTCGCGAAAGCCCCAGACCACCCGTCACAACATGCTGGGCATCAAGACCGAAGGCGCCGTGCAGGCGATCTACGTCGACACTCCGGGCATGCACAAGGGCGGCGAAAAGGCCCTGAACCGCTACATGAACAAGACTGCCTCGGCGGCGTTGAAAGACGTCGACGTGGTGATCTTCGTGGTCGACCGCACCAAGTGGACCGAAGAAGACCAGATGGTCCTGGAACGCGTTCAGTACGTGACGGGTCCCTTGATCGTGGCGCTGAACAAGACCGATCGCATCGAAGACAAGGCTGAACTGATGCCGCACCTGACCTGGTTGCAGGAACAGTTGCCGAACGCCCAGATCATCCCGATCTCTGCCCAGCACGGCCATAACCTCGACGCGCTGGAGCGGGTGATTGCCGAACACCTGCCGGAAAACGATCATTTCTTCCCCGAAGACCAGATCACCGACCGCAGCAGCCGTTTCCTCGCTGCCGAGCTGGTGCGTGAGAAAATCATGCGTCAGATGGGCGCCGAGCTGCCCTACCAGATCACGGTCGAGATCGAAGAGTTCAAGCAACAGGGGAAGACCCTGCACATTCATGCGTTGATCCTCGTCGAACGTGACGGCCAGAAGAAAATCATCATTGGCGACAAGGGCGAGCGCATCAAGCGCATCGGCACCGAGGCGCGCAAGGACATGGAGCTGCTGTTCGACTCCAAGATCATGCTCAACCTGTGGGTCAAGGTGAAGGGTGGCTGGTCCGATGACGAGCGGGCATTGCGTTCGTTGGGTTACGGCGATCTGTAATCGTTTACTTGAGTGCATGAATTCCACTGTGGGAGCGAGCCTGCTCGCGATAGCGGTCTGTCAGTCAACATCCCTGTTGAATATCAGTCCCTCATCGCGAGCAGGCTCGCTCCCACAGTGGTTTGTGGTTGTCAGTAAAATCGCATTACTCATTGAGAACTCTGATTCCCATGCCCCCAACCCAACCCACCGGCCAATCCGCCTACGTCCTCCACAGTCGCGCCTACCGCGAAAGCAGCGCCCTGGTGGACTTCCTCACGCCGCAAGGGCGGCTGCGGGCGGTGTTGCGTGGGGCGCGGGGCAAGGCCGGGACGTTGGCGCGGCCGTTCGTGCCGCTGGAAGTCGAGTTCCGTGGCCGGGGCGAGTTGAAAAATGTCGGGCGCATGGAAAGCAATGGCGTTGCGGCGTGGCTCAATGGTGAGGCGCTGTTCAGCGGCCTGTACCTCAATGAACTGCTGATCCGCCTGCTGCCCGCCGAAGATCCCCACCCGGCCGTCTTCGACCACTACGCCGCCACGCTGCTGGCGCTGGCTGAAGGCCGGCCGCTGGAGCCGCTGCTGCGCTCCTTCGAATGGCGACTGCTGGATGACCTGGGCTATGGCTTCGCCCTGAACACTGACCTGCACGGCGAACCCATCGCCGCCGATGGCCTGTACCGCTTGCAGGTGGATGCCGGCCTGGAGCAGGTCTACCTGCTGCAACCGGGGTTGTTCAACGGTGCCGAGCTGCTGGCCATGGCCGAGGCCGACTGGAGTGCGCCGGGCGCCTTGTCGGCAGCCAAGCGGCTGATGCGCCAGGCCCTGGCTGTGCATCTGGGCGGACGGCCACTGGTCAGTCGCGAGTTGTTTCGCAAGCCCTGATCAACCCGTATGCTGTGGGCCGACCATTTGCCCATTCAGGAGCCTTTTCGTGAGCACCAGCAATCGCATTCTTCTCGGCGTGAACATCGACCATGTCGCCACCCTGCGTCAGGCCCGCGGTACGCGTTACCCGGATCCGGTCAAGGCCGCACTGGACGCGGAAGAGGCGGGCGCCGACGGCATCACCGTTCACCTGCGTGAAGACCGTCGTCACATCCAGGAGCGGGACGTGCTGCTGCTCAAGGATGTGCTGCAAACCCGCATGAACTTCGAGATGGGCGTGACCGAAGAAATGATGGCGTTCGCCGAGCGCATCCGCCCGGCGCACATCTGCCTGGTGCCGGAGACGCGCCAGGAGCTGACCACCGAAGGCGGCCTCGACGTGGCGGGGCAGGAGGCGCGGATCAGCATGGCGGTGGAACGCCTGTCGAAGATCGGCGCCGAGGTGTCGCTGTTCATTGATGCCGACGAACGGCAGATCGAGGCGTCCAAGCGTGTTGGCGCGCCGGCCATCGAACTGCACACCGGCCGTTACGCCGATGCCCAGACCCCCACGGATGTGGCCGATGAGCTGCAACGGGTCGCCGATGGCGTCGCCTGTGGCCTGGCCCAGGGCCTGATCGTCAACGCCGGCCATGGCCTGCACTACCATAACGTCGAAGCCGTCGCGGCCATCAAAGGCATCAACGAGCTGAACATCGGCCACGCGCTGGTGGCCCATGCGTTGTTCGTCGGGTTCAAGTCGGCGGTAGCGGAAATGAAAGCGTTGATCCTGGCTGCCGCCAAACCCTGACCCTGCCACCACATCCTGCGGGAGCAAGCTTTGCTCCCACAGGCACCTGTTCCCACAGGTCCCCCCCCAGATTAAGGGTTGTGTCTGGCTGTCAGAGCTGCGGGGATTCCTGGCTAGGCTTGCTCTTGTCGACACCCGGCACGTGCAAGTTGCCCTCGGCCACCTGGTTGCCTTCAAGCTGTGGCTGCGTCACCCAGGTCAGGATGTCGTAGTAGCGACGGATGTTCGCCACGAAATGCACCGGCTCGCCACCGCGGGCGTAGCCATAGCGGGTCTTGCTGTACCACTGTTTCTGCGACAGGCGCGGCAGGATTTTTTTCACATCCAGCCACTTGTTCGGGTTCAGCCCTTCCTTGGCCGCCAGTTTGCGGGCGTCGTCCAGATGACCGCTGCCCACGTTATAGGCGGCGAGGGCGAACCAGGTGCGGTCGGGCTCTTCGATGCTTTCGTCCAGTTGGTCCTTCATGTACGCCAGGTACTTGGCACCGCCCATGATGCTCTGCTTCGGATCCAGGCGGTTGGACACGCCCATGGCCTGGGCCGTGTTCTGGGTCAGCATCATCAGGCCGCGCACGCCGGTCTTGGACGTGACCGCCGGTTGCCACAGCGATTCCTGATAGCCGATCGCGGCCAACAGGCGCCAATCGACTTTCTCTTGCTTGGCGTAGGCCTTGAAGTGCTGTTCGTATTTGGGCAGCCGTTGCTGCAAATGCTGGGCGAATGTGGTGGCGCCCATGTAGCCGAGGACATCGACGTGCCCGTAATAGCGGTCTTTGAGGCGCTGCAAGGTGCCGTTCTTCTGCACCTTTTCCAGGTAGCTGTTGATCTCGTTGAGCAGGCTGTTGTCCTCGCCGGGGGCGACCGCCCAACTCTGACTGCGGGCATCGCCCAGGTCGAAAGCCACGCGCACGTTGGGGAAGTACACCTGGTTCATCGCCACTTCGTTGGAGTCCACCAGGGTCAGGTCGATCTGGCCCTCGTCGACCATGCGCAACAGGTCGACCACTTCGACCGCGTCGGATTCTTCGTATTCGATGCCCGGATACTGCTGCTTCAACTGTGCCAGCTGTTCGGCGTGGGTGCTGCCCTTGAGCACCATGATTTTCTTGCCGGCCAGGGCGGCGGCGTCGGTCGGGCGTGACTGGCCGTTGCGGTAGATGATCTGCGGGGTGACTTCCAGATAGGAGCGGGAAAACCGCACCTGCTTCTTGCGCTGTTCGCTGCTGACCAGGCCCGCGGCGGCCAATACCGGACCGTTGGGCTTGCCGATCTGGCTGAAGAGGTCGTCGAGGTTGTCGGCGGTCTCTATCTTCAGTTCCACCCCCAAATCGTCGGCGAAGCGCTTCACCAGCTCGTATTCGAAGCCGGTTTCACCGTTACGATCCTCAAAGTAGGTGGCGGGGCTGTTTCGGGTAACCACCCGCAGCACGCCATCCTCCTTTACGCGCTCCAGTGTGTTGGGTTTCTCAACACAACCACTGAGCACCAGGAAGAGTCCGGTTGCGATCAGCCATCTGGCATATCGCGGACGCAAAGCCGTTGGGGAAAACATCTGCGCAGTATACGCAAACGGCCCCTACCGCCATATCTCGACAGCAAATGGCCAGTCTGCTAGCCATTGCAAAACATGTCCGCAGCACCGGCCGGCCGGGGTGCGCAGGGCTTTGCGTCGCTGAAAAATAACTCTGCGAAAACCTTGGCGCGGGTGTCCAATTGCGCCGTGTGCGCAAAGACCGACATTCGGCCAGCACCGCGCGTGCCGTTTCGGGTGCCGTTGGCGGCGGTTTAGGCTAGAATGCACGGCCTCAAAGCACACCCCCTTCCCGAGGCTGTCCCGAAGATGTTGATCCTGCGCGGCGCTCCTGCCCTTTCTGCCTTTCGCCACAGCAAACTCCTTGAGCAACTGAGCCAGAAGGTTCCGGCTGTCAGTGGCTTGTATGCTGAATTCGCTCACTTCGCCGAAGTCACCGGCGGTTTGACCGGCGACGAACAGCAGGTGCTTGCGCGCCTTCTGAAGTACGGTCCCAGTGTTCCTGTCCAGGAGCCGGCCGGTCGCCTGTTCCTGGTGCTGCCGCGTTTCGGCACCATTTCGCCATGGTCGAGCAAGGCCAGCGATATCGCCCGCAACTGCGGCCTGGCGAAAGTCCAGCGTCTGGAGCGCGGTATTGCCTTTTATGTCGCCGGTGAGTTCAGCGAGGCCGAGGCCCAACTGATCGCCGACGGTCTGCATGACCGCATGACCCAGGTCGTCCTGGGCAACCTGGAGCAGGCCGCCGGCCTGTTCAGCCACGCCGAACCCAAGCCACTGACCGCCATCGATGTACTGGGCGGCGGCCGTGCCGCGCTGGAAAAAGCCAACGTCGAGCTGGGCCTGGCCCTGGCTGAAGACGAGATCGATTACCTGGTCAACGCCTTCCAGGGCTTGAAGCGCAACCCGCACGACATCGAACTGATGATGTTCGCCCAGGCCAACTCCGAGCACTGTCGCCACAAGATCTTCAACGCCAGTTGGGACATTGATGGCCAGGACCAGGAAAAAAGCCTGTTCGGCATGATCAAGAACACCTACCAGATGCACAACGAAGGTGTGCTGTCGGCCTACAAGGACAACGCGGCGGTGATCGTCGGCAACGTTGCCGGTCGCTTCTACCCGAACCCTGAGACCCGCCAGTACGGTGCGGTCCAGGAACCGGTGCACATCCTCATGAAGGTCGAGACCCACAACCACCCGACGGCGATTGCCCCGTTCCCGGGCGCGTCCACCGGTTCCGGTGGCGAGATCCGCGACGAAGGCGCCACCGGGCGCGGTGCCAAGCCCAAGGCCGGCCTGACCGGCTTCACCGTGTCGAACCTGCAGATCCCGGGCTTCGAACAGCCGTGGGAAAAGCCGTACGGCAAGCCTGAGCGCATCGTCAACGCCCTGGACATCATGATCGAAGGTCCCCTGGGGGGCGCGGCGTTCAACAACGAATTCGGCCGTCCGGCCCTGACCGGCTATTTCCGTACCTTCGAACAGTCCATCACCACCCCGCGTGGTGAGGAAGTCCGTGGTTACCACAAGCCGATCATGTTGGCTGGTGGCATGGGCAACATCCGCGCCGAACACGTGCAGAAAGGCGAGATCCTGGTCGGCTCCAAGCTGATCGTCCTCGGTGGCCCGGCCATGCTCATCGGCCTGGGCGGCGGCGCCGCTTCCTCCATGGCCACCGGCACCAGCTCGGCGGACCTGGACTTCGCTTCGGTCCAACGGGAAAACCCGGAAATGGAACGCCGTTGCCAGGAAGTCATCGACCGTTGCTGGCAGTTGGGTGACCACAACCCCATCAGCTTCATCCACGACGTCGGCGCGGGCGGCCTGTCCAACGCCTTCCCGGAACTGGTCAACGACGGTGGCCGCGGTGGCCGCTTCGAACTGCGCAACATTCCAAACGACGAGCCGGGCATGGCCCCGCACGAAATCTGGAGCAACGAGTCCCAAGAACGTTACGTCCTGGCGGTCGGCCCGGCGGACTTCGAGCGCTTCAAGGCTATTTGCGAGCGCGAGCGCTGCCCGTTCGCGGTAGTGGGTGAAGCCACCGCCGAGCCGCAACTGACCGTCACCGACAGCCATTTCGGCAACAGCCCGGTGGACATGCCGCTGGAAGTGCTGCTGGGCAAGGCCCCGCGCATGCACCGTTCGGCCGTTCGCGAAGCCGAGCTGGGCGACGATTTCGATCCGTCGACCCTCGACCTCGCCGAGTCCATCGAGCGCGTGCTGCATCACCCGGCCGTGGCGAGCAAGAGCTTTTTGATCACCATCGGCGACCGCACCATCACCGGCCTCGTGGCCCGTGACCAGATGGTCGGCCCGTGGCAGGTGCCGGTGGCTGACGTGGCCGTGACCGCCACCAGCTTCGACGTCTACACCGGTGAAGCCATGGCGATGGGCGAGCGCACACCGCTGGCACTGCTGGACGCCCCGGCGTCGGGCCGCATGGCGATTGGCGAGACCCTGACCAACATTGCGGCTTCGCGCATCGGCAAGATTTCCGACATCAAGCTGTCGGCCAACTGGATGTCCGCCGCCGGTCACCCGGGTGAAGACGCCCGCCTGTACGACACGGTCAAGGCTGTCGGCATGGAGCTGTGCCCTGAGCTGGGTATCACCATTCCGGTGGGCAAGGACTCCATGTCCATGGCCACGCGCTGGAACGACGAAGGCGTGGACAAGAGCGTGACTTCGCCGCTGTCGCTGATCGTGACCGGTTTCGCCCCGGTCACCGACATCCGCCAGACCTTGACCCCGCAACTGCGCATGGACAAGGGCACCACCGATCTGATCCTGATCGACCTGGGCCGTGGCCAGAACCGCATGGGCGCCTCGATCCTGGCCCAGGTGCACGGCAAGCTCGGCTCGCAAGCGCCGGACGTCGATGATGCCGAAGACCTGAAGGCATTCTTCGCCGTCATCCAGGGTCTCAACGCCGACGGTCACCTGCTGGCCTACCACGACCGTTCCGACGGCGGTTTGCTGACCACCGTGGTGGAAATGGCCTTTGCCGGCCACTGCGGCCTGAGCCTGACCCTCGACAGCGTTGCCGAGTCCAAGGCCGAAATCCCGGCCATCCTGTTCAACGAAGAGTTGGGCGCGGTGATCCAGGTTCGCCAGGACGCCACCCCGGACATCCTCGCCCAGTTCAGCGCAGCTGGCCTGGCCGACTGCGTCTCGGTGATCGGCCAGCCGATCAACAACGCCCACATCAACATCACCTTCAATGGCGACACCGTCTTTGAAGGCCAGCGCAGCCTGTTGCAGCGCCAGTGGGCGGAAACCAGCTACCAGATCCAGCGCCTGCGCGACAACGCCGATTGCGCCGAGCAGGAATTCGACGCGCTGCTGGAAGAAGACAACCCGGGCCTGAGCGCCAAGCTCAGCTACGACGTCAACCACGACGTGGCCGCGCCCTACATCAAGAAAGGCATTCGCCCACAAGTGGCGGTCCTGCGCGAGCAGGGCGTCAACGGTCAGGTGGAAATGGCGGCGGCATTCGACCGCGCCGGCTTCAACGCGATCGACGTGCACATGAGCGACATCCTCGCCGGTCGTGTCGACCTGAACGACTTCAAGGGCATGGTCGCTTGCGGCGGTTTCTCCTACGGTGACGTGTTGGGTGCCGGTGAAGGCTGGGCCAAGTCGGCGCTGTTCAACAGCCGCGCCCGCGATGCGTTCCAGGGTTTCTTCGAACGCACCGACAGTTTCACCCTCGGCGTGTGCAACGGTTGCCAGATGATGTCCAACCTGCACGAGCTGATCCCGGGCAGCGAGTTCTGGCCGCACTTCGTGCGTAACCGTTCCGAGCAGTTCGAAGCCCGCGTGGCGATGGTCCAGGTGCAGGAGTCGAATTCGATCTTCCTGCAGGGCATGGCCGGTTCGCGCATGCCGATCGCCATCGCCCACGGCGAAGGCCACGCGGAATTCGAAAGCGAAGAAGCGTTGCTCGAGGCCGACTTGTCCGGTTGTGTGTCGCTGCGCTTCGTCGACAACCACGGCAAGGTCACCGAAACCTACCCGGCCAACCCGAACGGCTCGCCGCGCGGGATCACCGGCCTGACCAGCCGCGACGGCCGCGTCACGATCATGATGCCGCACCCCGAGCGTGTATTCCGCGCGGTGCAGAACTCGTGGCGTTCGGACGACTGGAACGAAGACGCGCCATGGATGCGCATGTTCCGCAACGCCCGCGTCTGGGTGAACTAAGGCGGTGTACAAGCTCTGCTTCTTCGTTCCGGCCAGCCATCTGGACGTGGTCAAAAACGCCGTATTCGCTGCCGGTGGCGGGCGAATCGGCGACTATGACCACTGCGCCTGGCAAGTGTTGGGCCTGGGCCAGTTTCGCCCGTTGGACGGCAGCCAGCCGTTCATTGGCGAAGCAGGGCAGGTCGAGCAGGTCGAGGAATGGAAGGTGGAACTGGTGGTGGCCGATGAGTTGATCCGCCCAGTGGTGGAGGCGCTGAAGCACAGCCATCCCTACGAGACACCGGCGTATGAAGTGTGGCGGTTGGAGGATTTCTGATCCTCTGGCGCTTGAAATGAAAAACCCGCTGATGGATTCAGCGGGTTTTTTATTGCCCGTGATTCTGTGTACATGAACCCTCGCCACGGGGATTGCGCTGTGTCAGATATAGTTGTGGGGTGTGTACAGGCCCCATCGCGAGCAAGCTCGCTCCCACAGTGGATGGGTGTCGTTCACAAAACAAGTGATCGACACCGAACCCTGTGGGAGCGAGCTTGCTCGCGATGGCGTACTTTCAGGCAACGAAAACTCAGGCTTTGACACCCGCCTGACGACTCGGCACCACCGCCTCCAACGCCCGCCACAACCCTGGCGCTTTTTCCCCTAGCAACAAGTGCCACACACCATCCTCCAGCGAGCTGACCCCCTGGCAACCCAGCGCCTTGAGCTGGCTTTCCGACAACCCTTTGCCATCGGCCAGTTGCACGCGCAAACGGCTCATCGCCACGCAATCGAGCTGCACCACATTCCCGCCACCGCCCAGGGCCGCGAGCCATTGTTGCGCTTCGGCTTCGGAGACGACAGCCGGTGGGGCAGACGCAACCACTTCGGCCACGGATGCGCTGGCTGGCCGTTCGGAAGAGGGCAACGCCAAGCGGATTTCATCGGCGATGCTGTCGGCCATCGGCCCCACCACCACCTGCAGGCTGCCGCCGTGGCCGGGGCGGACCACGGCCATGGCGCCGAGGGCCTTGAGCTGGGCGTCGGACGCCTTGTTGCGATCTATCAGGTCCAGTCGCAGGCGCGTGGTGCAGGCGCCGAGGGTGATCAGGTTGTCAGCGCCGCCCAACGCTTGGATGTAGGCAGCGGCCCGCTGGTTTTCGGCGATGGCCGGTTTGTCGCCCGCCGGTACCTCTTCGCGCCCCGGCGTCTTCAGGTCGAAGCGGCGGATGCAGAAGTCGAACACCAGGTAATAGATCGCCGCGTAGGCCAGGCCCACCGGGACGACCAGCCAGCCGTTAGTGGATTCGCCCCAGCCCAGGACCATGTCGATGAAACCGCCGGAGAAGGTAAAGCCCAAGTGGATGTTCAGTAGATTAGTCACCGCCATCGACAGGCCGGTGAGCAGCGCGTGGACCAGGTACAACAGCGGCGCAAGGAACATGAAGGCGAATTCGATCGGTTCGGTGACACCGGTCAGAAACGAGGTCAGCGCCATGGACAGCAGGATCCCGCCCATGACCTTACGTCGCTGGGGCAGGGCGTTGCGGTACATCGCCAGGCACGCCGCGGGCAGACCGAAGAGCATCACCGGGAACATCCCGGTCATGAACTGGCCGCCCTTGGGGTCGCCGGCGAAATAACGGGTCAGGTCCCCGGTGACCACCGCCCCGGTCGTCGGGTCGGTAAAGCTGCCGAAGATGAACCAGGCCATGTTGTTGAGGATGTGGTGCAAGCCGGTGACGATCAGCAACCGATTGAATACACCGAAGACGAACGCGCCGAAGCTGCCGCTGGCCATCAGCAGCTCGCCGAAGCTGTTGATGCCGTGCTGGATCGGCGGCCAGATCAGGCCGAACACGACGCCGAGACCGACGGCGCTGAAGCCGGTGACAATCGGCACGAAGCGTCGGCCGCCAAAGAACGCCAGGTACTCCGGCAGCTTGATGTCCTTGAAGCGGTTGTACAGCGCGCCGGCCAGCAGACCACTGATGATCCCGGCGAGCATGCCCATGTTGATGCTGGCGTCGAGCACCTTCAGCGTCGCGATCATCACCAGGTAACCGATGGCCCCGGCCAGCCCCGCCGTGCCGTTGTTGTCCCGGGCGAAACCCACAGAGATGCCGATGGCGAAGATCATCGGCAGGTTGGCGAAAATCGCTTCGCCGGCATCGTGGATGATCGCGATATTCAACAGGTCCGTGTCACCCAGGCGCAGCAGCAGGCCGGCTATCGGCAGGATCGCGATGGGCAACATCAGCGCCCGGCCGAGGCGTTGCAGCCCTTCAATGAAATGCTGGTACATGGCGTCTCTCCTTTTATTGTTGTCCGACGTGGCTCAGCCCAGGGGCCAGTGTTGATGGCAGGCCTGGCGCACGGCGGCGGCACTGGCCAGGTTCAGCAAATCGGTACTGACGCGGCGGCACTGGGCGGCATCGAGGTGACGCACGCGGTCCTTGATTTCGCCGACCTGCGGCGGGCTGACCGACAGCTCCCGTACGCCCAGGCCTATCAGCACCGGTGTGGCCAGGGGATCGGAAGCCAAGGCCCCGCATACGCCAACCCAGCGCCCATGCTTGGCGGCGCCAGCGCAGGTCTGGGCGATCAGTCGCAACAGCGCCGGGTGCAAGGCATCGACCCGGGCGGCGAGGCCGGCGTGGTCGCGGTCCATGGCGAGGGTGTACTGGGACAGGTCGTTGGTGCCAATGGACAGGAAGTCCGCGTGCTCGGCCAGTTGCTCGGCCAGCAGGGCGGCGGCTGGTACTTCGATCATCACCCCCAGTTGCGGGCGTTCGCTCAGGCCGAGTTCGGCACCCAAGGCGTCGAGACGCTGGCGGATGTGCAGCAGTTCGTCAACCTCGGTAACCATCGGCAACAAAATCCGGCAGCGGTGCAGTGGGCGAGTCTGCAGCAGGGCTCGCAATTGCTGATCCAGCAGTTCCGGGCGCACCTGGGCCAGGCGAATGCCCCGCAGGCCGAGCACCGGGTTGGCTTCGGCCGGCAGCGGCAGGTAATCCAATTGTTTGTCGCCACCGACGTCGATGGTGCGGATGATCACTGGCCTGTCGCCCATGGCATCGAGCACGGCCTGATAGGCCTGGCGTTGCTCTTCGTCGTCGGGGGCAGTGTGGCGGTCGACGAAGAGAAACTCGGTGCGCAGCAAGCCAACGCCATCGGCGCCGTTGGCAAAGGCCTGGCTGGCTTCGGCGCTGGAGGCGACGTTAGCGGCAACTTCAACCTCCACCCCATCGACGGTTCGCGCCGGCGTGTGGGCGAGGGTCTGTTGCTGGGCGCGCAGGGCTGTGCGTCGGGTCTGTGCTTGCTGCACCTGCGCCAGGCGCTCGGCGGTTGGCGTGAGTTCGAGGCGGCCGCCGTCGGCGTCCAGCACCACCGATTGCCCCGGTGCCTGTGCAAGCAGTGCCTCGCCCAATGCCACCAGGCAGGGCAGGCCTTTGCCACGGGCCAGGATCGCCACGTGGGACGTCGCGCCGCCCTCGGCCATGCACACACCGGCCACGCCTTGGGCGCTGAGTTGCAACAGGTCCGATGGGGTCAGTTCCTGCGCGACGACAATGGCGCCCGCCGGTACGTCGAATTGCCAGGCTTCCCCCAACAGCACCCGCAAGACCCGCTGGCGCAAGTCGTGCAAATCATTGGCGCGCTCGGCCAGCAGCGTGCTTTGCAGTTGCCGCAGCACTTGGCACTGCTCGTCGATGGAGCGGCTCCAAGCGTGGGGCGCGGCGCAACCTTGTTCGATCGACAGGTCGGCGGCGTCCAGCAGGACCGGATCTTCCAACAATGCCAAGTGGGCGCTGAAGATCGCTTGCTCATCGACGTGGCGCCGGGCCTTGGCGTTGTCCAGGGTCAATTGGATCTCGCGACTGACCTGCGCCAAGGCATCGCGAAGCCGTTGCCGTTGTTCTGCGACGTCGTGACCCCCGACATCCTCGGGCAACTGAATGCCTTCCAGGTGAACCAGCGCTCCACTGACCAGGCCGGGCGCGGCGCATACGCCGTGCAGCACACCGTCTTCGGCGCTACGGCTGGGCGCCTTGGCCGGCGGTGCCTCGGCATGGGCCTCTTCGGCCAGGGCTGTGGATAATGTTTTCAGCAGCGCTTGCAACGCCGCCTCGGCATCGCTGCCACGGCAACTGACGTGCACTTCGGCCTGTTCGGTGATCGCCAGGCCCATCATGCCCATCACACTGTCGCAGGACGCCAATCGACCGCTGAAGTGCAGGTGCGAGCGACTCTTGAAGCCTTGGGCGGTCTGGCGAACCAAGGCGGCCGGCCGCGCGTGCAGGCCGCCTCGATGAGCGATGCGGATCTGGCCGAACACTTCGATGCCGACGTCCGCTTCATCGTCGCGTGTTTCACCCGGTGTCTTGCTGACGATGTGCAGCAACGGCTCGCCGACCTTGACCCCTTTGAGGGTAATCGGCCGAGCCTGGAAGTGCTCGCCATTGGTGATGATCAGCAGGCTGACCAGGCTTTTGCAGCGCTGTGCCACGCTGTCCAGGTCATAACGCAGCAGCGCCTGGCCGTTGCTGACCCGCGTGCCCTCCTTGACCAGCATGGAAAAACCGTCGCCCTGCAATTCGACAGTGTCCAGCCCCAGATGCAGCAGCAGTTCGGCGCCGTTGTCGGCCCGCAGGGTCACGGCGTGGCCGGTGCGAGCGACGTGGATCACCTCGCCGTCACAGGGGGCGTAGAGGGTGTCGTTCAGCGGATCGATGGCGATCCCGTCGCCCATGGCGCCGCTGGCGAACACCGCGTCCGGGACGTTGGCGAGGGTGAGCACCGGCCCGCTGAGCGGGGCGCTGAGGGTCAGCTCTTTATTGTTGTTGGGCATGGGCTCGCTCTCTTTGTAATTTCGTTGACCTTGCGTTAAAGGATTGTCGGTTCAGTGGGTCCGGGTGACCTTGCTCAAGTGCCGTGGCTGGTCCGGGTCCAGGCCTCGGGCCTCAGCCAGGCTGGCGGCCATGCGGTAAAAGCTCTGGATCGCCAGGATCGGGTCCAGGGCCGGGTGTTCGGCGCGGGACAGCGTCAGGTTGCGCTCGGCGATGTCATCGGGCGCGGCCAGTAGCACCCGGGCGCCGCGTTGGCGCATGTCGGCGGCCAGGCTCAACACACCAGCCTGCTCGGCGCCGCGCGGGGCGAACACCAACAGCGGGTAATCTGCATCGATCAGTGCCATCGGCCCGTGGCGGACCTCGGCGCTGCTGAAGGCTTCGGCCTGGATCGCTGAGGTTTCCTTGAATTTGAGCGCGGCTTCCTGGGCGATGGCGAACCCGGCGCCACGGCCGATGACCATCAAGCGCTGGCCGTCACGCAGGGCCTCGACGGCGGCGCTCCAATCCTGGCTCGCGGCATCGCGCAGGCCTTCGGGCAGCGCGGTGCCGGCTTCGAGCAATTCTGCATCGTCTTTCCAATGGGCCACCAGACGCGCGCTGGCGCTGAGAGTGGCGATGAAACTCTTGGTCGCGGCGACACTGCTTTCGATGCCGGCGCACAAGGGCACGCTGAATTCACAGGCCGCCTCCAGCGGAGAGTCCTCTGCGTTGACCATCGCCACACTCAACGCGCCGCGCTTGCGCAACAGGCGCAGGCTGTTCACCAGGTCCGGGCTTTGCCCCGATTGGGAGAATGCGAACGCCACCTGGCCGCTGACCTTCAGCGGCGCCTGCTGCATGGTCACCACCGACATCGGCAGCGACGCCACCGGCAACCCCAGTTGTTGCATGGTCAGGTAGGCAAAGTAGCTGGCGGCGTGGTCGGAGCTGCCACGGGCCACGGTCATCGCCACTTGCGGCGGTTGGCGGCGCAGACGCCCGGCAATTTCCTGCAGGGCGGGGTCCAATAGCCGCAATTGGCGCTCGACGGCGGCGGACGAGGCCAGGGCCTCTTCAAGCATTTTGGAAGTCAATGGCTTCTCCTTCGACCATCACGTCGATCAGGTTCAGGGCACGATCAAGGCGCACACAGTCAGCCCAGGCGCCGGGTTGCAGGCGTCCGCGCTCGGGCAGGCCGAGGTAGTCGGCGGGGAATTGCGACAGGCGTTGCGAGGCTTCGGCGAGGGGCAGGCCGATCTTCACCAGGTTGCGCAGGGCCTGGTCCATGGTCAGGGTGCTGCCGGCCAGCGTGCCGTCGGCCAGGCGCACACCGCCGAGGCATTTGGTCACGGTGTGGCTGCCCAGCTTGTATTCGCCGTCGGGCATTCCGGCGGCGGCGGTGGAGTCGGTGACGCAATACAGGCACGGGATCGCACGCAAGGCCACGCGCATGGCACCGGGGTGCACGTGCAGCAAATCGGGAATCAACTCGGCATATCGGGCATGGGCCAGAGCCGCGCCGACGATGCCCGGTTCGCGGTGATGCAACGGGCTCATGGCGTTGTACAAATGGGTGAAACTGCTGGCCCCGGCCGCCAGTGCCGCGACGCCTTCTTCGTAACTGCCCAGGGTATGGCCGATCTGCATGCGCACGCCCCGGGCGCTGAGCGCGCGAATCAAGGCGTCGTGCCCGGCGATTTCCGGTGCGATGGTAATCACCCGGATCGGTGCCAGGGCCAGGTAGGCCTCCACTTCGGCCATCAACGCGGTGTGGGCGAAATTCGGTTGGGCACCGAGTTTGCCGGGGTTGATATAGGGGCCTTCCAAATGCACCCCCAGCACGCGTGCGCTGCCGCTGGGCCGCTGTTCGCAGAACTCACCGAGGGCCTTGAGTACGCTGGCGATTTCTTCGCTCGGCGCGGTCATGGTGGTGGCGAGCAGCGCCGTGGTGCCGAAGCGCACGTGGGTGCGGGCAATGGTTTCGAACGCTGGCGCGCCTTCCATGATGTCTTTGCCGCCGCCGCCGTGCACATGCAGGTCGATGAAGCCGGGCAGCAGGTAGGGCAGGTCGTTGCTCGCCGGGTCGCAGGGCTGGCCTTCGACGGACACGACCTTGCCGTGTTCGTGGACCAGGCGGCCGCGTATCCAGCCGTTGGCGGTGAGGATGTTGTCTTCGGACATTGGGATTCTCTGGTCGTCTAGCGCCGCAGCTCTGCGACAAAGTCGTAGTAGTCGTTGCGGCAATAGGTGTCGGTGACTTCGATGGGCGTGTTGTCTTCCAGGTAGCCGACCCGGGTCATCAGTAGCATTGCGGTGCCGGGGGCAATGCCCACCAGGGCGGCGAACTCGTCCGAGGCGTTGATGGCCTGGATGTGTTGCAGGGCGCGCACCACCGGTTTGCCGATGCCATCGAGGAATTCATAAAGCGAATCGCCCACCGCCTGTGGCTTGGGAATGATTGATGCGGGCAGGGTGCTCATCTCGATGGCCATGACCGTGTTGTCGGCCTTGCGCAGCCGTTTGAGCCGGGCGACTTTGTCAGTGGGTGACAGGCCCAGGCGAATCAGTTCTTCGTGGGTTGGCGGGGTGATTTCCCGCTCCAGCCACTGGGAGCCGGGCACGAAGCCTTTGAGCCGGAGCATTTCGCTGAACCCGCTGAGGCGCGAGAGCGGTTGTTCGAGGCGCGGGGTGATGAACGTTCCCGAGCCTTGGTTGCGGCGGATCAGGCCTTGTTCGAACAGTACTTCCAGCGCTTTGCGGGCGGTGACCCGGGAAATGCCCAGTTGCTCGCTCAAGCTGCGTTCGGAGGGCATTGCTTGCTCGGCTTTCCACTGGCCGGCGTGGATAGCGGCCTCCAGGTTGCGGGCCAGTTGCAGGTAGAGCGGGGTGGGTTGGGTGTCGTC
>NZ_JAHBCZ010000004.1:0-135219 GCF_019956035.1 Pseudomonas sp. A-RE-22
GCATACCGCGAGCTCAACCAATGTTGGCCAGAAGCCAAAGATGGGCTTCCTCGAATAGGCCTTATACATAGATGCAGCCGGGTAGCAGTGTTGAAAAGCGGGTAGACAGTGGAGGCGAGTCCATACATAAGGGCGGAACCCTAAGCAGCCGTTACCGCAGCAACGGATATACACACCAAAGCAAGCAGATACAGCACCACTTTTTCTACGTGAACACTCGAAGGTGAACCGTGTCGATCAACAGCAACGATCAGTGGTTGTAGGCACGCTCGTTGTGTTCAGCCAGGTCCAGCCCCATCTCCTCCACCGACTCATTGGCGCGCAAGTCGATCACCGCGTTGATCACCTTGAGAATGAGCCAACTGATGACAAAGCAGTAGACCGTCGTCAGCAACACGCCTTTGATTTGCGCCACGACCTGGGCACCCATGGTCACACCTTCGACCAATCCTCCCACCGACGGCACGCAGAACACCCCGGTCAACACCGCGCCAATCATTCCGCCAATGCCGTGCAAACCGAACACATCGAGGCTGTCATCATAACCAAAGCGACGCTTGAGCACGGTGACGCTCAAGTAGCAGAACACCCCGCACAGCAAACCGATGGCCAACGCACCGCCGACGCCGACATAGGCACACGCAGGGGTAATGCCGACCAGACCGGCCAAGGCACCACTGGCGAGGCCCAGAGCGCTAGGTTTTCCAACCTTGAACCACTCGGTGAACATCCAGCCGAGAATGCCGGCGCAGGCCCCCAACTGGGTATTGAGCATGACGATGCCAGACGTGCCGTTGAGGCCACCGCCGGAACCGATGTTGAAGCCGAACCACCCCACCCAGAGCATCGCCGCACCGGCCATGGTCAGGCTCAGGTTGTGGGCTGGCATCGGCGTGTTCTGATAGCCCTTGCGCTTGCCGAGGATCAGGCACGCGGCCAAAGCGGCGACGCCGGCATTGATGTGCACGGCGGTGCCTCCGGCGAAATCGAGTACCCCCCAGTTATGCATCAACGCGCCCGCACCACCCCAGACCATATGCGCCACCGGGGCATACACCAGGGTGAACCACAACGCCATGAACCACAGCGCCGCCGAAAACTTCATGCGTTCGGCAAATGCACCGGCAATCAGCGCCGGGGTAATGATCGCGAAGGTCATCTGGAAGGTCACGAACACGCCCTCCGGAATATCCCCCACCAGGCTCTCCGGGGTCATGCCCGCCAGGAAGGCCCGGCTCAGGCCGCCGACAAAGCTGTTGAAGGTCACCTGCCCTTCGACCATGCCGGTGCTGTCGACCACCATGCTGTAGCCATAGATCACCCACAACACGCCGACCAGGCCGGCGATGCCGAAGCACTGGGTGAACAGCGAAAGCATGTTTTTTGCGCGAACCAGGCCGCCGTAGAACAAGGCGAGACCCGGTAGACACATGAATAACACCAACACCGCGGCAGTGACCATCCAGGCGGTGCTGCCGGTGTTCAACGTGGGTGCATCGGCGGCCTGGGCCAATGGCGCAAGTGCGCCGGCCGCCAATAAGCCGAGAAAGGATTTGCCGAGAAGACGATTGACCATGTTCAAAGCTCCTGCAAAGAAAGGTGGGTGTCGGGCAGCGAGCAAAGTGAGTATGTACGGACCTCTTGGTGGGCCCCTTGATCTGATCGTTCCCACGCTCCTGCGTGGGAATGCAGCCCGTGACGCTCTGCGTCACAAAAGTGGGACGCAGAGCGTCCCAAGAGGGTTTCCCACGCAGAGCGTGGGAACGATCGTCGTCATCAATAACCGGTACCGGAACCCGGAACCCAGTTGGTCCCCGCCAACGGCACCCGCGCCATGGCCGCCGACTCCACCGTCAGCGCCACCAGATCCTCGGGATCGAGGTTGTGCAGGTGCGACTTGCCGCAAGCCCGGGCCATGGTCTGGGCTTCCAGCACCAACACGCGCAGGTAGTTGGCCAAGCGGCGGCCGCCCTCCACCGGATCCAGTCGCTTGGACAATTCCGGGTCCTGGGTGGTGATCCCGGCCGGGTCGCGACCGTTCTGCCAGTCATCGTAGAAACCGGCGGCCGAGCCGATTTTCTTCAGTTCCTCGTCCAGGCGCGGGTGGTTGTCGCCCAGCGCGATCAGCGCGGCGGTGCCGATGGCCACCGCATCCGCCCCCAGCGCCATCGCCTTGGCGACGTCGGCACCGTTGCGAATCCCGCCGGAAACGATCAGCTGGACCTTGCGATGCATGCCCATCTCCTGCAAAGCCTGTACCGCTTGCGGGATGGCCGACAGAATCGGAATCCCCACGTGTTCGATAAACACTTCCTGGGTCGCCGCCGTGCCGCCTTGCATGCCATCGAGCACAATCACATCCGCCCCGGCCTTCACGGCCAACTTGACGTCGTAGTACGGCCGGCTGGCGCCGATTTTCACGTAGATCGGTTTTTCCCAATCGGTGATTTCGCGCAGTTCGGCAATCTTGATCGCCAGGTCATCCGGGCCGGTCCAGTCCGGGTGACGGCAAGCGCTGCGCTGGTCCACACCGATGGGCAAGGTACGCATGCCGGCTACACGCTCGGTGACTTTCATCCCCAGCAACATACCGCCGCCACCAGGTTTGGCGCCCTGCCCCAGGACGATTTCAATCGCGTCAGCCTTGCGCAAATCGTCCGGATTCATGCCGTAGCGCGACGGCAAGTACTGATAGACCAAATGCTGTGACTGGCCGCGCTCCTCCGGGGTCATGCCGCCGTCGCCGGTGGTGGTGCTGGTGCCCGCGATGGTCGCGCCACGGCCCAGGGCTTCCTTGGCATTGGCCGACAACGCACCGAAACTCATGCCGGCAATGGTCACCGGAATCTTCAGGTGGATCGGCTTCTTGGCAAAGCGGTTGCCGAGGATCACGTCGGTGCCGCACTTCTCCCGATAACCTTCCAACGGGTAACGCGAAACACTGGCGCCGAGCAGCAGCAGATCATCGAAGTGCGGCAGTTTGCGCTTGGTGCCGCCGCCGCGAATATCGTAGATGCCAGTCTCGGCGGCACGCTGGATTTCCTGGATGGTCAGGCGGTCGAAGGTGGCTGACTCGCGCAGTACTGGAGTGGCTGCTTTTTGGTTAATCGGGTCGCTCATATCTGTTCTCCTCGCGCGGATCAGTACGCGGACGCGTTATCGACTTTGAAGTTGTACAACTGACGGGCCGAACCGTAGCGCTTGAAGTCAGCCGCCTTGTGCGCGAAACCGGCACGGTTCAACAGGTCCTGGAGCTCCTGGAGGTGCTCGGCGCGCATCTCTTTCTCGACGCAATCGGAACCCAGGGACTCCACATTGCCCTTCACGTAGATGTGGGTCTCGTACAAGGAATCGCCCAGCGCATCGCCGGCATCGCCGCAGACCACCAGACGCCCGGCCTGGCCCATGAAGCAGCTCATGTGGCCGATGCTGCCACCCACGACAATGTCGATGCCCTTCATGGAAATGCCGCAACGCGCGCCGGCATCCCCTTCAATCACCAGCAGCCCGCCATGGGCCGTGGCGCCGGCCGCCTGGGAGGCGCTGCCTTTGACGCGGACGTAGCCCGACATCATGTTCTCGGCGCAACCGACGCCGACATTGCCGTGGACGGTGATCGAGGCCTTTTGATTCATGCCCGCGCAGTAGTAGCCGGCGTGCCCCTGAATATCGATGGACAGCACTTCGTTCACCCCGACCGCGAGGTTGTGCTTGCCGTCCGAATGAGTCACCACCCATTCGCGCTCTTCAACGCTGTTGACCTGGTCGTGCAACGCCTGATTGAGTTCACGCACGGTGGCCGTGGAAAGGTCGATGGTTTTCATGTGTGCGCTCCTTAAGCTGACTCGCGTTCCCAGATGTACATGGTGGCCGGTGCCGGCTCCCAGACCTTGGCGTGTTCGATGCCCGGCAGGCTCGACAGGGCCTGATACTCGGACGCCATGGCGACGTAATCGTCGGTCTCGGCGAGGATCGCCGGCTTGCAGGCAATCGGGTCGCGGATCACGGCAAAACCGTTGCGGGTGCCGATGGCGAAGGTGAAGAAACCGTCCAGATCCTCCAGCGAGTGATCCAGCGCTTCTTTCAATGAATCGCCCTGCTGCAGGCGCCAGGTCAGGTAGCCGGCGGCCACTTCGGTGTCGTTGTCGGTCTCGAAGTGAATGCCTTCGCGCTTGAGTTCCTGCCGCAGGCGGAAGTGATTCGACAGCGAGCCGTTGTGCACCAGGCACAGGTCGGCGCCGGTAGAAAACGGATGGCTGCCTTCCATGGTCACCGCGCTTTCAGTGGCCATGCGGGTGTGGCCGATGATATGGCTGCCCTTCATGCCGGCCAGGCCGAAACGTTGGGAAATTTCCTGGGGCAAGCCCATGCCCTTGAGGATTTCGATGCTCTGGCCAGCGCTCATGATGCGCACGCTCGGCGCCAGTTCGGCGAGGGCCAGACGTACCGGCGCCTCTTGGGCATTGACTTTGAGCACGGCAGCGCTGGCGTTCTGAAACCAGTCCAGCGAACAGCCGAGACGCCCTTCCAGTTCGCCCATCAGAGCTTTCCAATCGAAGCCTTCGGTGGTTGCCTGCAGGGTCAGCTTGACCCAACCGTCCGCCACTTCATCGCCATAGATGGCAAACCCGGCACTGTCCGGCCCACGGTCGGTCATGGCCTGCAGCATGGGTTCGAACAGCTTGCCGAGCTGGGATTCCAGCTGCGGGTTTTTCAGGTAAAGACCTACGATCCCACACATAACAAAGTCTCCTTCGAAGGCACTGAACACTCGACGCCGTGCCGGGTGCCCGAATGGTTGTAAAAACACTGAGAGTCAGAAAAATTCGGTGTAGCGCTGGATCTCCCAGTCGGAGACGTGGCGGCTGTACTCCACCCATTCCATGCGCTTGAGCTTGATGAACTCGCCCACGATCTGCGGGCCCAGCACTTCGGCGAACAGCGGGTCGGCCTCCAGGGCGTCACAGGCTTCCTTGAGCGATTGCGGCAGGGTCTTGATGCCCCGCGCGGCGATCTGTTCCAGGCTCAGGCTGTAGAGGTTCTCATTGCAGACGTGGTCGATTTCCAACTGGCGATCGATGCCATCCAGGCCGGCGGCGATGATCGCGGCGCTGACCAGATAGGGATTGCAGCCAGCGTCCGGCAGGCGGAATTCCAGGCGGCCGTAAGGCACCCGCACCATGGCCGAACGGTTGTTGGCGCCGAAGGCGATAAAGGCCGGCGCCCAGGTCGCGCCGGACAACGAATTGCCGACCACCAGACGCTTGTAGGAGTTGACCGTCGGCGCGGCGAAGGCACACAGCGCCGGACCATGGGCCAGCAAGCCGGCGGCAAAGTGATAAGCCATTTTCGACAGGCCCATGCCGCTGGGGTCGCTGGCGTCATGGAACAGGTTCTTGTTTTCGGCACTGCTGATCGACAGGTGAAAATGCATGCCGTTGCCGGCGCGTTTCGGGTCCGGCTTGGGCATGAACGAGCAGATCATGCCCAGGTCATTGGCGATTTCACCAGCGGCCATGCGGAAAAACGTGAAGCGATCCGCCGAGGTCATGGCGTCGCTGTAGGTGTAGTTGATCTCGAACTGGCCGTTGGCGTCCTCGTGGTCGATTTGATAGACCTCGAAATCCACGGCCTGCAAGGCTTCGGTCAGCCGCTCAAGGAAAACGCGGGAGCGCGACAGGCCTTTGTAGTCGTAGCAAGGCTTGTCCAGGTTGTCGCTGAGGTCCACCAGTTGCAGTTTGCCATGCTCGTTGCGGCGCATCAGGTTGAACTCGGGCTCCAGGCCGGTGTTGAGCGTCCAACCCTTTTCTGCCAGGCGCTGCACTTGTTGCTGCAACACATAACGGCTGTCGTATGGATGCGGCTTGCCGTCGACGTGGCCGATGCACACTACTCGCCCGTAACCCGGCTGCCAGGGCACCGGGGTCAGGGTGGACAGGTCGCCACGGGCCATGAAGTCCGGCCCGTGGGGCTCCATGCCCATGCCGCTGATCGCGAATCCGGCAAAACCAGCCCCCTCTTCGGCAACGGTCTTGAGCCCACAGATAGGCACCGATTTGGTTTTGGCCGCCCCGTGTATATCCACAAACTGCGCAAGCACGTATTTGATTGCGTGCTTGTCGATGATGCGCTGGGTTTCTGCTGGCAACATTGCTCGTCACTCCTCGCGAAAGGGCAAAACATTGTGGATGGGCCTGGACTGACTTTTTATTCCTAAAAAGAAAGTTAGTTTCCCAATAGGAATGCAAGGCCCTTGCCAGATTCGCGAGTGAAACGCCGACGCTCTTCAGAAAGCGCTTTTGTGCTGTATATATGGGAAAATTCTTTTCCCCGTGGGAATATCGCTCGACAGACGCGAGCGGAACGCCGCTCTTTGCACTTTCTCAGTGCGAAACTAATATTACTGAACGGAAAGTGTGCAGGATTGATGACTATGTCGACCGAAACCGCCCCGCGCCTCAAGCTTGAGCAATACCTGGGATTGCAGATCAAGCGCCAGCGCCAGGCTCAGGATCTGAAATTGTCTGACGTGGCCAAGATCGCCGATATCAGCCAAGGCATGTTGAGCAAGATCGAAAACGCCCAGGTGTCCACCAGTCTCGATACCCTGAGCCGCCTGTGCGACGTGCTCGGCCTGCCACTGTCCAAGTTGTTCAGCGAATACGACCAGCAAGACGGCAGTGCGCTATTGGTCAAGGCTGACCAGGGCATGGAAGTGGTGCGCCGTGGCACCGAGAAAGGCCATACCTACCATCTGCTCAACCACACCCGCGGGCCGAAGAAAAGCTTCGAGGCCTACATGGTCAGCATGGATGACGCGAGTGAAGAGTTTCCGACCTTCTCTCACCCCGGCACCGAATTCCTTCACCTGCTGGAAGGTGAACTGATCTATCGCCACGGCAATCAGCTTTACCGCATGGAGGCTGGCGACAGCCTGACGTTCGAAGGCGAAATCCCCCATGGCCCCGAGCAACTGGTGCAGGTGCCTATCCGCCTTTTGTCGATCATGAACTACGGCAACGACAAAGAATAACGCCCCCCTCCCGAAGCATGAAGATCAACCTGTGGGAGCAAGCCCGCTCCCACATTTTTGACCGCGTTCGACCGACGGAAACGAGTCGCCGCCCCCCACAAAAAATTCCCCTCAGTTAAAAAACTTTCCCAACCCCCTAGACGTCCCGCCTCCACTCCCCTATAAAGCCACTTCAGGAATATTTTATTCCCTACAAGAAAATACGCTCAAGGAATGAGCCTGCTGTCCTCAGACATTTTTCGCTATGCGATGAACTGCCGCCATCATCCCGAGGACGTGTCATGCAACACGAAAAAAACCATTTCATCATCAAGATCACCTGTCCCGCGGTGTCCGGCATCGTCGCGGCCGTCACCACTTACCTGGCGGACAACGGTTGCTACATCGGGGAGATGGCGCAATTCGATGATGATTTCAGCGGCCGGTTTTTCATGCGTGCGGTGTTCCGCTTCAACGACGGTCATCAGGGCAACATTCAACAGATCAAGGACGGTTTCGCCGACGTCGCCAGGGCGTTCGAGATGACCTGGGAACTGCACGACACCCGCGAGCCGATGCGCGTGTTGTTGATGGTCAGCAAGTTCGACCACTGCCTGACCGACCTGCTCTACCGCTACCACAAGGGCGAGATGGACATGACCATCACCGCCATCGTTTCCAACCACCTCGACCTGCGCCCCATGGCCGAACGCGAAGGCATTCGCTTCATCTACCTGCCGGTGACCCAGGACACCAAGGCCCGGCAGGAAGCCGAACTGATGAAGATCGTCGACGACACCGGCACCGAACTCGTGGTGTTGGCGCGCTACATGCAGATCCTCTCCGATGACCTGTGCAAGCGACTCTCGGGGCGGGCGATCAACATTCACCATTCGTTCTTGCCAGGTTTCAAAGGCGCCAAGCCGTATCACCAGGCCTACCAGCGTGGCGTGAAGCTCATTGGCGCCACCGCTCACTACGTCACCAGCGACCTCGATGAAGGACCGATCATCGAGCAGGAAGTGCAGCGCGTCGATCACGTCTACCTGCCCGACGATCTCGTGGCCACCGGCCGTGACACCGAAACCGTGGCCCTGTCCAAGGCGGTCAAGTACCACCTGGAGCACCGGGTTTTCCTCAACCAGGACAGAACGGTGATCTTCCGGTGAACACGCACAAACTGATCGACGGCAAAGCCAGCGCCGCCCGCGTGCTGATACAGGTCCGCGAGGACGTGGTGCGCCTGCGCGAGCAGGCCATTGAACCGGCACTGGCGGTGATCCTGGTGGGCAGCGACCCGGCCAGCCAGGTCTACGTGCGCAACAAGATCCTGCGCGCCGAAGAGGTGGGTATCCGCTCGCTGGAACATCGGCTGCCTGCGGACACCAGCACTGAACAGCTACTCATCCTGATCGCTCGACTGAATGCCGATCGCTCGATCCACGGCATTCTTCTGCAACTGCCGCTGCCTGCCCATATCGATGAATTACGGGCACTGGAGGCTATCGCGCCGGACAAGGACGTCGATGGGTTCCACAGTCAGAACGTCGGCGGCCTCAGCCAGGGTCGCACGGTACTCGCGCCTTGCACCCCCAGTGGTTGTCTGTACTTGCTCGAACAAACCTGCGGCGATCTGCGCGGCAAGCACGCGGTGGTGATCGGCCGCTCGAACATCGTTGGCAAACCCATGGCCGCGTTGTTGCTCAAGGCCGATTGCTCAGTGACCGTCCTGCATTCGCGCAGCCCGGATCCCCAGGCGCTGTGCCGGCAGGCCGACATCGTCATCGCCGCCGTGGGTCGCCCGCGGTTGATCGACGCCAGTTGGCTCAAGCCTGGCGCCGTGGTGATCGACGTTGGCATCAACCGTATCGACGACGATGGCCGCAGCCGTCTGGTGGGCGACGTCGACTTCGACAGCGCCCTGGCGCACGTCGCGGCGATCACCCCGGTACCCGGTGGTGTCGGCCCGATGACCATTGCCTTCCTGATGAAAAACACCGTCACCGCAGCCCTTGCGCAACACCGGGCCCTACGCAGCCAATCGGAGGCCTTATGCCATTCAATCTATTGAAATACGGGCTGAGTTCGGAGTACCCGGTGGAAGTGGATCTGCCACCACCACGGGAACTCAAATCGAGCTATGACGTGGTGATCATCGGTGCCGGCGGCCACGGCCTGGCCACCGCTTATTACCTGGCCAAGTACCACGGCATCACCAATGTCGCGGTATTGGAGAAGTCCTACCTGGGCGGCGGCAATACCGCACGCAACACGGCGGTGATCCGCTCCAACTACCTGACCAGCGAAGGCGTGCGCTTTTATGCCGAGTCGGTGCGGATGTTCCAGTCGCTGTCCAACGAATTCGATTTCAACATCATGTATTCCGAGCGCGGCCAACTGACCCTGGCCCACACCGATGCCACGGTGCGCTCGTTCCGCCAGCGGGCCGAGGTCAACAAGCACTTCGGCGGTCGCACCGAGATGATCGACCGCCAGCAGATCCGCGAACTGGTGCCCAGCCTCAACCTCGATCCCGGCCACTTGCCGGTGCTCGCCGGCCTGTGGCACATCGACGGCGCCACCGCGCGCCACGACGCCGTGGCCTGGGGCTACGCCAAACAAGCCGCCAAGCGCGGTGTGGAAATCCATCAGCTCACCGAAGTCCAGGACCTGATCATCGAGAATGGCGCCATCACCGCCGTCAAGACCAACCGCGGCACCATCAAGTGTGGTTGCGCGGTGCAGGCGATTGCCGGGCACAGTTCATTGCTGATGGCCAAGGCCGGAATCCGGTCACCGATCCAGACCTTCCCGCTGCAAGCGATGGTCACCCAGCCGTTCAAGCCGTTCCTCGACCCGCTGGTGAGCTCCTCTGCCCTGCACTGCTATGTGCAGCAAACGAGTCGTGGCGAGGTGGTGTTTGGCGGCGGCTCCGACCCCTATCCGCTGTTCAATACCCGCTCTACGCTCGATTTGAAGGAGAGCCTGCTGGCCCATGCCATCGAGATGTTCCCGTTCCTGGCCAACGCCAAGCTGATGCGCCAATGGGCCGGGATCACCGACATGACCCCGGACTACAGTCCGATCATGGGCCTGTCGCCGGTGAAGAATTACTACCTCGACGCGGGCTGGGGCACCTGGGGGTTCAAGGCCACGCCGATCTGCGGCAAGACCATGGCCGAGTTGGTCGCCAGCGGCGGCAAGGTGCCAGACCTGATCAAGCCGTTCGGCCTCGAACGTTTCTCGACCTTCCAGCAAGTCAACGAAATGGGCGCTACGGCGGCCAGTCACTGACGGAGAGCGGACTATGAAAATCATGACTTGCCCGCTCAACGGGCCGCGCAATATCAGCGAGTTTACCTATGGCGGTGAACTCAAACCCATGCCCGACCCGATTACGTGCAGCGACGGCGAATGGGCTGATTACGTGTTCAACACCGACAACCTCGCCGGCGTGGTGCGCGAGTGGTGGATGCACAACCCCTCCAGCTACTGGTTTCTCGCGGAGCGGCACACCGTCACTGACGAAATCCTGCGGACCTTCGATCCCAAGGAGCTCTTCAGCAGCCGTGTCGAATTCAACGCCGCCCCCAAGGAGATAGCAGGATGAATCGCCTACCCGCCCCCATGGGCCTGCTGATCAACCGCGATCAGCCGCTGGATTTCAGTTTCGACGGGCAGCACTACCAAGGCTTGCAAGGCGACAGTATCGCCAGCGCCCTGTTGTCCAACGGGCGTTTCCTGATCTCTCGCTCGTTCAAATACCACCGCCCGCGCGGCCCGCTGACCATGGCCGGCCAGGATGCCAACAGCCTGGTGCAACTGCCCCAGGAACCCAATGTGCCGGCCGATGCTCACGCCTTGTCCGCGGGGTTGCAGGTGACGGCGCAGAACGTCAACGGCTCGCTGGATAACGACCGCGACGCCTACCTGGGCAAGTTCTCCAGATTCATGCCGGTGGGCTTCTACTACCGCTCGTTCTATAAGCCCAAGGGCATGTGGAAGGTCTGGGAGCCGATCATTCGCAAGAAGGCCGGTCTCGGTGTGCTCGACCTGAAGTTCCAGCCTGAGTACTACGACAAGGCCTACCTGTTTACCGACGTGGCGGTGATCGGTGCCGGTCCCGCCGGGCTGCACGCAGCCCTGACCGCCGCCAACGCGGGGGCCAGGGTATTGCTCATCGAACAACAGCCGATTCTCGGCGGGTCGCTCACCTACGCCCGCTTCGATATCGACGGCAACAAGGCTGAAAACCTGCGCCGCGAACTGCTCGCGGCGGTCGAGCAACACACCAATATCCAGATCCTGACCGAAGCCACGTGCAACGCCTGGTTCACCGATAACTACCTGCCAGTGATCCAGGGCAAACGCCTGTACAAAGTGCGCGCTCGCCAATGCCTGGTTTGCAGCGGCGCGTTCGATCAGCCGGTGATCTTTCGCAACAACGACCTGCCGGGCGTGATGCTGACCAGCGCCGCGCAACGGCTGATGAAGCTGTATGCGGTCAAACCGGGTAACAGCGCCGTGGTGCTGACGGGCAACGATGACGGTTACCTCGCCGCGCTGGACCTGCATGACCAGGGCGTAGATGTCGTCGCGGTGGTGGACCTGCGCCAAGGGCCTTCGGACGAATCCCTGCTACGCGCGCTGGCGCAACGCAAGATCTATCGTCAGGGCAACAGCACCGTCTATGAGGCCCTGCACGAGAAAGGCATGCGCCATATCAACGGCGTCGATGTGCGCCAGATCACCGCACAGGGCCAGGTCGCCGAGAGCGGGCAATATCTGGCATGCGATTTACTGTGCATGTCCGCCGGTTACATGCCGGTCTATCAACTGCTGTGCCAGGCCGGCGGCAAACTGGCCTACGACGATCAACGTGCCGAGTTCACGCTCAGCGGCCTGCCACGGAATCTGAATATCGCCGGTTCGGTCAACGGTCGTCATCAGCTGGATAACGTGATTGCCGATGGCGTGAATGCCGGTGCCGAAGCCGCCCTCGCGCTGGGCCTGACAGTCGGCACGCAACGCGCATCGTTCAGCGGTGAAGCCCGGGTCAACTTCAATTGGCCGATCTTCCCGCATCCCAAAGGCAAGGACTTCGTCGACTTCGACGAGGATCTGCAAGTGGCCGACATCGTCAACGCGACCAAGATCGGCTATCGCGACGTGCAACTGGTCAAGCGCTACTCCACCGTCGGCATGGGCCCATCTCAGGGTCGTCACTCGGCGCTGCCGACCGCCCGGCTGGTGGCGTGGGCCACCCAACGCAACATCAGCGAAACCGGAGTGACCACGGCACGGCCGCCGTTTGTGGCCGAAAAACTGGCGCATGTCGCCGGTCGCGCGTTCGATCCGTACCGGCAAACGCCGATGCACGCTCGTCACCTGCAAGCTGGCGCGAAGATGATGCCTGCGGGCATCTGGCAACGCCCGGCCTACTATGGCAACGCTAAGGATCGCGAAGCCTGCATGCAGGCCGAAGCCCTGCACGTGCGCAACAAGGTCGGCATCATTGATGTCTCGACCCTCGGTGGCCTGGATGTGCGCGGCCCGGACGCCGCCGAGCTGCTCAACCGCATGTACACCTTTGCCTTCCTCAAGCAACCGGTCGGCCGCTCCCGCTATGCGCTGATGACCAACGAGCACGGGGTGGTGATCGACGACGGTGTCTGCGCGCGGTTGGCCGAAAATCACTTCTACGTCACCGCCACCACCAGTGGTGTCGACCGGATCTACCAGCAGATGCTCAAGTGGAACGCGCAATGGCGCCTCGACGTGGACGTCGCCAACGTCACCGCGGCTATTTGCGCGGTCAACGTCGCCGGGCCCGATTCGCGCAAAGTGCTGGAGCAGGTCTGCACCGACCTGGATCTGAGCGCCGAAGCGTTTCCTTATCTGGGCGTGCGCCAGGGCACCGTGGCGGGCATCAAGGCCCGTTTGCTGCGCGTGGGTTTTGTCGGCGAACTGGGCTATGAAATCCACGTGCCGGCGCGTCACGGGCTCATGCTCTGGGACGCGCTGATGGAGGCCGGCAAGGCCCATGACATCCGCCCCTTCGGCGTCGAAACCCAACGTTTGCTGCGCCTGGAAAAAGGCCACGTGATCATCAGTCAGGACACCGACGGCATGACCCATCCGGCGGAAATCGACATGGGCTGGGCGGTCAGCCGCAACAAACCATTCTTCGTCGGCCGGCGCTCGGTGGACATCCTCGAAGCCCAACCGCTGAAACGCAAACTGGTGGGTTTCTCCTTGCCCAAGGGCAGCGTACAACCGCTGGAAGGCCACCTGGTACTCAACGGCCCGGACATCAGCGGCAACGTCACCTCCTGCGAATACTCCGCGACGCTGGGCCGAATCATCGGCCTGGCCTACGCCGGTATCGAGCAGAGTGCCCCGGGACAGCACATTCCGATTCGCGTCGAGGGCGGCATCATCGTCCAGGCCGAAGTGGTGCAACTGCCCTTCTTCGACCCCACCAACCAACGCCAGGAGGGTTAAGCCATGACCAGTCTGAAAGACCACGAGACACTCACGCAACCGTACCACCTGGTCGACCAGACCGACCTGCCCCGAGTCGGCTTTCGTGGCAGCCACAGTGCCGAGTACCTCACAGCGCGCGGCTTCACCCTGCCGGACGCCCCCAACCGCGCCACCGCCCAGGCCGACGGCAGCTGGGTGGCGCGCCTGTCACAGACCGAATATGTGTTGCTGGGCAGCCCCCAGGATCAGGGTCAGCGGATTGCCGATGAAGAGGCGCGCTGGGAACTCGACCACCAGGCCAACTACCTGCTGCCCCGCCAGGACAGCCACGCCTGCCTGGTGCTCAGCGGAGGTGCGATTGCCCAGGTGATGGCCAAGCTCTGCGGGGTCGACCTCAGCTTCCCGGCCTTCAAGCCAGGGGCGGTGGCGCAGACATCGGCGGCGCGGATCAATGTGATCGTGATCCATACGGGAAGTGTGGAGGCACCGGCCTTTCATATCCTGTGGGATCGCGCCTCGAAGCAATACTTCAACGACGCGCTGCTGGATGCTCTGGAGGAGTTCGAGGTCAGTCCGTATAGCCCAACCTCATTGCCTTGACCTTCTGGGTCCGTTGACGTGTCGCCAGGCAGCCATGCGACACGTCCCCCTTCCCTGTTGAGCAATGCAGCGCGTCACCTGAAACGCACCTGGTCACGGCCCTACCCGAGCCCAGAACGCTTCGGCAGATTGACTGAGCGGTGCCGACGGACGGGTCAGATGAATTTCCAGCGGTATATCCCAGCTTTCGTCGAGCGCCCTGACTAAGCGCCCATCCAGCATTTCCTGCTCGGTGAGGCTCTTGGGCAACCAGGCCACGCCTTTGCTTTCCAGGGCCATGGACATCAGCACCGCGGCAAGGTGGCTGCTGAAAAGTGGCTTGAGGTGAAGGTAATCTTCTTTGCCGCGCAGCCTGTGGGCGACGATACGCCCCAGTCCAGACTCATGGGTGTAAGCCAGGTATGGCAATGCCGCAGGCGAGGTGCCGAAATTGGCAGAAGCACTCGCCAGGGGAACGAGCACGTCTTCACCCACCTTCTTGCCGATGAACTGATCTGGGGCGAGCAAAGGTGGAACATCGGGATGACGGTGACAGAGCAGAAACTGAACCTGGCCATGTATCAGCATCTGCTCACAGACAGCCATGCTATCGGAGTGCAGTTGCACAGCCTCGATCGGGGCACCGCTCTCCGAGCTTCGAAGCCACCTGGGGAAAAATGTGAACGACAGGGAATGCGTTGCCGCAAATTGAAGCGACCTGGCAGCCATCCCAGCAACCTCTTGAGCCTCGTTGCGCATTCTGTACAAGCGCCTGGCAGCCTCCTGGGCACTAGGCAAAATTTGCCTCCCGGCTTCAGTCAGTGTCGCGCCCTGAGGCGTTCGAACGAACAATTGCACCCCCATCCAGCTCTCCAGCGAGCGCACTCTGCGACTGAATGCCGGCTGGGTAACGTGCCGCGCTTCAGCCGCCCGAACGAAGCTGCCGTACTCCGCAAGCGCTGAAAAATCCTCAAGCCAAACGAGTTCCAAGGGCCATGCCTCCTGTGCATAGGGTGCGGCATTAATAGCATTGGGCGGGTGACATCGCAAAGCCTAACGTGGGGCTACAAACAACAAGAGGACCCCGCCATGCGCATCGTAGACATTCGTGAAAAAACTGTTTCCATTGCCTCCCCAATCGCTAACGCCTACATCGACTTCTCGAAAATGACCTGCTCGGTTGTCGCTGTCATCACGGATGTGATTCGCGACGGAAAGCCTGTCATCGGCTACGGTTTCAATTCAAATGGTCGCTATGGCCAGGGCGCACTGATGCGTGATCGTTTCCTGGCGCGTATTACGGAAGCTGATCCAGACACGCTCATCGACCATGCCAACAACAACCTGGACCCGTTCGCCATCTGGAAAACCTTGATGACCAACGAAAAGCCAGGCGGCCATGGTGAGCGCTCGGTTGCCGTTGGCACCATCGACATGGCCGTATGGGATGCCGTCGCCAAGATTGAAGGCAAACCGCTGTATCGCCTGCTGGCCGACCGTTACCGTAACGGCGTGGCCGATGACAAGGTCTGGGTCTATGCAGCGGGCGGCTACTACTACCCAGGCAAAGACCAGACCAAGCTCAAGGCGGAAATGCAGAGCTATCTGGATCGTGGCTACGACGTCGTCAAGATGAAGATAGGCGCGGTGCCACTGGACGAAGATATCCGTCGCATCGAAGCGGTACTCGAAGTGGTTGGCGACGGTCGTCGACTGGCGGTCGATGCCAATGGTCGTTTCGATCTGCAGACCGGTATTGCTTACGCGCAAGCCATCAAGAAGTACAACCTCTTCTGGTACGAAGAGGTCGGCGATCCGCTTGACTACGCCTTGCAGGCTGAACTTGCAAATCACTATGAACTGCCCATGGCTACCGGGGAGAACCTGTTCTCCCATCAGGATGCGCGCAACCTGCTGCGCCACGGTGGCATGCGCCCTGATCGCGACTATCTCCAGTTCGACTGCGCGCTGTCCTACGGGCTCGTGGAGTACATGCGCACCCTCAAGGTGATGGAAGAAATGGGTTGGTCTTCTCGCCGCGTAGTTCCGCATGGCGGTCACCAGATGTCCCTGAACATCGCAGCAGGTCTGCACCTTGGGGGTAACGAATCGTACCCGGATGTGTTCCAGCCTTTCGGTGGCTTCGCTGACGGGATCCAGGTGGAAAACGGCTATGTCGGGCTGCCGGATATTCCAGGTGTTGGCTTCGAAGCCAAGTCCGCTTTGTACGCCGTAATGCGTGAGTTGGGCGAAGGCTGACCACCCTCGATCTGCGGTCTCTGTGAAAGAGGCCGCAGCACCAGGCAGGCGTCACCCACCAACGTCAAGCCACATGCCCATCACAAAAATAAAATGAGGTGCTTCCGTGGAAATCTCCAAATCCCGCTGGTATGGCCAGCTGTATGTGCAAGTACTCATCGGCATCGTGATCGGTGCAGCAATCGGTTACTTCCTGCCAGATATCGGAGCCAAGCTCCAGCCCTTTGCCGATGGCTTCATCAAACTGATCAAAATGCTGTTGGCGCCGATTATTTTCGGTACGGTCGTTGTCGGTATCGCCAAGATGGGCAGCATCAAAGAAGTCGGACGGATTGGCGTAAAAGCGCTGATCTACTTCGAGATTCTTTCAACCATCGCCCTGGTCGTTGGCCTTATTGTGGTCAATATCGTAAAGCCTGGCGTCGGTATGAACATCAACGCCAGCGCGCTTGATGGAAGTGCCATCAGCAAATACAGCCAAGCTGCCAGTGAGCAAGGCGGCGCCATCGATTTCTTTCTCAATATCATCCCGCAAACCTTCATCGGCGCCTTCTCCAATGGCGTGATGCTTCAGATCATCCTGCTTTCGGTATTGATGGGTATAGCCCTGGTTCAAATGGGCGAAACCAGCAAGCCGTTGATCAACACCATTGATCTGTTCCTGCAAGGCTTGTTCAAGGTCGTTGCAATGGTCATGCGCCTGGCTCCGATTGGTGCCGGTGCCGGCATGGCTTTCACTATCGGCAAGTACGGGATTGGGACCTTGCTGTCACTCGGCCAATTGCTGGTCGCGCTCTACATCACGACCTTGATTTTCATCGTGGTCGTGCTGGGTTCGGTTGCTCGATGGTCGGGCATGCCGCTGATGCAATTTCTTCGTTATTTCAAAGATGAGATTCTCATCACGCTTGGCACCTGCTCAACCGAAGCCGTACTGCCGCGAATGATGGTGAAGCTTGAAAAGCTTGGCTGCAAAAAATCCGTCGTAGGCATGGTGTTGCCAACCGGGTACACCTTCAATGCGGACGGCACCTGCATCTATCTCACCATGGCCGCCATCTTTATCGCCCAGGCGACCAATACGCCGCTGACATTTGTGGACCAGATGATTCTGCTGGGCGTATTCCTGCTGACCTCAAAAGGCTCGGCTGGCGTGGCGGGCGCGGGCTTCGTAACGCTTGCCGCAACGCTCACAACCATCCACTCCATTCCTCTGGTCGGCCTCGTTTTGCTCTTGGGGATTGACCGGTTCCTGAACGAAGCGCGGGCGGTGACCAACTTGATCGGTAACGGCATTGGCACCATCGCCATTGCCAAGTGGGACAACTCGTTCGATGTCGAGGCCTGCGAGCGTGAAATCGCCGCCATGAAACACAACAAGGCAGCAAGAAAGGCATTGCTGGCGCAAAAGTAGTCCGCAAAGCGCCCCGGTCATGCCACGCCGAGTACGGCATGACCGGCCGCAGTGCAGCGGCAATATCGGGTGTTTCATTTGAAATGACGGCCCTGATAGCCGGTCTACTTCCCTCCGGTCACATCCAGGAAGGTACCCGTCACAAACGAAGCATCCGGCCCCGCCAACCAGAGAATGGCCCTCGCCACCTCCTCCGGCTGGCCTCCACGCCCCATCGGGATCGTTTCCTTCACCCGGTCGACTCTGCCCGGCTCTCCGCCACTGGCATGCATCTGGGTGTAGATATGCCCGGGGCGAACGCAGTTGACCCGAATACCCTCCCGAGCCACTTCCTTGGCATAGCCCGTCGTGAACGTTTCTACCGCTCCCTTGGACGCCGCATAGTCCACGTATTCATTCGGACTACCGAGTCGGGCCGACGCCGAGGAGATGTTGATGACGGTACCGCCACGCCCGCCATAACGATAGGCCATGCGCCGGGTAGCCTGCTGCGCGCAGAGCATCGGGCCCAACGTGTTGACCGCAAATATTCGCTGCATGCGCTCGAAGCCGAGATCCTCCAAGCGAGACTGCTGTGCCAGGATCGAAGCGTTGTTGACCAGCACATCGATTCGTCCGAAGCGCAGGTCAACGGTGGCGAACAGTTCGGCGATCTGTGCCGGATCGGCGTTATCGGCACGTACCGCCAAGGCACGGGCGCCCCTGGCCTCGACCTGTTCTGCCACCGCCAACGCCGACGCTTGATCGGCGATGTAGGTCAGCACGACGTCGTAACCTTGCTCAGCGGCCAGCATGGCAGTCGCCGCCCCGATCCCGCGCCCGCCTCCGGTGATCAGGATCACCGGCTTTTGCGAATCATCATTCATGATCAATCCTCACGGCTAAATGAAAACAAGCAACGTCAACCGATAACCAGCGTACCGAGGGCAATGACTGCGCAGGACAGCAGCTTGCGCAAGGTCAATGCTTCGCCAAGAAATGCATATCCGATCAAAGCGGCGAACATGACGCTGGTTTCCCGCAGGGCGGACACCGCCCCCATCGGTGCATGGGCCATGGCATAGATCACGACCCCATAGGCCAGCAATGAAACCAGCCCGCCAGCGGAGGCCACGGCGATACCTGGCCGCAAGGCAAAGAGGCTTTTGGCGTCTCGCAGTCCGATATAAACCACGGGCATCATCACGCCCCACAACAGGCACATCCAGGCGGTGTAGGCCAATGGCGCCCCGGAGAGGCGAACGCCGATGCCATCGACCACGCTGTAAGCGGCAATGAAACAACCGGTTCCCAATGCGTAGGGCAAGTCAGGCAACGCCCGCCGGCGCCCGGTATAGGCCAGCGAGATGATTCCAGTCGACACCAACGCAACGCCTAGCAGCCCACTCGGCGACACCCGCTCACCGGCGAACACCGAAGCGGCCAGGACAATCAGGATTGGAGAGACACCGCGGGCAATGGGATAGGTCTGGCCCAGGTCTCCAGACTTGTAACTGCGCACCAGGAACAGGTTGTAACCCACGTGCAACACCGCGGACAGTCCGACGCAGAACCAGCTTGCACGGGCGGGCGGAGGCAGTAGCGCCGCCACGATGAGGCTCGCCAGGGCTATCGCCATGCACATGATGGTCATCGACCACAAACGGTCGGCGCCTCCGCGCAGCATGGCATTCCAACTGGCGTGCAGCAGCGCGGCGAACAAGACGAGGCAGATGATGTATAGAGGCATGCATCATCCTAGACCGCTCAAGTCAGGCTATAAAAGCAAAGTCTCTTCATCCAGGCATGAATAAAACCTCATGCATAAGCGTGTTGCGCACCTACGGCCTGCGTGACCAGCCAACGACGAAAGCTGGCAATATGAGGTTGAGTCTCGATCCCTTTGGGGCAGACAAAGTAATACGCCAGAGGGGATGCGAACGGCAGTTCGAAAAGTCTTTCAAGACGGCCGTCATTGAGCTCGGCCTCAACATGCCCACTGCGTGCCAGCGCGATACCTTGTCCCAACAGCGCCGCCTCGATGGTCATATTGGTGTCCGCGTAGCGAATGCTTTCCTTCAAGGTCGTGACCTCGACGCCCATCTGGGCAAACCACTGCTCCCATTTCGGCACCAGCGCTGCACCATCGCGCGTCAGCAGCGGATAGCGCAGCAATTCGGCGGCCGTTTGAGGCGTACCAAAGCGCGCAAGCAAAGCCGGGCTGGCGACAGGAAAAATCTGCTCGCGAAACAGAAACTCTGAAAACAGCGACGGGAAATGACCGCTGCCCAGGCGGATCGCAACGTCCGGGTCTGTCGTCGAGAAGTTAATGGCACTATCGGTACTGTCCAGCGTCAGCAGAATTTCCGGATGTGCTTGCGCCAGGTCCGGCAGCCTGGGCAGCAACCACTTCAAGGCAAAGGAATAGGTCGTGCTGACGCTCAGCCGCTGCCTGCCGTTTTGCTCTCGCAAATCGGCCAGGGTGGCCTCGAGCTTCATGAAGAACTCCCGCACGATGGGTGCAAGCGCGGCTCCCGCCGAGGTCAGGTGCAGCGAGCTGCTGCGATGAAACAGCTGCAATCCCCAGAGCTGTTCCAAATGCTTGAGCTGGTGGCTCACTGCGCTCTGTGTGACATGCAGCTCCTCTGCTGCCGCAGTGAACGTGGCGTGCCGGGTAGCGGCTTCAAAGGCCCGCAGGCTCGAAGAAGGAGGGAGGTTTCTCATGATGTTCCCTACTATGAGTAAGCGCTCATGCTAGCGCCTTTGCATCGCTCGTTGTAGGCACGCTGTTCGCCGACCGCTAACTTGAATGCTACACGTCTCTCTTCTTCAGGCTTTCGGGGCTGCCAGCGCATAACCCATCCATCACCAGGTCCATCAATCTGGCAAGACGTGAGCGCCATTCGCTCTGGGAATCTACTTGCCATATTCCGGCAGTGGCTAGAAAAAAGTCGTCGTGGGTAACCCCGCCACGAATCGTTCCGGCCTTTTCATTAGCCCTCAAAAGCAACTCGGCCGCTGCCTGGACTGGCGCGTATCCCGACTTCCCTGGGAACTCGTAAGTAGAGGCTGCTTGCCGTATCGCGGCCGCAAGTCCCGACTTTGTCATTGCATATTCAACGAGGCAGTCCATCCACTCTCGGAGGGCCTCCTTAGGGGGTTTTGTGGCGAGCAGTTGTTCCGCCAACGAGGCCACTTGCTGCATCTCAAATTGGTAGACCTCGAATACCAGCTCCTCTCTGCTGGCGAAATGGCGATAAAACGTGCCCTGCCCCACGCCGGCTTTCTTCGCGATCGCACTCAGCGGGACCGCGGGATCGAGTGTCAGTTCTGCCACTGCGACCTTCAGAATTCGTTCTCGGTTTTTCCTGGCGTCAGAACGCATCGCCAATTCGTCATTCCTGGGCAAAGTTTTTTCCTTCGCTGCATTGCAAAGCGGACAATTGTCCGGTAGTTTTTTTGTAAGTGGACATCTGTCCGCTTGAATACCCTTACCGGAGTTTACTATGAACAGCACAGGCAACACGATTCTGGTTACTGGCAGCACTTCAGGCATAGGCCTTGGCCTGGCGCTCAGGCTTCACAAGGCGGGAAACAACGTCATCATCGCGGGACGTCGCAAGGCGCTGCTCGACAAGATCATGTCGGAACATCCAGGTATTGAATCGGTATTGCTGGACGTCTGCGATCCACAATCCATACAGCGCACCAGCGAAGCGCTGGCGATCAGTCACCCGAATCTGAACGTGCTCATAAACAACGCTGGCATCATGCACTGGGAGGATCTTACCGATCCGCAAAACCTGAGCACCGCCGAAGACATCGTGACCACGAACTTGCTTGGCACGATTCGCATGGTCTACGCATTGACTCCCCAACTGATCAAGCAGCCCAGTGCAACGATCATCAATGTCAGCTCGGCTCTGGCATTCGTCCCGCTGCCTGCGACACCGACCTACAGCGCAACCAAAGCAGCCGTTCATTCGTTCACTCAAAGTCTTCGCGTGCAGCTGGAGGACTCGTCAGTCGAGGTTATCGAGCTTGCGCCACCGGGTGTGCGCACCACGTTGCTTGGGCAGGAAAATGACGAACACGCCATGCCTTTGGACGAGTTCTTGAATGAAATCTTCGAGCTACTCGAGAACACCCCGACCCCACGCGAACTTGTCGTCGAACGTGCCAAACCATTACGGTTTGCCGAAGCGAACGGTGCACATGATGAGGTATTGAACATGCTGGCGGGATACAAAGCACCGGCAGAATGATGTTAACCGTGTCGGCAGCACCTGCCTCGACGGCACCGCTTGTTTGAATAGCGCCTGAAGGAAATTCCTACTCAGTGTGGTTGATGTGTTGAGACATGTGCGCTAGCTTATCTAGCGCACTAGATAATAGCCGACTAGACAAATGCCAAAACAAGATGATTTCCAGAAACGCGAGGTAGGCCAGCAATTGTCTTTTGCTCTCTACAGCGCAGCGAACCGAATGGCGCGGCTGCATAAGCCGCTTTTGGAGCCGTTTGGCCTGACATTCCCCCAGTACCTTGTGATGCTGGAGCTTTTCACTGCTGAGCCTCGTGCCGTGGGAGATCTCGGTACAAAGCTCGGCATGGACACCGGCACCATCACGCCGCTTTTGAAGAGGCTGGAGCTGCTCGGCGTTGTGACTCGAACGCGTGACCGAACAGATGAGCGTCGCGTGCTCATCGCGCTCACTCGCGCAGGCGAGGCGCTTCGGCATGAGCTTTGGGGCGTTACTGAAAAGATTGAATCCGCCTGTCAGCTGACGCCTGGAGAATTGCTGGATCTTCGCGACACGCTCAATTCATTTGCACACCCAGCCAAACGGGTAACTGGATAGTTGTTGATATGCGAGGAGGTTATTGAAATGAAAATCGGAATTATTGGCGCAGGCAACATTGGGGCTACCCTTGCCCGTAAACTCGCTGCATGCGGCCACGAAGTTAAACTGGCAAACTCGAAGGCCCCTCAGAGCATTCAGAATCTTGCCAAAGGAATCGGTGTACAGGCGGTGACCAAGGAAGAGGCTGTGTCCGAGGTGGACGTTGTTATCCTCTCGATCCCCTTCGCTAAATACCCTGATCTCAAACAGACATTGAGTAATGCTCCCGAGAAAGTCGTCGTCATTGACACATCCAATTACTATCCCGGACGTGACGGAGCGATCAAAGAGGTTGACGACGGCAAACCCGAGAGTGTCTGGGTAAGCGAGCAAATTGGCCGTCCGGTCGTTAAGGCATGGAACGCCGTTCTCGCAGCGACGCTTGCCGACAAAGGCCAACCCGCCGGGTCTTTAGCCCGCATCGCCTTGCCTGTAGCTGGGAATGACATCAAGGCTGAGGCAATCGCGCAGGATCTTGTCGAGGATACCGGCTTCACCGCGCTTGCCGCTGGTAGCCTCGAGAGCTCGTGGCATCAGCAACCAGGCACGCCTGCGTACTGCACGGAACTCACGTTGCCGGAGCTGAAATCGGCTTTATGTGCAGCTGATCAAATGAGAGCGCCTCGAAACCGGGACACGCTTCTGGCCAAGTTCATGGCTCCCGGCAGTCAGTTCACACATGAGCAAATTGTCGCCATGAATCGTGCAATGACAGTCTGACGATCGGATCAGGGGGGACCTCGCCTAAAGCCCCGCCTAAATAAAAAGAGGGTCTAAGCGTTGTGACGATCCGAGGCGAAAGCAGGCTCAGCCATCGGCGCGTTTTGACTGACAGCAACCGGCTGTGGACTCAATCAGTCGACACGACAGATAGGCCCAATAGTACAGCGTTAGTATTGCTGTAAATGCTGGAGCTTTAAGCCTGGTCTATCGCTCTTGTTCGCCATCAGTGTCCGTTAGTGCTTAACGCGAAAAACAATCAAACCGGGGCTTTTAAGTCCACGCCCAGTGCCTGGGCAAATGCCTTGACCAGGGGACTGCGCACAATGTTATGGCGCAGTATCAGACTGAACGGCGTGACGATGTTGAACAGGTCCGGGCGCACCGCGCGAAACTCTCCCCGCGCCACCATCGACGCGGCGTAATGCTGGGGCAGGAACCCCAGGAAACGCCCCGTCTTGATCAGCAGTGCAACGGCCTCCACCTGGGTTGCCGAGGCGGAAAAGCTGTCGTAGTGGGCAAATTTCAGTTTGTCGCGATGAATCGCGTAGCGATGGTTGATGCACTCGTAATCCTTGAGCACATTTTCCCCCATGTCCGCGTCCGCCATGGAGAACAGCGGGTGGCCGAGCGCGCAATAAACCTCCGAGCGCTCTTCATATAACGCGTAGTAATCAAACTCTTCGCGCTTCTGATAAATCGGCACAATTCCCGCCACCAATCGCCCCTCGACGACACCTCTTTCAACCTCATCAAGTTGCGTGGCCTGAAGTTGAAACCTGACCTTGGGCGACTGTTCATTTATACGCTTAAGCGCGGCAACTAACGGTGAATTATCGTCGGAGATTGTATTGTCGACAACCCCCACACCAAGATCGCCGACAAGTTCATTTTGCGCGGAACTAAGACGGTCGCGAAAGTTGTCGACCGAGGCAAATAAATCTATTGACGCCTGATACACCAGACGCCCTTCTTCTGTCAGGTGAAAGCCCTCTCGACCCCGCGTGCAAAGGCGCATGCCGATACGAATCTCCAGGTCGGAAATCTGTTTGCTGATGGCTGCCAGCCCCACATTCAGCTCATTTTGCGCAGCACTGAAGCCTCCTGCCTCGACCACGGCCTTGAACACTTTGAGCAGTTTGAAGTCCAGCCCACTGAGGGCTAACGGTGCCCGTTGCTGAGGTTTCGGCGGCGGGTTTCCGGAATTGGAAAGTGGGGTTTCCATAATGCTTATTTACCTCTGGCGCCCTATTCAACAATCTGTGTCCAACAACAAAAAAAATAGCTGGCCTAATAATAATGAACACAGAAAAGCAGGCTTGGCAACCGCCGATAAATCCCCGGTATCAGTGCCAAACCACTGATCTCGAAACATTAAAAGCTGACACTTCGATCAGCTCTCGCTCCGTTGCAACTGCCCCCTTGAAAACTGCTCTGGCCTGATTTCGCTCGCCTATTTTTCAGCGACGTTTTGGCCTGGATTACCCATTTCAGTTCGCGTTACCGACGAGGAAAACAACAATGTCCCAACCCACCGACCGTCTCTGGGGTGCTCGCTTCAAAAGCGGCCCTTCCGAAGCCTTGGCGGCCCTGTCCCGTTGCCCTGAACGCTACTTCCGACTGACCCCGTACGACCTGGCCGGCTCCAAGGCCCATGCCCGGGAATTGCAGCGCGCCGGGCTGCTGAGCGAGCAGGAAACCCTGACCATGCTCGACGCCCTGGAACGCATCGGCGCGGATTTTCGCGCTGGCAGCATCGCCCCGACCCTGGATGACGAAGACGTCCACACCTTCATCGAGCGCCTGCTGACCGAACGCCTCGGCGCCCTGGGTGGCAAGCTGCGTGCCGGTCGTTCGCGCAACGACCAGACCGCCAACGACCTGCGGCTGTTCCTGCGTGACCACGTGCGCACCCTGGCCGTTGAAGTGCTGGGTTTGCAGCAGGCATTGGTGGACCAGGCCGAACAACACATCGAGAGCATCTGCCCCGGCTTCACCCACCTGCAACAGGCACAACCGATCGTGTTTGCTCATCACCTGCTGGCCCACGCCCAGTCGATGCTGCGCGACGTGCAGCGCCTGGTGGACTGGGACGTGCGTACGTCACTGTCGCCACTGGGTGCGGCGGCCATGGCTGGCTCGGCTATCGCGCGTCTGCCTCAGCAATCGGCGAAGGAAATGGGCTACAGCGGTGTTTGCGAAAACTCCATCGACGCCGTGGCCAGCCGCGATCACGTCGCCGAGTTCCTGTTCATCGCCAGCATGCTCGGCATCAATATCTCGCGCCTGGCCGAAGAGTTTTGCCTGTGGTCGTCGCGGCAGTTCCGCTGGGTCGCGCTGGATGACGCCTACGCCACCGGCAGTTCGATCATGCCGCAGAAAAAGAATCCGGACATCGCCGAACTGGCACGGGGCAAGGCGGGACGCCTGATCGGCAACCTGACCGGCCTGCTGTCCACCCTCAAATCCTTGCCACTGTCCTACAACCGCGACTTGAGCGAAGACAAGAACGGCGTGCTCGACAGCGTCGACACCCTGCTGCTGGTGCTGCCGGCCATGGCCGGAATGGTTGCGACCATGAAGGTCAACGTCGAAGAACTGCGTCGCCAGGCACCGCTGGGCTTCACCCTCGCCACCGAAGTCGCCGATTGGCTGGCGGTGCGCGGCGTGCCGTTCAAGGAAGCTCACGAGATCACCGGTGCGTTGGTCCAGGCTTGCGAGAAACACGACATCGAATTGTGGGAAGCCTCCCCCGCGCTGCTGGCGGAAATCGACCCGCGCCTCACACCGCAAGTACGCGAAAGCCTGACCCTCGAAGCCGCCATCGCTGCCCGCAGCGGCTGGGGCGGGACCGCGCCACAACAGGTGCGCGAACAGATCGGCCGGCTGAAAACCGCCCTCGCCGCCCAGCAGCAATGGACCGAGGACTATCAGGGCTTCCGCCTCTGAAGCTGCACACAAAACCTGTGGGAGCGAGCTTGCTCGCGATTACGGTTTCACATTCAACATCAACGTGGACTGACCCACCGCTATCGCGAGCAAGCTCGCTCCCACAGCGATAGCGCCGAAACCGAGTATGGAGAACCAAACATGAGCCAGACACAGGCAGAACGACTCCAGGCGGAGCGCAAGCTGGCGGAAAACCAGTTCGACATCACCCAGTACGATCATGTGCCCCGGCGCTACTACGGGCGGATCTTCTTCGCCACGGTGATCGTCATCGCACTCATCGGCCTGGTGCGCGCCTTCGCCGAAGGCAAGATCGAATGGTCGTACATCGGCCAGTTCCTGACCTCCCAGGCGATCATGTGGGGCTTGCTCAATACCATCGTCATGGCGGTGCTGGCGATGGCGCTAGGGATCGTGTTCGGCGTGATCACCGCGATCATGCGCATGTCGGCCAACCCGATCCTGCGCTATGTGGCGCTGACCTACACCTGGCTGTTTCGCGGTACGCCGCTGATCCTGCAACTGCTGTTGTGGTTCAACCTGGCGCTGATCTTTCCCACTATCGGTATCCCGGGCCTTTTCGAAATGGACACCGTGAGCCTGATGAGCCCATTCGTGGCGGCCCTGCTTGGCTTGAGCATCAACCAGGGTGCCTACACCGCCGAAGTGGTGCGTGCCGGCCTGCTCTCGGTGGACACCGGGCAGTATGAAGCCGCCAAGTCGATCGGCATGCCGAGCCTGCAAGCGCTGCGTCGGATCATCCTGCCCCAGGCCATGCGCATCATCATTCCACCGGTGGGCAACGAGTTCATCGGCATGGTGAAAATGACCTCGCTGGCGAGCGTCATCCAGTACTCGGAACTGCTCTACAACGCCCAGAACATCTACTACGCCAACGCCCGCGTGATGGAGCTGCTGATCGTCGCCGGTATCTGGTACCTGGCCACCGTCACTGTCCTGTCCTTTGGTCAAAGCCGCCTGGAGCGTCGTTTCGCCCGCGGTGCCGGCAAGCGTTCTTGAGGAGCCCCACATGAGAAGCATCGTCAAGGCCGTGAGCCTGAATAAATATTACGACCAGTTCCACGCACTCAAGGACATCGACATCGAAGTCGAGCAAGGCGAAGTGCTGTGCATCATCGGCCCGTCCGGCTCGGGCAAGAGCACCTTGCTGCGCTGCGTCAACCAGCTGGAAAAAATCGACAAAGGCGGCCTGTGGGTCGACGGCGAACTGGTGGGTTACCGGATCGTCGGCAACAAGCTGCACGAACTCAACGAAACGCAGATCGCCCGCCAACGCCTGTCCACCGGCATGGTGTTCCAGCGTTTCAACCTGTTCCCGCACATGACCGTGCTGCAGAACATCATCGAAGGGCCGTGCCAGGTACTCAAGCGTTCACCCAAAGAGGCGAATGAAGAAGCCCTGGAGCTGCTCGCCCGCGTCGGCCTGGCTGACAAGCGCAACAGCTACCCGATCGAGCTTTCGGGTGGCCAGCAGCAACGCGTCGCCATTGCTCGCGCATTGGCCATGCGTCCCAAGCTGATGCTGTTCGATGAACCCACTTCGGCACTCGACCCGGAACTGGTCGGTGAGGTGCTGTCGGTGATGCGCGATCTGGCGCAGACCGGCATGACCATGATCGTCGTCACCCATGAACTTGGCTTCGCTCGCGAGGTTTCCAACCGCATGGTGTTCATGGACGGCGGGCAGATCGTGGAGGCTGGAAGCCCCGAAGAAATACTAATAAGTCCGCAAAACCCTCGCACCCAAAGCTTCATTTCTGCCGTTCGAACCTAAGCGCCCGTTGGCGCTCACAACACTCAAAAGAGAACGACCATGAAGAACTTCGTTATTCCAGCATTGCTCGCAGGCGTTATGGCATCCGGCTTCACCTTCGCCGCCGAGTTGCCGGCCAGCATCAAGGCCAAGGGCGAGATCGTCGTAGCGATCATGCCGAACTACCCGCCGATGGATTTCAAGGACCCGGCCACCAACACCCTCACCGGCCTGGACTACGACCTGGGCAATGCCCTGGCCGAACGCCTGGGCGTGAAGATCAAGTGGCAGGAAACCGGCTTCGAACAAATGATCAACGCCCTGACCACCGACCGCGTGGACATGGTGCTGTCGGGCATGACCGACACCGCCGAACGTCAGGCCAGCGTGACCTTCATCGACTACTTCACCAGCGGTCCGCAGTTCTACACCCTGCAGAAAAACAAGGACACCAACGAGATCGTCGACCTGTGCGGCAAGAAGGTCGGCACCAGTCGCCGCACCACCTTCCCGACGGAAATCGCCGAGTGGAGCAAGGCCAACTGTGAAGCCGCCGGCAAGCCTGCGATCAATGTGATCGGCACCGAAGGCTCGGCCGACGCCCGTGCGCAACTGCGCCAGAGCCGCATCGACGCGGCCATGCAGGGCAGCGAAACCCTGCCCTACCTCAAGACCCAGGAAAAGGACATGTACAAGACCGTCGGCCTGCCGATCTCCAAGCAGTTCAGCGGGATGGGTGTGAGCAAGAAAAAACCCGAACTCAGCGAAGCGGTGAAAGTTGCGCTGCAGAGCATGATCGATGACGGCAGCTACCAGGCGATCCTGAAGAAGTGGGACTTGGAACTGGGTGCGATCAAGACCGTGACCATCAACGCCGGGAAGTAACCGCGCAGGCAACCTGAATCCAATGTGGGAGCGAGCATGCTCGCGAAAGCGGTGTATCAGCCGGCGCAGATGTTGAATGTGCCGGCTTCATCGCGAGCAAGCTCGCTCCCACAGGGATGGGTTGTGTATTTGAAAGATTATTGGAGCACTACAGATGTCCTCCTCACCCCAACCCACCTGGCCTGACGAATACAAGGCCTGCCTGGCCCTGGCCTTCGACCTCGATGGCCCGACCGGTGACGCCATGCTCAACGGCTCGATCTGGCGCAAGCCCGAGTATTTCGGTTTCGGTGGCTATGGCCCTTACCGGGCGCTACCACGCCTGCTCGATCTGCTCGACGAGTTCCGTATCCCGACGACATTCTTCGTGCCGGCCTGGGTCGTAGAGAACTGGCCGAGACAGTGCCAGGCGATTGTCGAGCGCGGGCATGAGGTGGCTTATCACGGCTACAAACACGAATCTTTTTACGCCCTGACGCTGGATCAGCAAAAAGAGGTGATGAACACCTCCCGCGAGGTGTTCTGGAAACACCTGAACATTCGCGCCGAAGGTTTTCGTACGCCGTCCGGCGACTGGCGTGCCGAAACCCCGGCAATGCTGGTGGAGGCCGGTGTTACCTACTCCAGCAGCATGCGCGGTGATGATCGACCGTACCTGGTGAACGTACCGGGGTTCGATACGCCGCTGGTGGAAATCCCTGGCCGCTGGGAAATGGACGACTACGCCTCCCTCGCCTACACCCGCGCGCCGAACTTCCCATCCGGGCTGGACCGCACGGCCAGCTACGCGCTGACCTTGGATAACTGGTGCCGCGAATACGACGGCGCGATGGACGAAGGGTTATGCCTGACCACCCTGTTCCACCCCAAGATTACCGGTAAGCCGGGGCGCATCCTGCTGCTGGAAAAACTCTTCGAACACATGCGCCAGCGCGACGACGTGTGGTTCGCCACCTGCCGCGACGTCGCCCAGTGGTGGCTGAAGGAGCATCACCATGGCTGATTCCACTCTCTGGCCCAAAGGCTATCGCTGCGCCGTGGTACTGACCGTCGATTACAACGACATCCACGGCATCCTGACCCAAGCCCCGGAAGTCGCCGGACGTGACAAGACCTTGTCGGTATGGCGCTACGGCACCCAACGCGGCGTGGAGCGGTTGCTCGGCCTGTTCAAGGAACTCAGGGTCTCCAGCAGTTGGTTTGTCCCCGGTATCGTTGCGCAGGAAAACCCCGAACACATTCAGGCGATCCAGGCCGACGGCCATGAAATCGCCTGCGCTGGCTATCGTCATCAGGACTACGACACGCTGGACCTGGCCGCGCAAAGCGATGACATCGCCAAGGGCTGTGAGGCCCTGGCCGGGCTGACCGGCCAGCGTCCGCTCGGCTTTAGAATCCCGGCGGGCAATGGTGCGCCGGGGTTCATCGAGGCCTTGAAAGCCCAGGGCATTCATTGGTCCTCGTCATGGCGCGGCGATGACTTGCCATTCGCTCACCCGACGGCACCCAGCGTCATTGAACTGCCTCTGCATTATGAACTGGAAGACGAGCCTTACTTCGCCTTCAACTTGAGCCCGGCGGTGCCGCCGGGGCAATCGCGGATCGCGTCCTACAGCCACACCTTGGGCAATCTGCAAATGGACTTCGCCGGGTTTCATCGCTTTGGCCTGTGCTACGTGCTTCGCCTGCACCCGGAAATCATCGCCACGCCGGGACGGATAGGCGTGTTGCGCGAGTTGATCGAGGGCATTCAACAGCACGATGACGTGTGGATCGCCACGGGTGCCGAGGTCGCGCAGTGGTGGGCAGAAACCGCAACGCCGGTCGCCGAGGATCATCCGGCGTCAGTTTACGAGCGACATTATCGGGATTACGTTTTATGAGCGAACGTCTGCAACGTGTCGCGCATTTCTGTGTGGACCTGCGGTTTGAAGATTTGCCGCCTGCGTTGGTAGCGCAAGCCAAGCGGCACATTCTCGATACGTTCGGCGCCACGCTGGCCGGAGCTGATAGCGGTGTCGCAGAACAGGCGCGCAAGGTGTTTGTCGGTGAAACGGGTGAGGTGTCGGTTTGGGGCACTGATCTGCAGGTTGGCGCGGTTCAGGCAGCAATGCTTAACGGTGTTGCCGCCCATGCCCTGGAGCTGGACGACACCGGTGGCTGCGATCATTCCGGTGCCGTTGTGCTGCCAGCGGTGATGGCGGCAGTCTCGCAGCTTGCACGGCCAGTGAGTGGTCGTGAGCTCATCAGCGCCGTAGTGATCGGCTATGAAGTGGGCCGTCGGGTGCTCGAAGCATGCGGTGGCTATTCAGCCCACAACGGCGCCGGTTGGCATTCCACCGCGACCTGTGGAGTGTTCGGTGCGGCAGCAGCCAGCGCGCGGATCCTGGGCCTGGATGCGCGGCAAACCCTCGCGGCGCTAGGCATTGCCGGCAGCTTCAGCGGTGGCCTGTGGGCCTTCATCCACGACGGCTCGCAAAGCAAGAAGCTGCACAGCGGACGTGCCGCAGAAGGTGGGCTACTGGCGGCGCGGTTTGCCCAACAGGGCATCAGCGGGCCGACGCAGTTGTTCGATGAGGTCTGGGGTGGTTTTTTGAAAACCCTCGCCCCGAAGACCTCCATGCCCGAAGCGCTGGATGCGGACCTCGGTGTGGCCTGGAAGCTCGCCCGCTGCTCGATCAAACCCTATGCCTCCTGCCGCGGGACCCATTCGGCCATCGACGCCCTGGGGCTGCTGCTGGATCAATTGAATGCACAGGTCGACCAGGTTGAAGACGTGCAGGTGCGGCTGAGCGGGTTTCTTCACAACATGTGTGGCGGCCGGGACGTCAGCACCCTTGCAGCGGCGCAAATGAGCCTGTCATATGCCTTGGCCGCACGACTGGTGCAAGGGCATTGTCGATTGCAGGCGTATGACGATTCACAACGTAACGATCCGCGCATGACCCAATGGCTGTCGCGCATTCACCTTGAAGTCGACCCGCGCCTGTCCGAGGATGGCGAGCCCATGGTGACGCTGCGGACCGTGGATAGCCGGCAGGCGAGCTTGTGCGTAGAAGTGCCATTGGGCGCACCAGGCAATCCGCTGACCGATGTGGCGCTGGAACAGAAGTTTTTCAGCCTGGCGATGCGGGTGATGCCGCGGGAACAGGCTGAAGGACTGCTGGAGCAACTGCGGCGCATTGAAGAACTGCAATCGGTACGCACACTGGATCGGTGGCTTGTCCGCGATAGCCGCGACGCGGTATTGCGGCGAACGCCAAACATCTGAATAAGGATATTTGCACCACCGTGGCCACTTACTCGCTCGTTATCCGACGCTTGATGATCGTTTCACTGACCATCGTCGTCAGTCGCGCCATTACCAGTCCATTGCTCACGCTATTTTTGAGCAACAAGTTGGGCCTCAACCAACAGGATGTCGGCTTGCTGCTCGGTATCGCAGTGTTCATCGCCACCCTGTTGGCGCTGTATGGCGGCTATGTCATCGATCGCCTGGAAAAGCGCCGACTGCTGATCCTGGCGATGCTCTCCAGTGCCATCGGTTTCATCCTGCTGACCTTTGCCGAAAACCTCTACCTGACCACCATGACCGTGGTGATCACCGAGACCGCGTCAGCGCTGTTCCTTATCGGTTCGAAAGCGATCCTCAGCGAAAACCTGCCCATGGGCCAGCGCGCCAAGGCATTTTCCCTGCGCTACACCCTGACCAACATCGGCTATGCCACCGGCCCCATGCTCGGCGTGGTGATTGCCGGTGTCTACCCGATAGCGCCGTTCCTGATCGCCGCTGGCATCGCGTTTTTCAGCATCTTCCTGATGACCGGCATCCCCAGGGATGCCGCGCCGCCAGCGGCCATTGGTCAACCGCCCAGTTTTCTCAAGACGCTCAAGACCCTGAAAAGCGACCGTACCCTGATCATGTTCACGTGCGGCTGCCTGCTCAGCACCGTGGTGCATGGACGCTTCACCCTCTACTTGTCGCAATACCTGCTGGTGACCCACGACTCCAAACACGCGCTGGACATCATGGCCGCCCTGCTCGCCTGCAACGCCATCACCGTAATTGTGCTGCAATACCAGATCGGCCGGTTCCTCGATCGCGAGAAGTTGCGCTACTGGATTGCCGCGGGCACCAGCCTGTTCATGCTTGGCCTGATCGGCTTCAGCCTGGCGGACGACATGGTGAGCTGGTGCGTGGCGATGTTCATTTTCACCCTCGGTGAAATGATCATTTACCCGGCCGAATTCCTTTTCGTCGATACCCTGGCCCCGGAAGAACTGCGCGGCAGCTACTACGGAGCTCAAAACCTGGCAGCGCTCGGCGGCGCCCTGAGCCCGGTGATCTGCGGATACCTGCTGATGCACACCCCGGCACCGACGATGTTCTATGCGTTGAGCGCGCTGACCGCGATTGGAGGCCTGCTGTGCTTCATGAGTGGTCGCCGGATGGCTATTGTGAAAAAGTAATGTCGTAAACCAGCACCTGTCAGGCTTCTATTACGACGCCTGAGCGCGCGGCGCGATGAAATTTATTGCAGAGCCGGATATGCTAAGGCGCCATCCCCCCGGTTGGCCTGGCTTGCAAGGAATGCGTCATGGAGTTCGTGGTTCATAGCTATTGCCTGAAAGGCGCACGCCAGGAGCCTTTGCTGCCCCCTGTCACCCTGACACCAAGCTCGTTGACCTTGACGGTCGCCGAGCTCATTCACCTGACCGTTGCCGAGCAGATCGCCGCGCTGTCGGTCCAGCACTGGCTGGAACACGTGTCGCTGCGTGAAGTGCTCGACCGCCAATACCTGAACGAGCGGGACGTTCTTCAGCAAGCCAGTGAAGGTGCGGTGGTCATGCCCCAAGCCAGCGCACCTCCAGACCTGGATGTCGGCGTTGAGGTCGAGCGAGCCCTGAAGGGTTTTGAGGCCCGTGCGTTCCGCGTCCTGCACAACGGCGTCATGCTGCAAAGTCTCGATGAGACAATCGAATTGAGCCCCCCTTCCACCCTCGCGTTTATCCGCCTGGTGCCGCTGATTGGCGGTTGATCCTCGTCACTCTCTTCCTCGGATACCCTCATGCAATCACGCCGTCCTGTGCCCGAACAAGCCACACGCCTCGCTGCGCTGCGAGCATTCTGTGATAGAGCGCTGGATGACTATCCCGAGCTCAGCCCATATGACCAATTCGAGCCCGATTTCTGGGACGGCATCGACTGCCTGCGCATAGCCGATGACTGGGTCAGGCAGCATCCCCAGGAGGGGCCCAAAGCGCTGGCTGATGGTTTTGTGTTCCCGACCGTTTGGGACGATCTGGAGGACCGCCGCGATCAACAGCGCTATGGCCTGCAGTATCGACTCTGCGATGCCTGGATCACGGCCCACCCGGATGCCTATTCACTGGAGCAGATCTGCGCGCGGCTGCAGCACATGCTGCAATTTGCCTTCGAGGACAGTGACTATCCATTGCCCACTGACGAAGATGGCCCGGCCTATTACCGAAGAAGCCCGGACCAGGCCTGGGCCTTGCCTGACGTCCCGGCGTGCATCAGTCGCCTGAGCAATTACCCGCCCACCCCGGCCTGGCAGACCTTCGCCGAATGGTTGCTGGACGGCAGCTGGAACCGCGAGCAGCCCCCTTCGGCGCCCGGTGACGAACAAAGGAAAATCGCCGACGCGTATATCTACGTGCACAAGGAAATCCAGCGCGTCGCGCTGGGCCTGCTGGAAGCGGGCCGCCTCGACTACCCTCGCTTCGTCCGGGCAGCCAATACCTGGGGCCGCGCCATGATGTTCTACGCCGACGACGCCGGGCTGGACAGCGATGATGTGGACCTGGATCGGTACGCCGAGGAAGCGTTCGACGAGAACGATTCAAACGACGAGGCCGCGGAAGACGAAGGCCTCGATGATGAGTCGTCCCAGAGCGGTGAGCCCCCCACTGAAGAAGCTGCTGCGGTGCCCCCTGAACTGGTGAACTTCACCGTTCGTTATGTCGAGGACGCCCTGGCTGGATTGCCCGCTAACGCCGAGAAGCTGGCTGACACCTTCCGTTCGGTCGAGGTGTATCAGACCCGCTGGTTGCTGCAGGCCCTGGCGGTCGTCGAACGACTGGGCATGACGCCGGATAACTTTCTCGACGGATCCGGCTACACGGCCGCGGTGCTCGAACGCTTCCTGTCGCTTCAGGCGTTGCCCAAGCACCCGTCGGCAGAGCTGCTCCCGGCGCTGACCGGTTTTTCCAGAAACAGCCTGCTGACTGCCCTGCCCTACGCCGGACAAGCCAGCCGTGTGGTGCTCGACGCGCTCGGTTGGAGTGATCTGCAAGCCTTCCAGCGTGAATACCTGAACATTGCCCTGGCACCTCAGTCCGGCTGGGGCACTGACCTGCCCAATACGCTGGATGAAACCGTGGGTGTGGTGGACCGCTACCTGCTGGACAAGGCACTGGCCGAAGCCGACCCCGACCACCTGCGCGAATACCTCGCGGCACTTGAACCCTCGCACTGGGCATTTCCCGAGACGCGTGTGCTGCTCGACGCCTACCAGGGCATCGGTCGACCGGCGCTGGAAAAGAAGTTGACCCGCCACGCACAGCCGGCCATGCGCATCTATGGCGTGCTGCCCGTCAAGGATGCGGACGACGTACGCCAACGCTATCTGACCCTCAAGAAACTGCACAAAGAGGTGCGCAAATACGGCGCTCAACGCCAGGCCAACTCCCACGCAGCGGTACAGGCAGGCCTGGAAAACCTGGCGCGTGTCGCCGGTTACCCCTCGGCGATTCGCCTGGAATGGGCCATGGAATCGCAGATCGCCGAATCCGCGCTGACGACCGCCACCATCGATGGCTATGACATCACGCTCGTCATCGACGGCTTGTCGCCCACCTTGCACATCTGCAAAGCCGGAAAGACACTCAAGACCGCGCCGCCTGCGGTGCGCAAAAACCCAGACTTCATCACCCTCAAAACGCAGCAGACCCAGCTCAAGGAACAGATCGCCCGCTTCTGCCGCACCCTGGAAACGATGATGAGCAGCGGCGAAATCCTGGCTCTGGACGACCTGAAGCCGCTGTTGAAAATGCCCGCGGTTCGCCTGCTGCTCGAACAGCTGATTGTGCAAGCCGACGACGCTGCGCTGGGCTGGCTCGATGCCGCAACGCTGACGGTGACTGACCTGGAAGGCCGCCAACACGTCGTTGAAAAGACTCTGCGTATCGCTCACCCTTTTCATCTGTTCACGGCCGGACAACTGTCGGCCTGGCAGAAAGAAGTGGTGACCCAGCGCCGCGTGCAGCCGTTCAAACAGGCCTTTCGCGAGCTGTACCTGTTAACACCTGCTGAGCGAGACACCGGCCTGTGGTCCAACCGATTTGCCGGCCACCGCCTCAAAGGCAAAGTCGCCGCCCGGTTGCTGCAGGTCCGCAACTGGTCGATCTCAAGCGTCGAGGACATCTACTACGAGAGCAAAGAGCACGGCATATACGCCATGTTCAACTTTCTGGATACCGGCCATTATCTCTCGGAAACAGAACACTTTACCTTCGACACGATTGCGTTCCACCGCGACCAAAAAGCCCTACCCCTTGAGCAAGTACCACCGCTGCTGTTCTCGGAAATCATGCGCGACGCCGACCTGCTGGTCTCCGTGGCCCACACCGCAGACGACTACAGCACCAGCCAAGAAACCCTGCAACGCCGCGCCGAACTGGTCGGTGAGTTGGTTCAAGGGCTAGGGCTGCGAAACGTTAAATGTGAAGGGCATTTTCTGCACATTACCGGCCAGCGTGCGAACTACCGCATTCATCTGGGCAGCGCGGCCATCCATATCGAACCTGGCAACTACCTGTGCATCGTGCCCGCAGGCAGCAGCTCCACGGAGTTCTACCTGCCGTTCGCCGACACCGACAGGAAAATGGCCGAGGTGTTGAGCAAGATGTTTCTGCTGCTGGACGACATGAACATCACCGACAACCTGATACTGGAGCAGATACAGCGCGGCGGCTGATGTTCAAAAATTCACCCGACTCAGCGCTTCGCTTTCGCCAGATCCGCAATCAGAAAATCCCTGAAGGCACAAACCGCTGCCGGTAGATTGCGGCCGGCCATGCTTTGCAGTTCGATGCGGCGTGCCTGCATGCCTTCGTCAAGGATCGGCACGCATTGCAGGACCCCGTCCGCCACCTGCTTTTGCAAGGTCATTTCGCTGGCCAGGCTGATAACGCCTTCTTCGCGCACGAAGCTATAGAGCGCGGCAACGTAGTTGGTGGTCAACACCGGGTCGAACAACAATCCCTGTACACCGCAACAGATGTCGAACAGTTGCCGTATCGTGGTGTCGGCCTTGGGTAACGCAATGGGCCAGGGTTGTAACTCGGCGAGGCTGACCGCTTCACGTCCGGCCAAGGGATGGGAATTGGCAACCACGGCAAAAATCGCCCCGCTCAGGACATGTTCGACCTTGATTTCCTTCTGCGGCGTCAGGCTGAAAGTCATCGCCAGATCGGCTTCGCCGGAACGCACCTTCTCGGTCGCTTCGGCAGGCGCACAGACCTCCAAGGTGAAATGAATGCCCTGATACTCACGCCTGAACGCGCTGATGCTCCTGGGCATGTATTCCAGTGCAAAGCCTTCCGAACAGGCAACATGCACATGGCCGCGCTGCAAGCCATGCAGTTCGGTAATCTCCAGCACCACCTGCTCAGCCTCAAGCTGCGACTTGCGCGCATAGGCCGCCAGTCGCGCCCCCGCCTCGCTGAGCACCATCCCTCGGGCACGACGCTCAAACAGGCTGGCATCCAGGGCCAACTCGAGCTTGGCAATCTGTCGGCTCACTGCTGACGCGGCGACATTCAAGCGCACGGAAGCATCGCTGATCGATCCGCATCGCGCGACTTCCAGAAAATAACGCAGTGCCGTGGACTGCACACCATACAGTTGCATCGGTGCCCCCATGGATTGCCTTTTCGGCAACGCAAGTATCGAAATATTATTCTTGTGGCATTGATAGCCTTTCCCTACATTCGTGTCCAGACCAAAAAAAACTACGCCTGAGCTTCTCCTCCTCGTTTACCGCATTTGCGATTCGCTGCCCTTTGATTCAACCACTCTCGCCAACGGAGACGACGGCATGGGCATCAAAGGTTTCGCCTGCAGTATTGCGCTGATGGGCCTCATCAGCAGTTTTCCGGCGCATGCCGGTAAAGCCAACGACACCCTGGTTTACGCTTCCGACAGCGAGCCTGAAAACATCAGCCCCTATCACAACGATCTACGCGAAGGTGTGATTCTCGGCCGGCTGATCTGGGACAACCTGATCTACCGCGATCCCAAAAGCGGCGAATACAAACCCATGTTGGCCACCCGCTGGACACAGGTCGACGACACCACCATCGACTTTGAGCTGCGCAAAGGCGTCAAATTTCACAACGGCGATGCCTTCACCGCCGACGACGTGGTGTTCACCCTCAACTACGTGGTGTCGCCCGAAGCGAAAGTCGTTACCGTGCAAAACGTAGACTGGATCAAGAGCGCCGAAAAAACCGGTGACTACAGCGTCCGCCTGCATTTGAAAAAACCTTTCCCTCCGGCACTGGAATACCTGTCCAACGCCGTCCCCATGTTCCCCAAGCAGTACTTCGAGAAGGTCGGCCTGGCTGAATTCAGCCGCAAGCCAGTGGGTACCGGGCCGTATAAAGCCGTGTCGGTGGTGGCTGGCGAAGGCGTGACCATGGAGATCAACAAGGACTACTTTCCAGACAGCCCACAAGGCAAGCCGCATATCGGCCACCTGAAGTTCCGGGTGATTCCGGATGCAGAAACCCGTCTGGCCGAGTTGATGACCGATGGTGTCGACTGGACGTGGCGTGTGACCCCGGATCAGGCAGTCGACCTTAAAGGTATGCCGAACCTGACCGTGACCAGCGGCGAAACCATGCGCATCGGCTTCCTGATTCTCGATGCTCGAGGCACCTCCACGGAAAACTCGCCGATGAAGCAGCTCAAGGTGCGTCAGGCCATCAACCATGCGATCAACCGCAACGCGCTGGCCACGCAACTGGTGGGGGGCGAAGCCAAGCCCTTGCAGGTGGCCTGTTATCCAGGCCAGTTCGGCTGCGATACCACCGCGGCCACGGTCTACAACTACGACCCGGCCAAGGCCAAGGCGTTGCTCGCCGAAGCCGGTTACCCCAATGGCTTCGAGACAGAAATCTTCGCTTATCGCGACCGGGATTACGTCGAAGCCATCATCGGCAACCTGCGGGCCGTGGGCATCAACGCCAAGCTGCGCTACTTGAAGTACGCCGCCCTGCGCGATCAGCAACGTGGCGGCAAGGTACCCATGTCGTTTCAGGCCTGGGGCTCGTTCTCGATCCTCGACACCTCGGCGTCGGCCGGCACCTGGTTCAAGGGCAATCCGGACGACAACATCAAGGATCCGCAAGTCCAGAGCTGGTTGCAGACCGCTGACAACGCCCTCGACCCGCAATTGCGCAAGGACAACTACCGCAAGGCGTTGCAGCGCATCAGCGAACAGGCGTACTGGGCGCCGCTGTTCAACTACTCGATGAACTACGCCTACACCTCCGAGCTGGCGTTCACGTCGTACCCGGATGAGCTGCCGCGTTTCGTTCAGTCCAGTTGGAAGTAATCCGCCACCGAGCGGATTGATCGAGAGGTGCCGTGGCTTGCGGACTGACCCGCGCCACGGACACGTCCCCATACCTGTCATCCATTGGATATGAGGAAACTTGCCATGCTTGGATTCCTTCTGCGCCGTCTGGGCATCGCCATTTGCGTTGCCATTACCGTATCGGTGATCAGCTTTTCCCTTTTGCACCTGTCCGGCGACCTGGCCACGGCCATCGGCGGACCGGAAGCCACCAGCGAGCAGATCGAACAGATCCGCGTGCAGTACGGTTTGGACAAACCGCTACCGACCCAGTACTTCAACTGGCTGGGCGATTTGTTGCGGCTGGACCTGGGCAACTCGTTTTTCTTTCAGGAGTCGGTCTACAACCTCGTCGCCAGCCGCTTGCCGATCACCCTCGGGTTAGGCGCCATGGCGCTGGCTATCGCCTTGCTGGTAGCGATTCCACTGGGCGTGCTGGCCGCAGTCAAACGCGACACCTGGGTTGACCGACTGGCCTTGAGCATCGCGGTGCTGGGTCAGGCAATGCCCAGTTTCTGGTTTGCGCTGATGCTGATCGTAGTGTTCGCGGTGACGCTCAAGTGGCTGCCGGTATCCGGCAACTCGACCCTGCTGCACTTCGTCATGCCGGCCATTGCCCTGGGCTATTACGCGACTCCGGCAATCATGCGCCTGACCCGTGCAGGCATGCTTGATGTGCTCAGTTCCGATTACATCCGCACCGCCCGCGCCAAGGGCCTGCGCCCTGCCCGCGTGTTGTTCAAGCATGCACTGCGCAACGCCTTGATTCCGGTCGTCGCCCTGGCGGCGGTGGAGTTTGGCTTCATGCTCGGTGGTTCGGTGGTGATCGAAACCGTGTTCTCCCTGCAAGGCATCGGACAACTCGCCTGGGACGCCATCGCCCGTGATGACTTTCCAGTCGTACAGGCCGTGGTCCTGCTCATCGCAGTGATCTACATCATCCTCACCTTGCTGGCCGATGTGCTCAACGCACTGCTCGACCCGCGCATTCGCGTGCGCTAGGAGGCTTACATGAGCACCCCCACTACCCTCGCGATCAATGACTACCTGCCACCCCCCAGCAGCCTGAGCCGCGTACTTGGCAAGAGCTTTCGTCATCGTGGTTTCGCCATCGGCACGGTGTTGTTGCTGATGATCTTCACGGGGGCGCTCTTCGCGCCGTGGCTGGCACCTTATGACCCTTATGCGCAAGACGTGATGCTGCGTATGAAACCGCCGGTATGGATGGCCAACGGCACCTGGGAATACCTCCTGGGAACCGACAAGCTGGGCCGTGATTACCTGTCACGACTGCTCTACGGCGCACGTATCTCATTGTTCATCGGCATTGCGGCGGCGCTTATCTCCGGCTTTATCGGCACCGTCATGGGGCTGTTGGCGGGTTACTACGGCGGCAAGGTCGATGCATTCATCAGCTACCTGATCACCACCCGGCTGGCGATGCCGGTCGTGATGGTCGCGCTGGCCTCGGCCTCGCTGATGGGCGGCTCGCTGAAAGTGGTGATTGTGCTGCTCGGCTGCCTGCTCTGGGATCGCTTCGCGGTGGTGGTCAGGGCTTCGGTGCAACAGATTCGCGATGCGGAATACGTGGCCTCGGTCCAGGCGCTGGGCTGCTCGACCCTGCGCATTCTGGCCAGTGAAATCCTGCCCAATCTGGTCGGCGCGCTGATCGTCGTCGCGACGCTGGAAATGGCCCACGCAATCCTGCTGGAGTCGGCACTGTCATTCCTCGGGGTGGGTGTGCAGCCGCCGACGCCGTCCTGGGGCTTGATGATCGCCGAAGGCAAACCCTACATGTTCTTTTCCCCGTGGGTCATCGCCATTCCCGGCGTCGCCCTGATGATTCTGGTGCTGGGCATCAACCTGGTCGGCGATGGCCTGCGCGATCTGATCCTGCCCGACGGTCGTAACTGATAGACAGCCGTAGCTGATAGACGCCGTAACTGATAGAGGGTACCGAACATGGCACTACTCCATGTAGAAAACCTGCGCGTGGATATCCCCATGGGCAACAGCCCGACGCCGGATGACACGCTGCATGCAGTGCGCGGTCTGAGCTTTGAAGTCGAGCGCGGTGAAATGCTGTGCATCGTCGGCGAATCAGGCTGCGGTAAATCCTTGACGTCGCTGGCGCTGATGGACCTGTTGCCACGCAAGGCCAAACGTACCGCGTCCCGGCTGACGCTGGACGGTATCGACATGATCGGCCAGAGCGAACGGCACATGTGCGACCTGCGCGGCAATCGCCTGGCGATGATCTTCCAGGAACCGATGACTTCGCTGAACCCGGCCTACAGCATTGGCGATCAACTCAGCGAAGTGCTGACCCGGCATCGCAAGGTGTCGCGCAAGGATGCTCTGGTTCGCGCCGGGCAGATGCTGGAGAAAGTCGGTATCAGCAATGCCACCGAGCGCTTGCGGCAGTATCCGCATCAACTGTCTGGCGGTTTGCGCCAACGGGTGATCATCGCCATGGCGTTGATGTGCGAACCGGACCTGATCATCGCCGATGAGCCCACCACTGCACTGGACGTGACCATTCAAGCGCAGATCCTGCGCCTGATTCGCGACATTCAGAAAGAACTCGGCCTGGCGGTGATCTTCATCACCCACGATCTTGGGCTGGTGGCACGGATCGCCGATCGGGTCGCCGTGATGTATGCCGGGGAGATCGTCGAAACCGCCCCTGCCCTGCAACTGTTCGAGAACCCGCAGCATCCGTACACCCGTGGTCTGCTGGCCAGTATTCCAATCCCTGGCCAGACCAGGCCGGGTGAGGCGCTGGGTTCGATTCCAGGCCTGGTGCCGAGCCTGATAGGCGAACAGCAAGGGTGTGCGTTTCGCAATCGTTGTGCTCAGGCGATACCGACCTGCGCGCAGAACATCCCCGAAGTCGAACAGGACGGACACATGGCGCGCTGCCTGTTCGCCGCACCGGCGCCAGCACCGATTCGCCTTCAGGAGCGTGCACGGTCATGAAAAAAGACATCGTTTTGGAGCTGTGTGACATCCGCCGCGAGTTTCGGATCAACCAGGGCTTTTTCAAACCCGCCGCCACCCTGAAAGCCGTCGATGGCGTTTCCCTGCGTCTGATGCGGGGCGAGACTCTCGGTCTGGTAGGTGAGTCCGGTTGCGGAAAAAGTACCCTGGCAAAGCTGCTGCTCGGTCTGCTGCCGCCTACCAGCGGCGATGTGCTGGTCAACGGCAAACACCTGGCGGCGACTGATCGCAAGGCAATGTCCCGGCACATTCAGCCGATATTCCAGGACCCGTATTCCTCGCTGAACCCACGCAAGACACTGCGCGAGATCATTACCCTGCCGCTGATCGTGCATGACATCGGCAGCCCCGCCGAGCGGCGCAAGAAGACCGAAGCGATGCTTGATGTGGTCGGTCTGCCCAAGCGGGTGATCGACAGCTACCCAAGCCAGCTGTCCGGCGGACAACGCCAGCGAGTCGCGATAGCACGGGCGCTGATCATGCGCCCCGATGTGCTGATCTGCGACGAGCCCACCTCAGCACTGGATGTGTCGGTGCAGGCGCAGATTCTCAACCTGCTGCAAGACCTCAAGCGCGAATTCGGCCTGACCTATCTGCTGATCAGCCACAACCTCGCGGTCATCGAACACCTCGCCGACCGGGTCGCGGTGATGTACCTGGGGCGCATCGTCGAAGAGCGTACGCGCGAATCGTTGTTTGCTGAACCCGGCCACCCCTATACCCGCGCCTTGCTGGATTCGGTGCTCACGCCCGATCCGCACCTGGGCATTCCCGATATCGGCCTGCACGGCACCTTTCCCAATCCGATGTCACCGCCGTCCGGTTGCGCTTTCCACCCGCGCTGCCCGAGCTGCTTCGCACCGTGCAAAACGGCCTACCCGGCCAATGATTCCATTATCGGGGGCAACGTGCGTTGCCACCTTCACGACAATCCTGCCCAAACACTGGAGCTTGTCCACTCATGAGTCGTTCATTGGCCATCAGCAACACCACAGAGCAATTCGACAACGGCGCCTTTTTCAATCTGCTCGAACGTAGCGTCGCCTTGCCCACCGAAAGCCAGGCAACGGACAGCCAGCCCGAGTTGTATCGCTACCTCAATGACTTCATCACCCCCCACGTCAAGGCGATGGGCTTCAGCGTCAATATCTATGACAACCCGGTGGCAGAGCGTGGGCCCTTCATGATCGCCACCCGCATCGAGCATCCAGAACTGCCGACCGTACTCAGCTACGGCCACGGTGATGTGGTGCGCGGCTATGAGGCGCAATGGCGTGAAGGCCTGTCACCGTGGCAAGTCACGGTCGAAGGCGATCGCTGGTATGGCCGCGGCACGGCGGACAACAAAGGCCAGCACCTGATCAACCTGACCGCGCTGGAGCAAACGCTCAAGGCTCGCGACGGCAAGCTGGGTTTTAACGTCAAACTGCTGTTGGAAATGGGCGAAGAAGAAGGCTCGCCGGGCTTGAATGCGTTCTGTGCCGCCCACAGCGAAGAGCTCGCGGCGGATGTTTTCATCGCCTCGGACGGCCCGCGCCTGGCGGCATCACGACCGACGATTTTTCTCGGCTCGCGTGGGGTGTTCAACTTCGAGCTGGTGGTCAACTTGCGCGAAGGCGCTCATCACTCTGGCAACTGGGGCGGCTTGCTGGCCAACCCTGGCATCATTCTGGCCAATGCCATCGCAAGCATGATCGATGAACAGGGCCGGGTGAAGGTGGCAGGCCTGCAGCCCGAGACACTGCCGGAGCCGGTTCGCCAAGCGCTGGCCGATATTGACGTGGGTGGCGGGCCGGGCGATCCGGACATCGACGCCAACTGGGGTAACCCGCAGCTCTCGCTGAGCGAAAAAGTATTCGGCTGGAACACCCTCGACGTCATCGCCTTCAAGACCGGCAACCCGGACGCCCCGGTGCATGCGATCCCAGGTAAAGCCAATGCCCACTGCCATATCCGCTTCGTGGTGAACAGCGACTACACGACTTTCATCCCGGCTGTTCGCGCCCACCTGGATGCTCATGGCTTCAGCAATGTCGAAGTCAAGCAGAGCCGCATCGATGTGATGCATGCCACTCGGCTGGACCCGCAAAGCCCGTGGGTCAATTGGGCACTCAGCTCCTTGACACAGACCACCGGCAAAAAACCTGCGCTGCTGCCAAACCTTGGGGGCTCGCTGCCCAACGACGTGTTCGCCGACGTGCTCGGCCTGCCAACATTGTGGGTGCCGCACTCGTACCCGGCCTGCTCGCAACATGCGCCGAACGAGCACTTACTGGCGCCGGTGGTCAAGGAAAGCCTGCAAATCATGGCCGGTCTGTTCTGGGACCTTGGCAACGACGCAGCACGCCTGACTCAGGAACATCAGTTGCGGGAGCAGGCGCAATGAGTGCCACGCCACAACAGGCGCTGGACTGGCTTGCCGACCAGCGCCACGCCATGGAAGCGCTGCTGCAGCGTATCGTCGACACCGACTCCAACAGCTATGACAAGGCGGGCGTCGACGCGGTAGGCGCGCTGCTCGCGGCGGAACTGGAAGCCGACGGCATCCTGCTCAAGCGCATGCCAGTCGATGGTTTTGGCGACGTGATGCTCGCCGAAGTGCCAGGCGCCTCTGGAAAGCCGGTGCTGCTGCTGGGCCATCGCGACACGGTGTTCCCCAAAGGCACCACCTCGACTCGCGGCTACAGCCGCGACGCCAACCTCGCCTATGGTCCCGGCGTCGCCGACATGAAAGGCGGCCTGGTGCTCAATTGCTTCGCGCTCAAGGCTCTCAAACGCGCCGGTGAGTTGCCCTATCCGGTGCAGGTCCTGTACACCGGGGACGAAGAAATCGGCTCCGGCAGCGCCAGAACCCATATCGAAAAAACCGCCCGTGGCGCGCGTGCCGTGCTCAATACCGAACCCGGCCGGGCCAGCGGCAACGTGGTCAGCGCACGCAAAGGCGGCGCCACGCTGATCATCGAAGTCAGCGGCCGCGCGGCGCATGCCGGGGTCAACCATGCCGACGGAGCCAGTGCCATCGAAGCCCTCGCACGCAAGATCGTCAAGCTGCATGCCTTGACCGATTATTCAGCAGGCATCACGACCAATGTTGGCCTGATATCCGGTGGCACGTCCAGCAACACCGTCGCGCCTAGCGCCTCCGCCAGGCTGGACGTGCGCTTCATCGAACTCGAGCACTGGGATCAGATCTTTACCGCGATCCTGGGCATCGTCGCGGAAGAAGAGCTGATCGGCACCCGCGCCATCCTCAAGGAAGCGACGACCTTTCTGCCGATGGAAGCCTGTCACAGCGAACGGCTGCTGCACATCTACCAACAAAAGGCCCTGGCGCTGGGTTTCAGTGTGGAGGGCGAGTTCACCGGTGGTTGTGCTGACTCCGGATTCACTGCCAGCCTGGGCATTCCGACGCTGTGTGGTCTCGGGCCGGTGGGTGGCAAGGTTCATACCGAGCGTGAGTACCTGGAACTGGATACGCTGGTGCCTCGGGCTCTGGCGTTGGTGGCGACTATTCTGGCTGTTGGCTAGGGTAGTTGAGGCTTTTTTTGGGGGGGGAATCTATTCGCGTTTTTCTGGACGGGGGGTGTGTATATCCGTTTTTTTGGTAACGGCGGCTTAGGGTTCCGCTCTTACAGCGGGTCACTTTCGAAAAGCGCGAAAGTAACCAAAGCGCTCATGCCCCACCACTTGGCACCTCGCTTTGGCTCGGTGTGCCCTCACTCCGGCATTGCTCCGTGGGCCCGCCGCGAAGGGCCATCCATGGCCCAGCGCGGCTATCCCGGCATCCATGCCGGGATGCCCACTGCGCAATGCCTGCGTTCGGCCAGCGTGGTTTAACGGGGCACCCAGATCAAGATCTAAAGCAAGAGCAAGAGCGGGGTACATTTCGGCACCGATGTGGCTGAACCTCCGCTATCGCGAGCAAGCTCGCTCCCACATTGGATCTTTGGCAGACACAAAATCCATGTGCACCGCAAAACCTGTGGGAGCGAGCTTGCTCGCGATGAGGCCAGCACATCCAACATCACCGCAAACTGACACACCGCCTTCGCGGGCAAGCCCGCTCCCACAGAAGAAACGCGGTCCTATCAAGAACCAGATCGGCTACCAGGCCGCCTCGCGGTGGACGTTGATCTCGGGCGCCCCGTTAACCACGCTGGCTGAACGAAGGTATTGCGCAGTGGGCAACCCGGCATGGATGCCGGGTTAGCCGCGCTGGGCCATGGATGGCCCTTCGCGGCGGGCCCACGGAGCAATGCCTTCGTTCAGGCACACCGAGCCTAGGCGAGGTGCCGAGTGGTGGGGCAAAAGCGTTTTGCTTACTTTTGACTGGGCCGGCTCCCGGGCTTTTCAAAAGTGAGGCGCTGTAAAAGCGGAACCATAAGCGGCCGTTACCGCAACAACGGATATACCCCCCTCTTGAAATCAAGCTTCCCAGGGGGCCACCGCATCGACATCAATGGCGTACCGCTCAATGGCCTCGGCACACACACTGGCATCGAGGCGCCCCATGTGCATCAGTGCAGTCAGCGCACTCAAGACAATCTGGTGGCGGTCCACTTCGAAGAACCTGCGCAACTGGTCGCGGGTATCACTACGGCCAAACCCATCGGTCCCGAGTACCGTGTAACGGGCATCGAGATAACTGGCGATCAACTGCGGCAAGGCGCGAACATAGTCAGTGCAGGCAATGATCGGCGTCGAGTCATTGAGCGACGCCTGGACATGACTGCAGCGCGAAGGCTGTCCAGGATGCAGTCGGTTCCAGCGTTCCACTTCACGGGCATCACGTGCCAGCTCGGTGAAGCTGGTAACGCTCCAGACCTGACTGTCGATGCCCCAATCGCTGGCCAGCAACTCGGCGGCGGCAATCACTTCGCGCAGGATGGCGCCGGAACCCAACAACTGAACACTTCCACGCGCATCCTCGACTTCATGCCGGGCGAACCGATACATGCCCTTGATAATCGCCTGTTCGACACCATCGGGAAGGCTGGGCTGCGGGTAGTTCTCGTTCATCAATGTGACGTAATAAAACTCGTCCACCTGACGCTCCAGCATCTGGCGCATGCCATGGTCCAGGATCACCGCGAACTCGCCGGCAAATGCCGGATCGTAAGCACGGCAGTTGGGGACCATCGCCGCCATCAGATGACTGTTGCCGTCCTGGTGCTGCAGACCTTCGCCACCCAATGTCGTGCGGCCTGCGGTGGCCCCGAGCAGAAAGCCGCGGGCCCGTTGATCCGCCGCCGCCCAGATCAGGTCGCCGATGCGCTGGAAGCCGAACATCGAGTAGTAGATGTAGAACGGCAGCATCGGCAAGCCATGCACCGAATAGCTGGTCGCCGCTGCAACCCAGGAGCTGATTGCCCCGGCCTCGCTGATGCCCTCTTCGAGAATCTGGCCGTCCAGCGCTTCTCGATAGCTCAGGATCGAACCGATGTCTTCCGGCTCATATCGCTGCCCCACGCTGGAGTAAATGCCGATCTGCTTGAACAGGCTGGCCATGCCGAACGTACGCGCTTCATCCGCCACGATCGGCACGATGCGCGGACCCAGCTGTTTGTCCCGCAGCAAACCACTGAGCATTCGAACGAACGCCATGGTGGTGGACATTTCCTTGCCTTCGGCAGCAACAGCAAATGCGCCATAGCTGCTGACGTCAGGCACCGCCAATGATTCGGCAGTCGAAGGACGCGATGGCATGTAGCCGCCCAATGCACGGCGGCGCTCATGCAGATAGCGCATTTCAGCACTGTCTTCATCGGGTTTGAAGAAGCTCAACGAGGCGGCCTGTTCATCGGTCAACGGCAGGTTGAAGCGATTGCGGAACGCGATCAGCGCCTCCCTGTCGAGCTTCTTCTGCTGGTGCACGGTCATCTTGCCCTGCCCGGCATCGCCCATGCCGAAGCCCTTCTTGGTCTGCGCCAGAATCACGGTAGGTTTCTTGCCTTCGAGCAGCGCGCGTTGATAGGCGGCGAAGATCTTCACCATGTCGTGACCGCCACGTTTCAGGCGGTCGATCTGTTCATCGGTCAGGCCTTGTGCCAGCTGCGCCAATGCCTCGTTCTGGCCAAAGAAATGATCACGGTTAAAGCGCCCGTCTTTTGCCGCGAACGTCTGGAACTGGCCATCGACGGTGCTCGATAGCGCCTTGACCAGCGCGCCATCCGCATCGCGCGCAAACAAGCCGTCCCAGTCAGCGCCCCAAACCAGTTTGATGACGTTCCAGCCTGCACCACCAAACAGCGCCTCCAACTCGTCGATGATGCGACCATTGCCACGCACCGGCCCGTCCAGCCGTTGCAGGTTGCAATTGACCACCCAGACCAGATTATCCAGTCCTTCCCGCGCGGCCAGCGTCAGTGCCGACATGCTTTCCGGCTCATCCATTTCCCCGTCGCCAAACACGCCCCAGACGGTTCGCCCGGAGGTGTCTTGCAGGCCTCGATGCTCCAGGTAACGCATGAAGCGCGCCTGGTAGATCGAGCTGATCGGACCAATGCCCATGGAACCGGTCGGAAACTGCCAGAAGTCCGGCATCAACCAAGGATGCGGGTAACTCGACAGACCCCGGACACCCTTGGCGCGCGCGCTGATCTCTTGCCGATAATGCAGCAGATCCTGTTCTTCCAGACGTCCCTCGAGGAACGCCCGGGCATAGACCCCTGGCGCCGAGTGCGGTTGATAGAACACCAGATCGCCACCGCTGCTTTCGGTTCGCGCTTTGAAAAAATGGTTGAAGCCCACTTCGAACAAATCCGCCGCGCTGGCATAACTGGCAATATGGCCGCCCAATTCGCCGTAGGCGTAGTTGGCCCTGGCAACCATGGCCAACGCATTCCAGCGCATGATCGAGGCCAGTCGTTCTTCGATGGCCAGGTCCCCTGGAAATACCGGCTGGCACTCAACGCTGATGGTATTGATGTATGGCGTGCCATGGCTGGGCCGCCAACCGATATCCGAGGCGCTTGCCACAGCCACCAGCATGTCGAGAATCTGTTTGGCCTGTGCCGTGCCGCTATGGGCGATAACCGACAGCAAGGCGTCCCGCCATTCAGCAACTTCTTGAGCATCTTCGGTGGTCTGGCCCGGCCATTGGGCACGAATATCGGACAGGTTCATGGGCATCTCCTGCAAATGTCGGGCAACGCTTCCAGGTGGCGCGAATAGCTCAATCGGGCGAGTTTCTTGACTTGCTCTACCGCGTCAATGACGGAGCGCTCGGCCCAGCTGTCTTGCCCTATCTGGTAGATGCACGGGTTGCCAATGGAAAGATTGTTCAACAGATACTCTTCAAGTTCACCGCAAACGAGAAAGCTGTAATCACACCCTGCTACGTGTACTTCAACGCACCTGTCAGCCCCTGTATCCGAAGCTTCAAGCTGTGCAAGCGCGATATTGTCAAAACAGCTGAACCCATGATGCATCAGGTCAATATGATCACTGTCAATTGCGGACACGATGACAACGATGCGGGTACAGCTCGAAGGTTCACGCATCCACTTCATGGTTTTGGAACGACAGTCGGCAGGTCGGCTCATGAGTGCGGCCTTTCCATTGGGGTCATAAATTCAGGCGTATGTGGCGATGACTTTCGCTAAATGAAACAACGCTCTTGCAACCCGCTTTTCACCAGTGTCCGGGTCACCGATAAAATCTCTTCCACCTGTTTATCGATCGCTGCATGGGAGGCTGCGTCTTCCAGTTTGAGGACACGCAGTGGGTGACCGCAGACTGATCCCAGCCAGGTGAGACGGGGTATCGGGCTGACTTCGACATCCAGTAAAAAGCAGCCTTTGGATACGCCGCGCAGCAGTTGGCTGGCCCGGCAAGTGGTCGCCGGCGCCGTATCTATCGGGTTGGACCCAAACTGCAACCAGTCGAGCATGAACGCCCTGGATTGCTGGACCACCAGATAAGCAACCTGGTCCCAGTCGTCGATCGCCATGTGCAACTTGTCAATCATGTACTTGGGCAAAGCGGCGCTGGTCACGATGACAACTCCGGTATCCGCCAACGGTTCTTTCACCCAGATTGCAGACTGCGATATCGTATGCATGGTGGTACTCCCAGCGTGATTCCTGAGCCTGGCTGACACAATCCCCTGTGGGAGCGAGCTTGCTCGCGATAGCGTTGGTTCAGTGCCTACGGAGGTAACTGACAAATCGCTATCGCGAGCAAGCTCGCTCCACAGGCAACTCCAAGCAGTTCTACGCTTAGCCGTTACGAAACAGGAAGCTGTAGGCGTTCAGCGCCGGCGCCCCACCCAAGTGTGCGTAAAGCACTTTGGAACCTTCGGGGAATTCACCACGACGGACCATTTCAATCATGCCGTGCATCGATTTACCTTCATACACCGGGTCTGTCAGCACGCCTTCAAGGCTGCCGCACAGTCGGATGGCTTCCAATGTGCCTTCGTTGGGCAAGCCATATTCCGGGTAGGCAAAACGCGTATCGAGCACCACGTCCTCTTCCGTAATCTCGCGCCCCAACTCCACCAACTCAGCGGTGTGTCGGGCGATGCGCAGGATCTGTGCCTTGGTCTGTTCCGGCTTGGCCGAAGCATCGATACCAATCACATTCTTCGAACGACCGTCAGCCGCGAAACCGACAACCATGCCCGCCTGCGTACTGCCGGTCACCGAGCAGACCACGATGTAGTCAAACTTGAAGCCCAGTTCCTTTTCCTGCTGCCGCACCTCTTCGGCAAAGCCGACGAAACCGAGGCCGCCATAGGGATGCTCGGAACAACCCGCCGGAATCGGAAACGGTTTGCCTCCCTGCTCCACGACATCGCTCATGGCCTTTTCCCAACTTGGCCGAATGCCAATATCGAAGCCAGCAGCGTCAAGCCGCACATCAGCGCCCATGATCCGCGACATCTCGATGTTGCCTACGCGGTCATACACCGCGTCGGAATAGTTCACCCAGTTTTCCTGCACCAACACGCACTTCATGCCCAAGTGGGCAGCGACGGCAGCGACCTGGCGGGTCTGGTTCGACTGGATGCCGCCGATGGAAACCAGCGTATCGCAGCCTTGCTCGATCGCTTCGGGAATGAGGTATTCGAGCTTGCGCGTCTTGTTCCCACCAAAGGCCAGGCCACTGTTGCAGTCTTCACGTTTGGCATACAGCTCGACCTTGCCCCCCAGATGTTGACTGAGGCGCTTCAAGGGCGTGATGGGAGAAGGACCGAAGGTCAATGGATAACGTTCAAAACGATTCAGGTTCATGACTCTGCTCCTTGATATTGGATATCCAAGCGCCAGACCGAAAGGGAAAAGGCCGCATTCCAGGCTCTTTCAGGAGGCGCTTCGATGAGTTCAATATTAAGAAGAATCCGGAAAATATGTGTTGCAAGTTTCCATCACATAAAGAAACATAACTTTCAGAACAGCACACAAAACATACTTTCATTGCGTAGAAATCTATATGAAAGCAACAAATGTTCGCAAGAAGCCAGACACCTCAGACCCAGTGCCGCATCCACTGGATCGAACCGACCGCGCCATTCTCAAGACCCTGCAACGAGATGCCTCCATCTCCAACGTGGCTCTGGCGGAGAAGGTGAAATTGAGTGCCCCTGCTTGCCTCAGGCGCGTCGAACGGCTCAAGCAGGTCGGCCTGATCAAGGACATTGTCGCGCTGCTGGACAATGAAGCGCTGGATGCGGGGATGGTGGTCTTGATCGGCGTAGTGCTGGATCGCTCCACACCGGAATCCTTCGCCGCATTCGAGGCGGCCGCACAAAAGGTGTCCGGCTGCATGGAGTGCCATGTGGTGACGGGGGAGTTCGACTACTTCATGTTGCTGCGCACCAAGGACAGCAACAGTTTCAACCGGCTCCACGCGGAGCAATTGCTTTACCTGCCCGGGGTTCGCCAGATTCGCTCGTTCATGGGCTTGCGCCAGGTCTTGTCGACAACCCACATCCCTCTTTGAGGCTCCGGTCAGCCCGCCATATCATCGACCCGTAGAATGTGCCGGTTCGGCGTTCACCGCTTACTCAGCGGCGCATCAAGGGGAATATCGAGGATAAAGGTAGCGCCCTGCCCACCCCCCTCGCTGTGCACGGTCAAGCTGCCACCCATTTCCTGCGCAGCGAGCGCGCAACTGTGCAGGCCAAAACCGTGACCGTCTTTGCGCGTCGTGAAACCATGGGAAAAGATGCGCGCCAGGTGCTCAGGCGCAATCCCATTGCCGTTGTCGGCCACCGTGATACGCAATACTGCCCCGTCAGCGAGGGACGCGCTGAACGTGACGCATCGGCTGCGATCGATCACGCCGTCCAGCGCCTGCTTGGCGTTGTTGATCAGGTTCACCAGAATCAGCAGCATCCGGTGCCGGTCCAGGGGCAGCAGGGGCAAGTCGGCAATGTCCTTGACCACCGTCACTTCCTGGCGCGCCAGTAATCCAGCACTCATGCGCAAGGCATCGTCGATTAACTCTGCGACCGGCACTGTCTCGACGATACTGACGGCGACGGCATAGGACTGCTGGGCAGCGACAATGGTCTTGATGTGGTCAATGCCCTTGGTGAGTTGCCCGAGTTCTTCGATGATGCCCTGTTGCTCTTGCGCCACCACTTTCGCCAGCTTGAGCAGGTAATCAGGCAGCATCTTTCCCTTGTGGTCTTTGGTGAGGAAGTCGCTCAGGTCATGGACGTGTTCGTTCATCATTTTCGCCACCTTGCCCAGCCCCTGGGCCTTGGATGTGCGCATCTGGCTGCTGACCAGTTCTGCCGATACGTTCACGCTGTTGAGGACGTTGCCGACGTTGTGCAACACGGTCGTGGCGATTTCGGCCATGCCCGCCTGACGGGACTTTGCATTCAATTCGGTTTGCACCTGGCTCATGCGTAGCACCGCCCGTATGCGAGCCTTGAGCTCCAGCGGCGAGAAGGGTTTGGCGATATAGTCATCGGCGCCACTCTCCAGCCCGGAGACGCAGGCCTCGCTACCGCCGCGGGCGGTCACCAGGATCACGGGCAAATGGGCAAAACCGGGGCTGGCCTTGATTCTGGCAGTCAGGCCGAAGCCATCGAGCTTCGGCATCATCACATCCGAGACGACGACATCGATGGGGTGAAGCTGCAGGAGTGCCCAGGCCTGCTCTCCATCAGTTGCGGTGGCGACGCTGTAGTCGTCGCGCAACAGTTCGCTGAGATAGCCAAGCATTTCCGGGCTGTCGTCGACTACCAGAACTTTGGATCGCAAGGCGTGTTCCGGGTGCTGCTCGTCCGCTTCTTCCATCGGCGCCCGGTCATTGCGAATGCCAAGGCGAACGTCGTCGAAACGCAGGTGGCGCTGCTCGGTTGTGCTTGCCGTGCTCGGTGATGATCGCTCGAACATGTTGCTGACTTCGGTCGGTACAGTGTTTTGCTCGGCCCCCAGCGGAAGTCGAACAAAGAAACACGAGCCCTGTCCGGGCTCGCTGTTGACGCCGACTTCGCCCCCCATCAGTTCGACCAGATCCTTGACCAGGGCGAGACCGATGCCGGTGCCGCTGTAGTGGCGTGTGGCGGAATTGTCGATCTGGGAAAAACGCTGGAACAGCAACGGCAGTTTGTCAGGCGCAATGCCAATCCCCGAGTCTTGCACTGCAAATTCGAATCGCTCGCCATCAAGCGCAGTCACCGTCAGGTGCACGGTGCCGCCAGCGGGCGTGAACTTGATGGCATTGCTCACCAGGTTGAGGAGAATCTTCTCGAAGTGCCGGGGGTCCAGGAACACCGTGCCGAGCGCGGGATCGATGCTGCAGGTCAAGGTGCAGCCTTTACTCTCGGCCACCATGGCGGCATCCTCGGCCAGCACACCCACCGTCTTGTTCAAGTCGACTGGCATCGGACACAACTCGAACTTGCCCGCTTCGGCCTTGGAGAAATCGAGGATGTCGTTCACCCGGTTCATCAAGCGCAGCGCGTTGCGTTGGGCGCGGTCGACTTGCACATGCCAGTCCGCCGGTGGGGTCGTCGCCGCCGAGAGCTGTTCCAGGGGAGCGAGAATGAGGGTCAGGGGGGTGCGCAGTTCGTGGCTGACCGTGGCCACGAAATCGCTCTTTGCCTGGTTAGCCGTCTCGGCCTGGTTGCGCGCCTGAATGAGTTCGATGGCCTGCGCCTCGAGCACCTCGGTCTGGTGGTGCAGCGCGTCGGTCCGCTCGGCGACCATTCTCTCCAAAGAGGCCTGGACTTGCTGTCGTTCGGCTTCGGCCTCGGCCTCCAGCACCTGGATGCGCAGGGCATTCTCCTGGAACACCCGCACGGCGCGGGTCATGATTCCAATCTCGTCGCCGCGTTCGGCGCTGGCGATCTTTGCGTTCAGGTCGCCGGCCGCAAGCCGGCGCATCACCGAGGCCAGGGCCACGATGGGCTGGGCGATGAATCGCGACGTGCTCCAGGCGATAGCGCCGGCCAGCAGGATGGCGACGGTACCCGCAATGATCGTCGCAAGCATGCCGCGATCATTGTGGATCAAGGCATCGGAGCGCGCCTGGCCTGCGAAGCGTGCCACCAACAGGCCGGCGCTTCGTGCCTCGTTGCGAACCTGGTCGCGCGCGCCGCTCAAGGCGTTGCTCGCCTGATCAAACCGGGCGAATGCCGCCCTGTAGCCGGCAATCTGATCGCTGACAGTCAGCGGGGTAGCCTTGGCTTGCAACCCCACGGACGAAGGGAGGACCCGCGCGAGACGGGAGAGCTCGTCCAGAATCTCGCCGACCGAACCGGCGACCTCGGCCGACGGTGACAGGCGAAACGACAAGGTCTGCGCCTCCAGGGTGGCAACACGCTCGGCGAAACGCTTGGACAACGCGGCTGCGTTGTGCAACAAGCCGGTTGCTGCCTGAATGTCATTTTCGTCACGGGAAACATGCTCGTCCACTTCACCCAGCATGACATCGAGGCGCTCGACCAGATCCTCGACGGCGGCCAGATGCCGCAAAGCCTCGTCTCCCCGGAGCTTGGGCGTCTCGCCAAGGTGCTCGACCGCCAGGCTGACAGCAGCGACCGCCGTCGCCAACTGGTCCAACGTCTCTCGCTCCTGCGGCGCCTCCATCAACTCGCGCAATTGCTCGACCACCGGCGGGAGCGCCGCGCAGGCGTTGCGCGCCGCAGTGACGGCCGCCCCATCACCGGACACCAGCATCTTGGCCACATTGACGATGATGATCCGTTCGCCGTCGCGCAGGATATCCAGAATGCGGTGAGCACTTTCGATGCCGCTCACCCGCGCCTCGTGCTCAGCGGCGCGGGCATCAATCCCCTTCAGCCCATCGGCGATGCCCTGTTCGACGAGAATCGTCGCCTCTCGCATCCGCCCGTAGTGGGCTGTCATGTTCTCCGTTTCGCCATCCATGGTCAGGGTCGCCGCCCGCAAGGCGGCGATTGCCGCGGCGAGCCTTTCCAGGCTGCCCTTGAGCGATTGCGCCTCTGTCACCGGAATGGCGGAGAGGCCGGCGATAGCCGTCGCCACCATGCCTTCGGCCTGGGACAGGCTTTCCTGGTCGCGAGTGGCGATGAAGTTTTCCACCCGCCCGGTGGCTCCGTTGACCGAGGCCAGAATTTCCGCGGAATGGCTGGCGGAATCCACCGCACGAACCATGCCTCGCAGGCCATAGAGGTTCACGAGCGACACCACCAGCATCAGGAACACCAGCGCGGCGACCGCCAGGCCAATCCTGATGGCAATGGGCCTGTCCGTGGAGGATTTGAATGTCAACATGGCGCCTCGCCTCCTCGCTCCAAGCCTGCCACTACGGCTTCGTCGCCTCCGGCAAAGGCGTCGGCGGCGCCGTATTGCTGATGGCCGCGTCGATCATCGCCGCAACGGAAGCCTGGCTGTAGGAAGGATTGGCAGCGCCGCCCACCGGCATCGTGGCGAGCCAGGTGTCCAGGTCTTTCGCATCGATGCGTACCAGCGGCACCTCGACGAACTTCGGCACCTGCTTGCCCGCCAGAATCTGCTGGGCCACCCAGAAACCCACCTGGGAGACGCTTGGGGAAGCGGAGACAGAGACGGTCTCGTAGCCATTGGCATCGCGCTCCTGTTTCCACAGGGCGAGTTCGTCCTGACGGTTCCCCATCACGATGATTGGCAAAGGGCGTCCCGCTGCCTTGAACGCCATGGCTGCGCCATAACCGTCACCGCCCTGAGTCGCGACGGCATCAATACTGGGCAGCGACGGCAGCGCCAGCGCCACCTCCTTGCGTGCGACAGAAGCCGTCCAGTTCCCGTATACCGTCTTGGCGAACTTCAGGCCCGGATAGTCGCCAGCGGCCTTGCGAATGCCGTCGCTGATGTTTTTATCGGTGGCATCGCCGGCAATGCCGCGAATCTCCAGCAGCGTTCCGTTCCCCTTGAGGCGCCCGGCGATATAGTCCATTTCCACGCGGCCCATGGCGGACCAGTTGTAGTCGACGGTATAGACGCAGGGTTCGGTGACCAGGCTGGCCATGACGACCACCACGATGCCGGCGTTGCAGGCATCGCGGATCACCCCGTTGAGGGCCGTGTCGGACGCGGCCAGGATGACGATGGCGTTGGCGCCCTTGACGATCATGTCCTGGATATGGGCCGCTTGTTCCGATGCCGAGTTATTGGCGCTGACCACCGGAGCCTCGCGGATCAAGCCATCCTTTTGCGCCTGGGCCGCAATCTCCTGCCAGTTGCGCACCATCACCTTGCGAAAATCGCTGCCCGCGTAGGAGTTGCTGAAGGCAATGCTATAGCTTGCGGTAGAGCCGCCGACGATGCCGCCGTCGGCAGCTTGGGCCGGATCGACAGCAACCAGCACCAGCCCGGTCACGCAGCCGGCGAAGCGCCAGAAGATTTTGTGGGCGTTCGAAATACGCCGATGGACACGTGTTACCAGACTGCGCATTCGACCATTCAGATAATAGAACCGGGCATGAAGAATCAGACACATACAGACTCCTTTCCTTGGTGGGCGACACGTGAAACCAGCACATTGCCTGCAGTGGCAATGAGCATAGTCTCAACGTGCCCGCTTCGCGCGGCCATGGAGGATTTCAGCCAACTGAGCGCCCCTGGTCGCGCACCGACACTGTCACCCGGGGGTGATCAATACTAGCGTGGCCTACGGAATCGACCCGGTACTGACACCACTGCACGCCCCTACTTCACCTGCGCTTCCTTCAAAAGCCAATGCGCAAATGCCTGGATGGGCACACAGCTCAGCTCAAGGGGCTCGGGTAACACGAGGCAAAAAGTCTTGGCGACATTCGTCGCCTGCGGCCATGGCGCAACCAGCCGGCCTTGCGCCAGCTCTGCTTCCACGTACAAGCGCGGTACAAGTGCCACGCCGAGACCAGCCAGTGCGGCTTCGATCAACATCGCATGCAAATCGTAGCGCGCGCCCATCGCTGCGTTGCTCAGGAAAATCCCGGTTTCCTGGGCATAGCGCTGCCAGGCATCCGGGTTCTGCCGGCGGTGCAATCGCGGCAGTGAATCCAGAGCCGTTGCCTGCTTGCCCGGGTCCAGGAGGTCAGGATGACAGACAGGAATCAACACTTCGCTCAACAGCCGATGCGTATGCATGCCTGTCCAAGCTGGGTGCTCAAAATGGATAGCGGCATCGAAGCCGCTGCCGGCAAGCACGAACGGTTCCATACGTTCCGAGAGGTGCACGCAGATATTCGGGTGTTGCTCGCCAAAGCCGGACAACCGAGGAATTAGCCAACGCAGGGCAAAGGTTGGGCTGACGGCGATATCCAGGCTTGCGCCGTCGTTGGGCTGGCCCATCAAATACTGGCTTTCCCTGTCGAGCCGGTCGAGTAGTTCGCGCACTTGGGCAGCGTAGCGCTCACCGTTAGGCAAAAGCCGCACGCGGTTGCCAACGCGCTCGAATAGCGTAACGCCCAGAAAGGCTTCCAGGCGCCCCATCTGCCGACTGATGGCGCCTTCGGTCAAGGCCAATTCGTTTGCGGCACGGGCGAAACTGCCATGACGGGCTGCTGTTTCAAAGGCTATCAAGGCGGCGTTACTAGGGAGTTTTCGACGCATGGGTTTTCCTGAGGCAAGTCTAGGCATCCACCTTGATGTTTAGTCACTGAATGGTGCAATAAAGTCGTTTTATAAGCGATTACCGTGCCACTAGCATGATGAAACATCAACCCATGAAGTGAAATTTATGATTTACACAGTCGAATGCAACTACGCTGAACCCGCCAGCGAAGCCGAGTGGAACGCGTTTTACAGCCTGGAAAAACTGCCAGCGCTGATCTCGGTGAGCGGATTTAGCTCCTCACAGCGTTTCAAAGCCTTGAGCGGCAATTGCCCGGCCTACCTGGCCCTGCATTCAGTCGACACGCCAGCCGTGTTGCAGAGCGACGAGTACCGCCAAAAAGGGGGTGGCAATTTTTCCCGTTGGCAGTCGCACATCACTGATTGGAGGCGCAACCTCTATGCCGGGCTGGACCGAGCCGTTGCCGTGGGCGCGGACGAATTCCTGTTGCTCAGTGAACAAGGCCCTCAAATACTGATTGAATTAGGCCTTACACCTTTAGCGCTACACGCAGTTGCTTTGGACAAGAGACCTGCACACCGTTGGCTGGCCAAACTGGATTGCACTCAGGCAAAGGACAGCGATCTGCAAGGGCTGGATGTCTATTGCGCAATGACCGTGCAGTTACAGTCATGAGTAACGTGGACATAAATCACCGGAGACTCCCCAGCCAGCAAATCGGCGAGTTTTCAATCACAGCCATCAGCGATGGCTACTTGGGTGCGAGCCTGGATTTTCTCGCCAATATCGCGCCAACGGAGGCGGCCCGACTTCAGTTAGCCGCCGGGATCAGCGAGCCAGCGTCGATCCATATCAATTGTTATCTGGTACGTGGGCGTGGCCGCACGATTCTGATCGACGCCGGCGCCGGCGGTTTCAATCAATGGGGCGGCGAGTTGCTGGCCAATCTTGCATTGGCTGGCGTGCAACCCGGCGAAATAAATACGATTCTGCTGACGCACGCGCACCCCGACCACATCGGTGGCTTGTTGAATGCAGCGGGAGAAATGGCCTTCACCAATGCTGAATTGGTTGTGCACCAGCGAGAGCTAGCGTTCTGGGAGGACGATGGCCACCTTGGTCAAGCCAGTGAACGCGCGCGTGGAAACTTTCTGTTTGCACGAAGGGTGTTCGAGCGGTACCGGCAAAATCTGCGCCCGTTCACCGCCAATGACGTACTGCCTGGAATCAGCGCGATGCCGTTGCCTGGGCATACCGTCGGGCATTGCGGCTACCGCTTCGAGTCTGCGGCGAGCAGCCTGCTGGTGTGGGGCGATATCGTTCATTTTCCTCAGATTCAGATCGCGCGCCCCGATGTCACGATTGCCTTCGACCAGGACCCATTGCTATCGGCGGCCACGCGAACGAGGCTGCTGGATGTTGCCAGTTCAGACAACTTGATGGTCGCTGGCATGCACTTGGCCGCGCTCGGCTTTGCTCATATCAAGCGTTCCGGTAACAGCTACACCATTGCTTACGAGACGTAAGCCAGGTACGGGCAGCAAGTCGTCTTACGACAGTTTTTCTTCGCGCCTGAAAACCTGCTTGGGGCGCTAAAGGGGCACATTTATTTTCGCTGCTGACGCTGGTCATGAGAACGGCGTCAGCAGGACCTGTGGGTATCACCATAGATGTCAGCACGGTCCGCCATTCCCCGGCCTGCGGGAGCATTTCGCCCCCGCCCGTAAAATATCGCCCCAGCGACGCACCAGATAGTTGTGCTCATCCATCACCGAGTTCCACACAGCGATGTGCCCCATGCGCTGCTCATAGGAACCGCCATCGCGCACATCACCGATGTCAATCAGCGGCAAACCATCACTGCCCAGCAACTCCTCTCGCGCAGGTTTACCGGCGTACCAGTAATCCCACTCGGCACTGCTCAGATGGTCGCGGCTGCGCGCCGGGTTGCCGATGTAGTAACCCTGACGCGCCATCACCGCGCCGGGCCAGCCGGACAACCACCAATTGAGGTATGCGTAGGCCGCATCCAGCACCGGGCCCTGGGCGTGGCGCGACAATGACAAACCGCCGAACCAGGCGCGGTAGCCCTCGCGAGGTACCGCCAGACGGTATTTCACCCCGGCGCGATGCAGGCGCATCAACGTCGGCGACCACAGGCTCTGGATATCGATGCTCGGGCTGAGCATCAATTGCGCGGCCTCCTCGTCATCGGACCAGAACGCCGCAAAGTGACCTTCCCTCTGTTTGCGCACCAGAATATCGGCCAGCACATCGATCTCTTCGATGCTCATATTGCCGATGTCCTTGAAGCGCGCCAGCCCCGCGCCCTGCGCCGCCAGCGCAGCATCCAGGGCACCGATGGCCGCATCGCTTTGCAGCGCAGTGCGCGCACGCCACGCGGGGTCGAGCAACCACCCCCAACTTTCATTGTCGTGGCGAAAACCCTCGGGCAAGCGCTCGGGCCGGTAGGCGAAACTGTCGGCGTTGTGGGTCAAGGGCAGCATGCTGATTCGCTCAGTGACGGTGCTGCCGAGGCTGCCATCGTGCTGCACGAATAAGCGCTCGCTAGGCACGCTGCCGCTGCCCAACCGATCGTTGGCGGACAGGCGGCCGCGCTTGGGCAGGTCGTTGATCTCATGCCACAACGCAATGCGCCGCGTATCGATGGGCTGGATCGCCCGGGCTGGCCACACGAAGTCGACGTTGTGGAACCACTGGTCGTACAGGTCGTAGCTGTCGGGCTGCATCACCGCGATGCGCTGGGCCTGTTCGACGTCGTGCACCTGGTAAACCAGACGAATGCCCAACTCCTGTTCCGCACGAACACGCAGGCATTCGAGCAAGGTCACTGAGGTGCCAAGGACGCGGAGTGTGATCATGCGGCGAACCGCTGGGAGAACACGTCAAAGGAGCGCCGCAGCAGCGCGGGATCTAGGCCACGCAGGATAAACACCAGCCGCGATTGTCGGTCAGTGCCCGGCCAGGCGGGCAAATGCACCGGGGCATGCAAACAATGCTGCACACCATGAATGACGATGGGGGCGTTGCTGGTGTTCACGTTGAGCAGTCCTTTGACACGAAGGATTCGTTCGCCGTGGCATCTTAACAGCATCGACAACCAAACCCCGAAGCCGACCCAATCCAGCGGCTGGTCGAAGGTCAGGCTGCACACTTGCGCAGCGCCGTGGGTGGCACTGGTACTGCGATGCAATTGCCAGCGACCGACTTCCACTGTCGGCTCGGCGCTGCGCAGACCTTCACCGAGCAACAGTTGATCGCCGCAGCGCACGTCGCAGGTATTGAGGATCGGCGTACCGGCATTGAGCGCTTGCAGGTGCGCTCGCAGTGGGGCGCAGTCCTCCACCAAATCGGTCTTGCTCAACAGCAAGCGGTCCGCGGCGGCGACCTGGGCCAGCCACTCCGGATGCAGGCGCTCTTGCAGCGCGGCATGGCTGGCGTCGACCAAGGTGACCACCAAGCCGATGTGGAAGCGTCCGCGCAATTGCACATCGTTGTTCAACGTGGCGAGGATTGGCGCCGGGTCGGCCAGGCCGGTGGTCTCCAGGATCACCCGTTTGAACGCCGGGATTTCGCCACGCTCACGGCGTTGCAACAGGCCGAGCAAGGCGTCTTTGAGTTCGCCACGAATCGAGCAACAGATGCAGCCACTGGGCAGCAGCACAGTATCCGGGGCGACTTCTTCCACCAGCAGATGGTCGATGCCGACGTCACCGAATTCATTGATCAGCAAAGCGGTATCGCCGAGGCTCTCGCCTTGCAGCAGGCGCTTGAGCAAGGTGGTCTTGCCGCTGCCGAGGAAACCGGTGATGACGTTGAGAGCGATGCTCATACGGCTGACTCCAAGTGATCCAACAGGCGCGGGTCCAGGGGGTCCAACGGGCGACCGAGCATGGTTTCGGCCGCTCGCCAGAGTTGATCCAGGCCACTCGCCAGTTCTTGCTTGCCGGTCGCGCCGAGCAGCAGATAAGAGACACCCTGAAAGTCTTCGACCTTGAGCCGGAACACCGACAGTACCTGATTGATTGCCGCGATACGGCGCAGGCGTTCGCGGCGCCTGGGCAGCTCATCGCCCAGGGGGTCGCTCCAGTGCAGGTCTTCGCCGAGCAAACCGCAGAGTCCGCACATGGCTACACCTCACTCATGGCATGACATCGCCGGAATTCGGGCCTAGGGTCTGGCCAACAAACAGGTTGCCACCCGGCTCGCTGGCCAGCAGCACGGCGGTGGGCGCCACTTCATCCGCCAGGCCGAAACGGCCGAGGGGCAACTCGGCGGCCTTGGCGCGCTTCCAGTCGTCGCTGATCCCGACGACCAATGGCGTTTCAATTGGCCCGGGAGCGATGGCATTGACCAGCACGTTGTCCTTGGCGACTTCCAGCGCCAGGGACTTGGTGAAGCCGATCACCCCGGCCTTGGCCGCGGCATAATGGGTGAGTTCGGCGCCGCCCTTGATGCCCAGTTGCGAGGCCACGTTGATGATCCGCCCCCAACGCTGAGCGAGCATATGCGGCAAGGCACGCTGGCTGGCCACGAATACGCTGGTGAGGTCGACGCGCAGCATGTCGTTCCACATCTCGATGGAAAGGTCGACGCAGCGTGCCTGGGTGAGCATGCCAGCGTTATTGACCAGAATGTCGATGCCGCCGAAATGTTCGACGCAGCGGTCGACACTGGCCTGGGCACCTTCGACGGTGCCCACATCGGCGAGGCACTCCACCACTTCGGCGCCGAGGTTGCGGCAGGTGATAGCGGTTTCGGCGAGGCTGACGGTGTTGCGGTCGGCCAGCAACAGGCGCGCGCCTTCTGCCGCATAGGCACGGGCGATGGCGGCACCGATACCGCTACCGGCGCCGGTGATCACGGCGCGGCGATTAGTCAGTTGGGGCATGTAAACAATCTCCCGAAAAAAACACAGTTCCAATGTGGGAGCGAGCAAGTCCGCTCCCACACTTTTGATCCAGTACAGTCAGTCAGGCCAGCGTACGGTCAGGCCGCCATCAATCACGATGCTCTGCCCGGTCAGGTAACTCGATGCATCACTGGTCAAGAACTGCACCAATGAAGCCACTTCATCCGCGCGCCCTACCCGCCCCAACGGAATCGCCCTCGCCGCTTTCGCCAAGCCTTCCGGTCCGAGGGAGTTCTTCGCATCCAGTGACTGCGGCGTCTCGATCAACCCCGGGATGACCGCATTGCAACGAATGCCCTTGGCCGCCAGCTCCACCGCCAGCGAACGACACAACCCTGGCACACCTGCCTTGGCCGCTGCGTAATGGCTGTGCTCTTGCCAGCCATACACGCCACCGGCAATCGACGAAATCGCCACCAGCGCGCCGCCTTCGCCCATATGCCGAGTCGCCGCGCGAAAGGTGCGCATCACCCCCGTCAGGTCGACGTTGAGCATCTCGTCCCACAGCGCATCGGTCATTTCCAGCAACGGCGCACGGCGCAGCAAACCGGCGTTGGCGACGGCGTAATCCAGCCGGCCGAAATGCTCCACGGCCTGTGCGGCCAAGGCGTCCACAGAAGCGGTATCGCCCACGTCCAGCGGCAGCATCAGGCACTCACCACCGGCTTCTTCCACCAACGCCACCGTGGTCTGCGGGTCATGGGGATCGGCCGGGTAATACCCGCCGACGACCGCCACACCAGTGCGCGCATAGGCCACGGCGAGGGCTTGACCGATGCCGCTGGCGGCACCGGTAATCAAGGCAACTTTACGGCTCATCAAAAACTCCTTACTGAATGGTTTCCGGACGCACATGGCGTGCGGCAAACATCAGGGCACCGGACAAGAAGCACGGCACCGCGCCGAACCACAGTGCGGCGGTCTGCCAATCACTGCCGGCAGACAACACCTGGGTGGCGCCAAACCCTGCGACCACCGCGCCAATCGGACCCATGGCATGAATGATCGCGCCACCAGTGGCACGGATGCTGGTAGGGAAACTTTCACTGATAAAGAACAGCGCCGCCGAGTACGGCCCGATCAGAAAGAACAGGCCCAGGCTGTACAGCCCGACCACCATCGGCATGTTGCTCGGGCCGAACAGCATCCCGGCAAACGACAGGCCACCGAGCATCCAGCCCAGGCCGATCACATTGCGGCGGCCAATCTTGTCGCCCATCCAGCCGTGGCTGAGGTAGCCGCAGTAACCCACCAGGTTCGACAGCACGAGGATGATCAACGAGTTCTCGAACGAGATGTGGTGCACGCTGACGATCACCGAGGTGCCCAACACGCTGAACACCTGGATCGCCGCCCAGTTGAGCAACAGCGCGGCGCCGATCACCAAGGTGGCGCGACGGGCCGGGCCACGGAACGCGGCTTTGAGGCCTGCCTTGCTGTGTTCGTCGTAGTCGACGCCGTAGGTCACGGCGACGTTCTGCGCTTCGGTCACCGCGCCGTTTTTACGCAGCTCAGTGATGCGCTGGTGGATCTGAAACTGCGGGCTCTCCTTGAGCTTGCGCGCCATGATCGCAATCACCACTGCCGGAATCGCGGCGAAGATGAAGCAGCCCTGCCAACCGATAATCGGCAGCAACAACGCGGTCAAGCCCGCCGCGATCAAGGCACCGACCGGCCAGCCACCCTGCACCAGGCTGTAGATAAAGCCGCGACGCTTGGTCAGCCGCGGGTCTTCCGAGGCGCCATACAACTCGGTCAAATAGGTGGCATTGACGGTTTCTTCGGCATAGCCCAGGCCGCCCAACGAACGGATCAGAATCAGCGGCGACTTGCCCCACGCCCCGCCAATCGCGGTCAGCGCCGAGCACAGTGCGGAACCGGCCACCGTGAAGATAATCCCTTTGCGTCGCCCCAGTTTGTCGACGATCGGCCCGATGGCCAACGCGACAATCGCGGTACCGACTGCCACCCAGGTCGCGATTTCAGCTTGCTCCACTTCGCCCCAACCAAAGTGCCGGCCGATCTCGGGCAGCAAGGTGCCGAACAGGATGAAGTCATACACCGCAAAAACCCAGGCGAAGAAGGCGATCCAGGTGGCGAAGCGTACTTCCTGGGACGTCAACTGCCGGGGTTTCCAACCAGTCAGGTCAAGCTTGTTGTAGATAGACATGAATCGCGCCTCGGAGAATGGGTGAGTGTCAGGTACGCGGTTGGCGGCGGATAAAGTCGTCGGCGATTTCGTCGAAAGTGACGAAGCGCACGCCGGCATGGCTCTGGATATGTTCGATCAGACGCTCAAGCATCAGCAGCACTTGCGGGCGACCGGATACATCGGGGTGGATGGTCATGGTGAACACCGCGTAGTCGTGTTCGCGGTAGACCCAGTCGAATTGGTCGCGCCACATTTCCTCGAGGTGGCGCGGGTTGACGAAACCGTGACTGTTGGGGGCCTTTTTGATGAACATCATCGGCGGCAAATCGTCGAGGTACCAGTTGGCCGGAATCTCCACCAGATCGGTTTCTTCGCCGCGCACCAGGGGTTTCATCCAGGTGTCGGGGTGCTGGCTGTAGTCGATCTTGGTCCAGCTGTCGCCCTTGCGCACGTAGTAGGGATGGAAGTCGTTGTGCATCAGGCTATGGTCGTATTTGATGCCTTTTTTCAGCAGCAGCTCGTTGGTGACTTTGCTGAACTCCCACCACGGCGCGACGTAGCCAGTGGGGCGTTTTCCGGTGACCTGGGTGATCAGCTCGATGGATTTATCGAGCACGATTTCTTCTTGCTCGGCGGTCATGGCAATCGGGTTTTCATGGCTGTAGCCGTGCACGCCGATTTCGTGGCCGGCGTCGGCCACGGCCTTCATCTGTTCGGGGAAGGTTTCCATCGAGTGCCCGGGGATAAACCAGGTGGTGCGCAGGCCGTAACGCTCGAACAACTTGAGCAAGCGCGGGGCGCCAATTTCGCCGGCGAACAGACCGCGGGAAATATCGTCGGGCGAATCCTCACCACCATATGAGCCCAGCCAGCCTGCCACGGCGTCTACGTCGACGCCGAAGGCGCACAGAATTTCTTTAGCCATCGTTGTTCTCCTGCGGTTTTATCAAATCAGTCGTGGGATGTTTCAGGGCTGGCGCAACGCGGCTTCCACTGCCAGCGCCGCGCGCAACAATCGAAAGTCTTCGCCCGCAGGCGCGCTAATCAACATGCCGGTGGGCAAACCGAGCGCATCGCGGCCGCTCGGCAGTGACACACCCGGCAGATCCAGCAAACTGCCGGGCATGGTCAGGCGCAACGTAGCGAGATTGGTGTGCACGAAAAGCTCGTCATCGGCTTCCAGTGGCGACAGAGGTGGCGCTACATGGGCTACGCTTGGCGTAATCAAAAACGCCCCATCCAGCTCATCGGTCATTTGTTGCTGCAGCCGGTTGCGCGCGCTGTGGAGGTTGATCAACTGGCTGGCGGGAAATGCACGTGCGGCTTCCAGACGGCGTCGCACGCGGGGGTCGAGTCGGGTGGCGGCATCGCTGTCGAGCAGAGGCTGATGCAGGGCGAAAGCCTCAGGGGCGCCGAGCCAGCCTTGCTGCTCGATAAGCTGAAGCGTCGCTTGAAAGGCTGGCGAAGGCCGCAGGTCAATCAGCGCACCGTAATCTTTCAATACGCTCAAGCAGTTCAGCAGGTTGTCACGTACCGCAGGTTCTACACGTGCATCATCAAGGACCGCCTGGTCGACCCAAAAACGCCGCCCTGCCAAACTGTGAGGGATGAGTGATGTCGACTTGGTGCGCCCGCACAGGATGTCATCGATAGCCAAGGCATCACGCACGCTACGTGTCAGAGGCCCGACACTGTCGAGGGTATGCGCGAGCGGGAAGACGCCTTCGCGGCTGTAGCGCCTGCAACTGCTGCGAAACCCCACCAGCCCATTGAAGGCCGCTGGAATTCGGATTGACCCAGCGGTATCCGTGCCCATGGCAATCGGTACGATTCCCGCCACGACCGCGACCGCTGAGCCTGAGGACGAGCCGCCCGGAATGCGTGGCTGGTCCAGCCCGACTGGATTGTGCGGCGTTCCAAAATGAGGATTGAGTCCAAGGCCTGAGTAAGCGAACTCGCTAAGGTTTGTTTTCCCGACACTGACCATTCCGGCTTTTGCCAGTAGACCTACGACATTAGCGTCAAGCAGCGCTGGCGTAATGTCGCGGCGCACGGCTGCGCCTGCGGTCGTTGGACTGCCTGCGACGTCGAACATGTCTTTCCAAGCAACGGGGACGCCGTCCAGTGCGCTTGCCGGCTGTCCGGCCTTCCAGCGTGCGGCCGATGAGTGGGCTTCGCGAAAGGCACGCGCCGAACAGAGAGAGATGAACACGTCATCGACTGCCGCCACCCTGGCCAGCGTTTCTTCCAACGCCTTGACCGGGTCGCTGCTGCCCGAGGCGAATGCGTCCGCCATCGCCAATGCATCGGCTTCAAACGGTAATTGAGGAATGGTGTAGGACATCTGATCCACCAAAAACGTATTCATTATTAAAATGTACGTTTTACAGAGCAGATAGCGTGCCAGAATGAGCGATGAAGGAATGTCAGGGCGCTCACCTGAGCAAGCAGCCTGCGGCTAGCACACGGGCTAGACACCTTACAATGCGGGTGGATATTTCAATTTTGCGAAGCCTTTCATGCATGATCAGCCAGTAGCGCCAATAATGTATTAATTAGAAAATATCCGTTTTGGTGCAGATCAGTAACAACGGCCCAACGAACGCGCACAAATGACGTGGTCCACGGTGACAACAGACTTGTGCGAGAATCTGCCCCCGCCTTTCGAGAAGCGTATGAGATCGATGACCGCCGAGGATTACCGCACTGCATCGCGCTACGCCATGATCCGCCAGGTCCTGCGTGACGCCATCGTGAATGGAGAGGTGGCTCAAGGACTCGTCCTGCTCGAAGCACCTCTGGCCGAACTGTTCGGAACCAGCCGCGTACCGGTGCGCAAAGCATTGGACCTGCTGCACAAGGAAGGCTTGATCAGTCGATTCGACGGCCGCGGTTATCTGGTCAACCCGAAGGGGGTTGAAGTGGAGCCACTGCGGCTGGCCGTTACCCACAAGCAACTCGGCCTTGATAGCAGCGAAGAACTGGTCGATACCCGGCCGCTGGGCGAGCGGATGTTCGACGAGATTGGCTCGGCTTTATCGACCTGTATTGCTTTCGGGCACTATCGGCTCGACGAGCAAAAGGCCGCCGAGCATTACGGCGTCAGTCGGGCGGTGGTACGCGAGGCATTGATGCGTCTGCGTGACCGCGGCCTGGTGGAAAAGGAACCCTACTCCCAGTGGCTGGCCGGCCCGCTCACCGCCAGGGAGGTCACCGAAGACTACGAGTTGCGCGCCTGCCTTGAACCTGAGGCGTTACGCCAGAGCGCACCAGGACTTAGCCGGGAGTCCCTTGAAGCGATGCTGGCTCGGGTTAAAGAGGCACAGAGCAACCCACATTGCAGCCTGGCATGCATCGAGCAACTTGAAGAAGACCTGCATTACCACTGCCTCGCCGGAATAAACAATCGCAAGATCGCAACACTGATCCGACAGGCCCAGAGCCCGAGGATCATCAGTCGGATTTTTTACAGTCAGTTGGGCCTCGGTCCCGACGAAGCCATGCTGGCCGAGCACCGCCTGATTCTAGAGCTGCTATTGCATGACGCATTCGACGCCGCTGCGCTGAACCTCAAGGAACACCTCCACCGCGCCCGCCAACGCATGTTGCAGCGGTTGAAGGTTCTGTCAGTGCTCCCTGAGCAACAAGTGCCGGCGTATCTGACCAGACTGAGCTGAAAGCAGGTTCGGCGTGGCGGATGAACCTGTACCACATAGTCCGTCAGTACAGATCCCAAACTATGCACTCGCGGGTAAATGGCACAATATGCCAACGATCGAAAGAACCCGTCCGCCAAGTGTTGGAGCTAATTATGGCGACGCGAAACGTTGTGCTCACCTCTCACCAGGAACAGGTCATTCAGGACCTGGTGCAGTCCGGCCGTTATCAGAACGCCAGCGAAGTGATGCGAGAAGGTTTACGTCTACTAGAACAGCGCATCGCCGAAGACACCGCTAAAATTGAGGCCCTGCGTCAGGCGATCTCGATAACTGGCCATGAACAGAGAGAGTCAGGCGCCCTCCTATTTCTCAGCCTGAGCGTCTTCGCTGCCAGCCGACTCGGCGGTCACCTGCACGTCTGCCACCGAAGTATGAGTGAAGAGCTAAATGCCGATTATTTCGCCCCCGCAACATACTTTTCACGAAATACCTACAATACGAAGCACAGATTGAACAGACAAAAGGATTTGACCCCATACAGAGAGCCCGTCATGCGCGGGCTTTTTGTTGTCAGACATTCCAGCTGCCAAGCTCGCCACTTCTCGAATGGAGTCGATGAACATGCATGCAAGGTGATCCCGGTTTTCAGCGCCCTGTTTAAATTCAATGGCCTACGGCGGGATGATACCAATCTGCCTGTACATTTTTTGAGCACCCGTTAAAACGCTCTGCCTACCTGGCCTCAGCGCAGTTATCCACAGACATACTCACGGATTTCTTGGATAACTGGATGGGATCGTGAAGGACTCCTGCCGTATCGAGCCTATGGATTCGATGCCCCGTATTTCGCGAGCCGCACACCCACCTTTAATGCCCCGACATTTTCAACGGCTCAAGTCCGGTGTATGACCACATCCAGCCCTTCCGCCTGGTCTGGTGCACGAAAGTAGCTCGTGATCAGATCGAATTCAGCATCAGTGGCTGCGAAGTCATGCTCGGCACGCGCATTCCTGTGGTGCAGCCTGCGACGGCAGGTGTCATCTTCAACTTCGATGTAGTGAACACGGTGAGGGACTTTCGCAGTGTCAGCCAGGCTGCGTAGCCAATGACGATCTGCTGGGGTGTTGGCAGGAAAATCGAGGCACATCAACCCAAGTCAAAGCATCCAGCCGGGAGATGACCGACCTCGGGCCTTGCATACAAATATCCCTGCATCAGCTCGATTCCCATGCCCAGAAGCGTCGAGCTTTCTTCACGAGTCTCGACACCTTCGGCGATGACCAGGATATCCAAGCGCCTGGCGACCAGGATGATGCCTTCGACAATCGCTTGTTTGACCGAGTCTTGATCGATGCCTCGGGTCAGTGCCATGTCAATCTTCAGCACCTGCGGCTGGAACATGGCCAGCAGATTAAGGCCCGAATAGCCCGCGCCAAAATCGTCGACGGCGGTAATGAAACCTTGGCGCTCGTACTCCACAAAAATCGATTTGAGGTGTTCAGGGTCTACCACCTTCTCGCCTTCGGTCACTTCGAACATGAGCCTTTCCGGCGGGAAATGAGTCAGGCGCGCCGCTTCCAGGGTGGCCCGGATACATGTCTCTGGCCGATATACGGCGTTGGGCAGGAAATTAATGCTCAGCAAGCAATCGGGAATCTCCAGCAGGCCCAGCCTTGCGGCCTCCTCGATGGCTTTCACCCGGCAGGCCTGGTCGAATCGGTAGCGGTTGCTGTCGTTCACGAGCCCCAGGATGTAACCAGCCGATTCACCATTGATACCTCTGACCAACGCCTCATAAGCAAACGCAGCGCGTGTCCGGACGTTGAAAATAGGCTGGAAGGCCATGGTGAAATCAAACCCCAACGCCTCGTGGTTGCGGCATTCGGCGCAGCCAAGCGATTGGAACGGAGGGTGTTTCGTCATGATCAATATTCCGTGGCGGTCGTGATACATTCCTGCGGTTACAAGGAACTGTAGCCGACACCATCTGAGTCGGCGCGGGCCGAAGTTTCTGAAGTGCCACCGGCCCCCAACGCTTAGCTTGGTCCGTACGGAATGCTTATCGAACTGTATTGGAGGGGATGATCTCAACACTCGCGGTCATGCCTGCGGCCAATTCAACGCCTGCTGGCACCCTATCGATATGGATACGAACCGGGATCCGCTGCGCAAGACGCACCCAGGTAAATGTCGCCGCCACATTCGGCAGGCCGAGATGACCTGGCGAATCGTTACTGTTCTCGATGCCGCGACCGATGCTTTCGACATGCCCCGACACAGGTTGATCAAAGCCCATCAGCATGATCCGCGCCGGTTTGCCGACGTGGATCTGCCGGATCTTCGTCTCTTCAAAATAACCAGTGACCCAGAAGCTCGCCGCGTCGAGGACAGCAACCGTTGCCGAACCGGCCGTCGCATAGTCGCCAGGCCGCAACCTCAGATTAGTGACATAGCCATCGACCGGCGAGCGGATAATAGAACGGGCGAGATTGAGTTTGGCGAGGTCCAGAGCCGCCAGCGCTGCTTGATAGGTGGCGCCCGCCACTGCAGCCGCGCCTCCTGTTTGCTGAACATCTTCTTGGGACACGATATCGCGGAGTTGGCCGCGCCGCCGCGCCGCCGCCTGGCGAACGAGTCTATCCTGACGCTTGGCTTCGACGTCGGCTTCGGCCGCCGCCAATGCGAGCCGGTACCGCTGCGGGTCGATCACATAAAGAATGTCACCCCGATGGACATACTGGTTATCAACGATCGGGACGGCACTGACAGTACCGGAGACTTCCGGTGCGATTTGCACGACATCCGCGCTCACTCGCCCGTCGCGAGTCCAGGGCGTTCGCTCGTGATGGTTCCAAGCCCCTAGCGCAATGAGCGTGGCGCCAGCAACGAGGCAAAGAGTCAGGGCATAGCGGCTGAGCAAGGATAGAACAGGCTTCAAGATAAGTGTCCGATTGAGGGCAGGTGCTGCACGAGCAAACCGTAGATGAGCGCGAAAATGGCGAGTTCGACGAGCGGCCAGTGAGCGAACAGGCGGTAGATGCCCACGACGCGGAGGACGCGGATTATCGCGATGGTGGCAAAAATGGCGACGAATACCAGCGCCAGTAAACCGGGGATAAGGACCCCACCGACGTCGAGATCAACGATCATGAGGCGCCCTCGCCGTATGACTGGGGCCTAGTGCAAATCCAAGGTCCATGAGCAGCTCGGCGATCCGGGAGCGGTCGTTGATCGAGCTGTCAGCGATCATCACCTGCAAGGTCTCGATACGCTGGTCAAAACCGATCGGATCAACATGATCCTTAAGGTCTCTGGCGCTGAAGCGTGCGGCGATCGCGCAAAGCAGCTCACCCAGCTTTTCGGCAATGTTGCCGTCAACCTGCGGGATGATCTTGCGAAGCGACCCAACAGCGTGCCCGACGCGCAGATGGTGCAAGGTATCGTCGAGAACATCTGAATAGCCTTTGTTGGACACCCGTAACCTTGGTAGCAGCAGCGCCGTGCGATCGATCATAAGGTTCGTCCAATGCCGGTCATCGGCTACATTACCCAGCGCTCGACGGCTGACGCCCCTGCGACTCAATCGAAGCAACCGGCTGATCGCCGCGTCGACCGGGACGGTCTGGAACAAGGTCATGCTGACCGCCCCGAATCCGACCGCCGCGAAGAGCGCAACAACGGTATTGAGGGATGCAGCGAAGTCGCCGGCGTAGGTGGCGCGCAGCCCCGATAGAATCGGAACGGTCAGGGTGATACCGAGTGCCATGAACGTTGTCGGCGGACGCGCTTGCAGGGAACCCGCGAACAGGAACGCCGGTGCTAGCACTGCAACAAGGAGAGCGAAGTCCGTGACCTGAGGAAGAATGACGAAGCTGTAGGCAAAGCTGATGACCACCCCATAGATCGAGCCGAGCATATATTTGATGACGTTAGGGGCTGGCGCATCGACATTCCCGAACAGCGTGCAACATACGCCGAAAATCGATACGGCCGTCGCGCCCTCAGGCCAGGCCGACCAGATCCAGAAAGCGCAGCTGATCAGGATGCCGACGATGGCACCCAACGCGGCCCGGCCCGCCATCCAGCGATCGCGGTGATAGATGTAGCCCTTCGCAGGCTTGGGCCAATGAAGCTCTGTCGTCTGGTGTGATGGGTCGGCAGTCACGATGTGGCGCCCCAGGTTGTCGCAGTCCTGGAGCAGGCCAATCATTTCGCCAAGATAACCGGCGAGATTAGCGGCGAGCCTGATGCCAGGCGTTGCGGAGCCTACGCCGAAACGGTTGTTGATCCCCTGCGCGCGGGCGATTAAACATTTCGCAACGCCCTCCCGGTCGACCGCCTCGACAGCCGGGATCCACGTCGCAATGTCATCGAGCAAAGCGACCAGTTCATCGGGCGCGTTGTAGCCGTCCATACCCAGGGAATGGATCCGGTCCTCGATCTCCGCAGCGAGCGCTAGCAATCGCGCGAGCCGGTCATGGATCAGCTGTACCGACTCGTGCCGCAGCGCAGGTGCCGGATCATAGGGTAGGTGCGTTGCAAGCCCCTGAAGGGCAAGAAGGTCCACTGCGAGCTGGGTGCGGTCGCGACGATTCTCGCTCGGCGTTCCCTTCAAGGCGTCAGCTGCCAACTGACGGGCGTCCCGCAGCGCTGCCAACAGCTTGCCAATGAACTGACCCGTCATACGCTTGGGCAGGATGTAGCGATGCACTAGAACCGCACACAGTATCCCGATGGAAATTTCCTGGACCCGCACGGAGGCTGTATCAAACACCGCGCCTGGATCAAGGACGCTGGGAAATCCGATCAGGCTCGCGGTATAACCCGCAAGAACGAAAGCATAGGCTCTTGGCGTGCGATCAAGCAGCGAGAAATAAAGACACAGGCCGATCCAGCAGGCGAGCACCACGCTGCATACGATAGGGTCGTTCACGAAATTCGGAATGATTGCCACCGTCGCTGCCGCCCCGACGAGGGTTCCCACGAAGCGATAGACACCGCGACTGAGCGACGCACCCGCAGAGGTCTGCGAGACAATGTAGACGGTCACTATTGCCCAGTAGGGATTGGCAAGTCCTATACGCAGCGAAACATAGTAGGCCAACATCGCCGCGGCAAAGCTCTTCGCCGAAAACAGCAACGCGTCCACATCCGCCCTCATGGTGGGGGTTTGCAGGAGGGACACCACCGCGTGCGCTATGCCGACGTCGGCGCGCCCAGGTGGTTTGTTCACAGCAGATAGGATGTTCATGCGAACCATTATTGCTGCGTTGCAAATGCAAATAAATTCAGTATTCTTCCAAAATATCCCTAAAAGCTGCCAACCGATGCCACTCACACGATCAGCCGTCTCTGTCTTCGACCCCGACCTCACGGATCGGCCGGTGGTGGCCCGGCAGCTCGACTTTGCAGATCACCAAGCGGAAGTTCCGACGCATGTGCATCGCAAGGGTCAACTGATCCTCGCGCTGCACGGGGCGGTCACTTGTACTGCGGACAACGAGATCTGGATCGTACCGCCCAACTGCGGTGTCTGGATTCCGGGCGGCGTGCCCCATAGCGCACGGGCGACAGCGAATGCCCGGCTCAATTATCTGTTCGTGAACCCCGGAGCGGCGAAGCTGCCCGAGGATTGCTGCACGCTGTCCATCTCCCCGATGATCCGGGAAATGGTTGATCGGCTGGCACAGGAGCCTGCCGATTATCCTCCGGTTGGCCATGCCGCCAGGCTTGCCAGAGTGATCCTCGACGAACTGGTCGAAATGCCGCGTGAGCGCTTCAACCTCCCCATCTCCAGTCATCCCAAAATTCGTGCGATAGCCCATGCACTGACGCTCGACCCTTCCGACCGCAGTACGTCAGCCGAATGGGCCAAACGCGTGGCGATGAGCGACAGGTCACTGTCTCGATTGATGATTCGTGAGACGGGCCTTACGTTTGGACGCTGGCGGCAACAGTTGCACCTTGTCGTTGCACTGCGAGAGTTGGCCAGTGGTGCGAAGGTGCAGAACGTTGCAACCGAGCTGGGCTATAACTCGGTCAACGCCTTTATCACCATGTTCAAAAAGGCCCTGGGGAGCACGCCCGCACAGTATTTTGCACAACGCGGGGCGCTGCCGCCGTCGGCTCCAAAACGAAGCATGGCTTCAAGCATGGACGGGCAGAACCAACCCGAAAAGAACAAAAAAACCACCACAGACCTTATTGAATCGCCGCCCGGTTCGGGCTAACCATGGCCTGACCTGGTGCGCAGCGCTGGCCACTAGATACTCAACGACGAACTCCACCACGGCGTAAGTCAATGCGATGACGACCGTCTGCGCGATGATGCTTCTGTGGGGGTCCAGGAATGGCGGGATAAATGCGGTGAATAGCAGCAGCGCCTTGGGATTTGAAATGGCCGATACCAACCCCTGGCGGAACAGCGACCAGCCTCGGAAGTTCTTGGTACCCGTCGCATCAAGACTGACGGGTGGGGAGCGCCACAGCCCGAAGCCCAACCAGATCAGATAAAGCCCGCCGATTATCTTCAACGCTGTGAACCAGGTGGCCGACGACTGGATCAGCGCCCCCAATCCCAATGCGCAAAGTGAAAGCACGACGGCAAAGCCGAGAACGCCACCCGTGATAGTGAACAACGTTTTTCGGCTCCCATGAATGGCTCCATGGGTAAGCACTAATAGCGCATTGGGTCCTGGCACTATCGCTATGCCGCAGCAGGTAAACAGATAGAGCAACCAAGTCTCAAATGGCATGATCCGATCCCAGTGTGTCGATCCTGATCAGCATCCTGCGAGTGAACAGCCGCCATGAAAAGCGCATAATTCACGTCGTAGCCATTCGATTAACGAATAGAGGTGACAGCGATGCCTGCCAGCGATTTGCAGACCGATTGGCTCAAGTGTTTCGTGGCAGTGGTGGATGCAGGTTCTCTATCGGGTGCAGCCCACGAGGTCAACAGATCGCAATCAGCTGTCAGCATGCAGATGAAGAAGCTGGAGGCAGCCCTTGGACGGCCGCTATTGAGTCGTGGCCCGAGGCACCTACACCTGACCGCTGACGGCCAGACGCTGCTGGGCTACGCCCGCCGCATACTTGCGCTCCACGCAGAAACCCAAGCGGCATTTCACGGTGAAGAGTTAACCGGACGAATCCGCCTTGGCGTCGCGGAGGACTACGCGGCAAAGTATCTCACGCCCGTTCTGAAGCGTTTTTCGCCGCGCTACGCAAGCGTGGAAATAGAGTTGACCTGTGAACAGTCGACCACGCTGATACCACGTGTGCGAAGCGGCGATCTTGATCTTGCGCTGGTGTCCAGGGACTCGCCTCAAAGCGGCACATTCCTCTTCAAGGAACCCATGGTTTGGGTGGGTTCACCCCAGTTCGAACTATGGAGGCGAGACCCGGTGCCCATTGCAGTCTACGAAAGGGAGAGCCTGGCTCGACGCTATGCAGTGAACTCACTGACCCAGCAGGGACGTGAATTCAAGGTGGTATACAACAGCTCCAGCCTTGCTGGCCAGGTGGCCGCAGTCGAGGGAGGACTCGCTATCGCCGCGATCACTCAGTGCAGCGTGCAGCCATCGCTTCACGTCTTAAGCAACGAACACGGCTTAGGAAACATTGAACCTATGGAAGTGTCGATTCTACGTAGCCGAACCTCTCGCGGGTCTAAAGCAGTCAATAGCCTTCATGCTTTTATCATCAGCGCGCTAAGACTTCAGGCGTAGTCAACCGGCTCTGGGGAGGTAATCAGGTGGAAAGCCGGATCGCCACCATGCCGATACCCTACAGCAAGGGGTGACTCTCTTAGAGCGCAGCTTACCTAGCGGCGTCGAGCTCCTCTCATTTCTCAGGCACAAAAAAAAGCCACTCATCCGAGTGGCTTTTTTCTGAATCCTGGAGCGGGGAACGAGACTCGTATCTGGTGTCCGATCCCTGGACATTAGGGAAAGACGACAATGCGCGACGAGGAAGGTTGCTACACGATATCGCCATCATCCTGAGCAGGCGGACGCGCGGGTACTGAGGACGACGTTTGGACCTGCGTAGCTGCGAGCGGCTGCATGGGCACGCTCTGACCATGAACGACTTGGCTTTGAGAGGTGGCCGTGGGGCGTTGCCTCAGGGCGCCCACGCTTTTGTCCCAGGCCGATTGGGAGGTGGTGCCAATGGCGCTAGCAACGCTAATGACTCCATCCCCTGCCGCTTGGGCTGCACTTTTTGCGTGGTTGCTCGCTGAAACAGCTGTCTCCTTGGCAAACCTGGCGCCAGTGAGCGATGTCTTGACTGCAAGCTCACCTCCCTTGACCGCCACCCTGCCAGCTGCATCTGCGCTCCCTTCTACAGCTTTTGGTACATGGGCATCGACAGCAGCGACGGCTTTTTTCGGCAATGATCCACCTAGCGAGGCGCCAGCTGCCCACAGCCCGAAAGCCAGGGTACCCAATACGTTTTTTACACCCTCCGAGGCTGCGGTAGCCGCCATTTTTCCCAGCTCCTTCGACTTGGCCAAGTTGGCTGTGGCGGCTGTACCCGCGCCCATGGCAGAAAAACCGCCAATCAGGAGACCATTTCCTAAGACACTGACCGGGTCTGCTATCTCTTTCAAGGCATCGCCGCTGATGACCGCATTCAGAGCCGTAGCCGCGCCTTCACCCAGCCGCGCGGAGACCATCTTGACCAGGGCAGTGGCATCGAGATCCTTTAACGTCTGGAAGTCATCCAGCCATTCGGTATCTTGATCAATAGGCTTATGAGCCTGCCCTTGCGGTACAGCATCGCGACGACCATAGAGCATTGCCGGGTCAGCTAAATGGTTAGTGCGATCGCGGCTCACATTGTAATGCTCGATTGCCATACCCACGATGATAGCCGTGACCGGCCGTAGGGCAGGCTGCAGGACTGCATCCAGGTGCTCTTTGCCAGCAGCCGTCATGGCAAGCGTTGACGCGTACATTGCAGTATTACGTACGGCAAACCCGGTAAGCCACTTGTTGGCTTCGTCAAAAGCATTGCGCAATGGACCTTTGTCCAACGCCAGCAGCTTTTCCGCCACTGATGCTTGAAGCGCCGGGTGCAGCGTATTGCTCTCGGGTTTAAGGTAATAACCAGGCTTGAAGCCTGCAATCAGCTTGTTACCACCAGCATCCGCCATACCGGCATACAAGCATGCCATAGCGTTCTCTATAGCCGCTTCGCGTACGGTATTGGCATGCTGGCCCGCTACCTGGAGGATGGACGGCTTGAAATTGCCTGCCTCGGTGAGCGCCGCAAAGGGCGTCCCCCCCATCCCGGACTTTATAGACGCAAACAATCTGTCGGCTCTGGCGGCGTTTTTTTCCGCCTTCTCCATGTCATGGACATTATAGCCTCCTGCCTCCAACCGTAGAGCACGGTCATCGCGAATGGCGTTCAGCTCCGCGTTGCGGGCGCTTGAAGCAGGGGCAGCGGGTTGATCGGAGCCGGCTTCTGTTTCAAGGTGAGCCTCGAAATGGTTTTGAAGCCGCGTGCTCATCGCTAACCCGATAGCGCCGAGGTCAGGAGAGTGAGAGGCCTGTTGCGTTGCTTCCTGCTGTATCTCATCAGGTACACGAGTCAGCTCGCGGCTTGCACGTACATTAGGCGTATCCATGGCATGTCCTCGTAGTGATCGGCAGATAGAAGAATGCAAATGACTCCGGTATGAGCGGCGACATCCTTACACCTGAGTGACCGTGCAGAGAGAAGCGTTCCAAAGGATGTAATAAAAATGAAAACCAGCTCCCCCAAACGAGGAGCAGGATCGTGCGCGCAAGCTCGCAGGGGGCCGGTGCGTCAGTGGGCCGTGACAAGCCTTCCAGCGTAAGCGTTCCGAGAACAGTAAGCGGCTGGTGATCCGCAAGCGGCTACCGGGGGAGCCGGATCAAAGGTGCAGCGCCGGCCTGGCCTGGGCACTGCCATGGGCCGAAGGGACTCGAACACGCAACGCAATCAGCAGCGCGGCCAGCAGCATCAGCACCGCCGCCGCTACGAATACGCCTGCGCTGCCACCGAGGCTGAACATCGCACCGCCAGCAGCGGCGCCCGTTGCGATGGCCGACTGCACAGAAGCCACCACCATGCCTCCGGCGCTTTCCGCCTGATCAGGTATCGCGCTGGCGACCCAGTTCGACCACGCCACCGGCACACCGCCAAAGGCCAGGCCCCAGATCGCCAGCAGCACCGCCTGCCCTGGCACCGAGGCCGGCAACAGAACCAACGCCAGTGCCGCAACGCCCACCAGCGCGGGCATCAACACCAGGGTGGCCAGTGGATGACGCTCAAGCAGCCACCCGGCCAACAGCGTGCCGCCGAAGTTCGCCACACCGAAACCCAGCAGCATCAGCGACAACCCTTGCGGACCGATGCCGGTGGTGCCCTCGAGGAATGGCCGAACATAGGTGAACATCGCAAAGTGGCCGCTGTGCACCAGCACACAACCGAACATCCCCATGGCGATGCCCGGGCGCCGCAAAACCTCGAGTACGGTGCGCAGGCGTGCCGGCGTGCGCGGCGCAAGGCGCGGCAGCGTGAACGACTGGAAAGCCAGGGTCACCAGACCTACCGCCGCCGCTGCAAAGAACGCGCTGCGCCAGCCATATAGCCCGCCCAGGTAGCTGCCCAGCGGGACCGCAACCACCGTCCCGACGGCAATGCCGCTGAAAATGATCGAGAGCGCTCGAGGCAACAAAGCTCCCGGTACCAAGCGCATCGCCACCGCCGCCGCCATGCTCCAGAACCCGCCAAGGGCGATGCCCAGCAAGATACGCATCACCAATAGCACCGCGAAACTGGAGGAAACGGCGACCAAAAGATTGGATGCGATCATCAAGGTGGAAAAACCCAGCAGCACCCAGCGGCGGTCGATACCGCGAGTCAGGCCTGGCACCAACAGACCAGCGAACAGCGCCACCACTGCTGTCACCGTTACCGCCTGGCCAGCCAGCGCTTCGGACACGCCCAGATCGGTAGCCATCGGCGTTAGCAGGCTGGCCGGAAGGTACTCGGCGGTGAGTAATCCGAACACGCCCATTGCCAACGAGAAGACTGCCATCCACGCAGGGGTTGCAGGTTCAACATCCAGCCCGGCGCCGGGACGGCTGTCGGATACGGCATTACACACACAATCAGTCATTGCACGGATCTCCCAATTTGAATGGCGACCCGCAGTCTAGGCGTGGGATACTGGATGATCTATGATCAAAAACCTCGATTTTTTGACTGAAACACCTGAACGATGCCTACCGATCAGTTTGCCCTCTCCTCGGATCTCATCAACGAACTGTTGCGCGGCATGCGCCTGCGTGGCGTCGAGTACCGACGTATCCAAGCCGGTCCGACCTTCGGCCTGGGCTTCGCTGCCAAACCTGGGCATGCCTGGTTTCACTTCCTGGCGGTCGGCGATGCAGTGCTGCGGATGGAAGACGGGACAACGTATGCGCTATCTGCCGGCAACGCCGTATTCATCTCCCATGGCACGGCCCATCAACTGCTTTCCCATGCGGACGTGCCTGTTCAGGACATCGATCGTTTAGACGGTGCCCCCCTCGGTGATACGGTCAGCGCGGTGGATACCGGGACCGGTGCCAGCCCCACGCCGACCACCCTTTTGTTCAGTGGCTGCATGGAGTTTGAACTGGGCAGTATCCATGGCCTTGGCAGGTTGATGCCGGGCCTGATGCTGATTGATGCCGGTGGCCAGCGTTACCCCGGACTGGTGCCTATCCTGGCCACCATGGAGCGCGAGGTCAGCGCCGCACGTGTCGGCTTTGCCGGCATCCTCGCGCGTTTGGCCGACGTGGTGGCCGCCATGGTCGTTCGCGGCTGGGTGGAGTGCGCCTGCGGTAATGCCTCTGGCCTGGTCGCTGCATTACGCGATCCACGCCTGGCAAGTGCGCTTCTCGCGCTCCATCAACAACCGGGGCGTGACTGGACCGTTGCGCAGTTGGCGGAGCAATGCAATACCTCTCGCTCGGTCTTCGCGGACCGTTTCCAGGCGACTATTGGCATGGCCCCACTGCGCTACGTCACTGAGGTGCGGATGCGGCTTGCGAGCCAGTGGTTGACGCTTGAAAGGCTGCCGATTGAAGAGGTGGCGCAGCGCCTGGGCTATACATCCCAGGCGGCTTTCAGCCGCGCGTTCAAGCGCATTACAGGCAAGACGCCTGGATTAAGCCGTCAGTCGAGGCAGTCCGCTGTTTCCTGAAGCCGAACGGGAGTCGTGGAGGAGCCATAGGGCCCGGCTCAGCACTGTCGCGCGCATCAGGCAGCGTTCGGCCAAGAGCAGTCGTCCATTTATAAACCGCATCAAAACGGTGGTAAGGGCTCCAGTAAAGCAACTACTGCGGAACGCTTACCATCCATGCTCAAAATTTTAGCTTTCTATAGGTAGCATTTTTTCTTTTGGCCATTTCCCAGCGTTCCTTCAACCGAGTTCTCAGCTAAATTATAAATACAAGTCATTTCCGACCTGTCTTTTGTTGTTAATCGAAATTTCACTGGGCTGCCACTTAACAAATCAGACGAAAAATCTTTACTTTTTACAGGCGCGCATTGAAGCTTCTGACTTATTGTACTTATAATATAATTAGATTTTTTTTGTTTCTCGGCATTTTCCGCTGCAGCTTTTTCGCTTTTTATTTGTGCATTGTAATCTGCAAAGGAAATACTGTTTCTCCTCCACTCCGGTTTAAAAAGCCCTGCCCTATTGTCTACGAGTAACAGTTCTTCTGTACTATCGACTTTCGCACTGATAGATACGATTTTCCAATGAAAAACATCGTCCTTACTGACAAAGTCGCCGGTTACACTTGAACCCATGACATTAAAATGGTAATCAACACCATTCTTCACCAGTTTTGCCCGAATGTGCGCATCAAGCCTTTGATGTATTCCTTTGATAACTCTCAGCACATTGTTATTTTGATCGTCACATGCTTCTTTTAATGTACGCAGGCTATCTTTTGAAGCATTCCCGTTCAACTCCTCATGAGTATAAGACTTGCTTCTTACGATGCTAATCGCTTCATTTATGATTCGCGTGTGCTCCGTCTCTGACATTTTTGTGTCTTTATTAGGTCCCTGAGGGGAAATCCCTGTCCAGCCCTGAATAGCGGGCGTTTCAGGTACCGCAGGAGTCCCTGGTGAGTTTTGTGTAGCTGGTTTGGCAGGTTTGGCCGGAATGGCAAGTGCGGCACTTTCATAGGTCACGGTAATCAAGTTTGCCTCCAATGGCGAACGCGGATAGCGTCCGTATCAAGTCCATGGTTGTTTTTTGCGGAACCTCATGGCGCGGTAAAGCGTTCGCTTTTAGTCGTCCTATGCTCCCCCACATCGCCGTCAAGAGCATATTGAGAATAGACGTCACTCCATAAAAACGTCGAAAACCACCTAAATAAAGTGCCTCAACCTGTCAGCGAATTCGTAATGAGCCTCCCATTGCCCGCTCTACTTTGTTAGAGCAGGCGGGTACGGGATGAGTGACTGCAAAACTCTACTCTGCCAACCGTAACCGCAACCGGCTTCGATGGGATAAGCCTGCTTGCAAGACAAATGCAACTATCACGGTGGAGGGCGCGGAAAAGCTGCTCAGGCCGTCGCCGGAAAACATCAACGCAAGACCCAATGCGGTGGCGCCAAACCAGGCCGTCAAGCCCACCGGGTTAAACGCGACCACCCGTTCGAGCGCCGCCACGCCACTGCGGCCGTAAATAATCTGCGCCAACGCCACGCCGACCCAGGCCACCACGAAAATGCCCTGATATGCCAACGCCTTGAGCAAGTAGGCAAACACGTCCGCGAGCATCAAGCCGTAGACGATCACTCCAACCGCCAACGCCCACATCAGGTACGAGCCGCGCAGGCCAAAACGGCCGAAGAACGCCTGCATGTTCAAGGTCGCTAGGTAATAGTTGGCGGTGTTGATCCGCGTTTGCGTGGCCCAGACAAACAGCAATCCCCACAGGCCCATCAACTGCAAAATCGCCATCACCACCGAGACTTCGTTCAGCGCGCCCTCATGGGGAATGCTGCTGACCAGATAAATGCCAGCCGCGCCGTTGAGCAGAAACGTCACCGCGTAGAACGGCATGCCGAAGTTCCAGCGACCGTGGTACTCGGCGTCTTCAGGCTTGCCGAAACGCGCATAGTCGAAGGTGAACAGCATCAATACCCAGACGCCCATGTAGGCGACAAAACAGTCCCACCAGCCGAAGGCGCTGGGCGTTACCGGGCCGAAATCCAGCCATTGCGGCTGGTAGCCATAACGGCTGATCGATAGCCCCACCGCCACCAGCAAACCACTGAGGTACACCGGCAGCAACACGCCGTTGAGCTTGTCCAGCCAGTGCTGCACGCTGCCCAGGATCATCGGCACGCTGTAGAGCACCACCGCCAAGGCCGCCAGGGGATAGACCAGTTCCGGGTACAGGTGATTGAGCGCGACGGCGATCACTGAACCTTCGAACACCGCGTAATAGATCGCGGTCGAGAAGAAAATCAACGTCGCCAGGCACGCCCCGGTGCTGCCGAACAACAGCCGTGAAAACAACGCCACCGACAAACCGCTGCGAATCGCAAAGCGGCTGAGCACGCTGTTGACCAGTCCATAACTGATCACCGACAGGACCATGCCGATCAGCGCATTGCGCGCACCGAACGACAACGCCAATGAAGCACCCACCACGATGTAAAACATCGCACTGCACACCGCCCACCAGGCCATAGTCAGGGACAGTCGCCCCATGCGCGCTTCGGTGGGAACAGGATGATGCGCCGGGTCTTGCCCGGTTTGACTCGATTGCGATAAAGCGGCCATATGCGTGAACTCCAAAACCAGTCAAAGGTTGAAGCGCGGGCAGCCGTCACCGCACCGAAGTGCAGCGTTGGCGTACCGTTTGGCATGGCCCGCGCTGGACGGCGGGCAGAATCAGGAAGGGAACAGCTTGCTCAGGCAGCTGAGTTTTTTCTTATAGGAACGTCGCGCTTCCAGCGCCTCTTCGAGGGTTACCGCGACAAAGCGGGCCTTCTGGTTGGGTTGCATCTGGCCGATCAAGTCGAGGTCGGCGCTGATCACCGTGCCAATCATCGCGTAGCCGCCACCGGACACCGCATCACGGTGCAGCACGATGGGTTCGAGCCCGGCGGGCACCTGGATCGAGCCGATCGGGTAGCAACTGTCGACGATGTTCGACGGATCGGAACCGGCGCCGAACGGCTGCTCCCGAGGCTCAAAGCTCAGCGCGCTGCCGCCCTTGAAGCGATAGCCGATGCGATCGGCTTCCGAACCGACCGTCCATGGCTCGGCGAAAAAGCTCTTCCCCGCCGATTCGGTCAAGCGGTGGTAGTACAAACCGGGCACCACCCGCAGGGTGATTTCGCCACCCAATGATTGCCGTAACGCCATGGGCAAACTGGCCCCGGCGCGGCTCTTGCCACTGGCGATGCCCACCGGCAATTCGTCACCTGCAATCAGGCGTCGCCCCTGAAAACCGCCGAGCGCGCCCAGTGCATAGGTGGAGCGACTGCCGAGCACCAACGGCACATCAATGCCGCCGGCCACCGCCACATAAGCGCGGGCACCAGCCTTGGGAAAGTCAAATCGCAGCACTTGCCCGGCCTTAACGGTGAACGCGGTGTCATGGTGCATTTCCACGCCATCTACCCGTGGCGTCATGTGCGCGCCGCTGACCGCCACCAAAGCATCCTGCTGAAACTCCAACTCAGGCCCGAGCAGCGTGCATTCCAGCGCCGCCAAACCTGCCGGGTTGCCGACCAATTGATTGGCCGTGCTCAAGGCGTATTGATCAAGCGCGCCGGACGGCGGAATGCCCAAGTGGTAATACCCTTCGCGGCCCAGGTCCTGTACCGAAGTGGCGAGGCCGGGTTTGAGGACCTTGATCATGCCAACACCTCCAGCAACGACTTGGGATAGCCAACTGGGTCGGCAAGGAACGCGTCCAGCGAAAACTCCACCGGCCGAATCCGCAGATCAAAGCAACCGGCTTCCACTTCGGCCAACGCGTGGTCGTAGGCTTCACGGTCCATCGGTTTGAACTGCACGATGTCGCCTGGACGGAAAAACACCATGTGTTCTTTCAGGTACGCGAGGTTCTGTTGCGGGTCATAGATCGGCGCGGGCGTGACGCCAAACATCTGATAGCCGCCGGCGCCGCGCACCGAGTAGATGCAGCCAAAACAACCGCCGTGACCGAGGGTCAATTTCGGCGTGTCAGTGCGGGGGCGCAGGTACTTGGGCACCTGCAACTGACGCTCGCGCTCGACCATCTGGAACATGAATGGCAACCCGGCAACGAAGCCGACCATCGAGACAAACCACGGCGCGCCACTGTGGGCCGCGATGAATGCATCGACGTCGGCCAGGCCGTTGATTCGTGCGGCGTATTCCAGGTCCGTGGCGCTCGGGTCTTGATGACGGTCGCGAAAACGCGTCAGGGTTTCGTGGGTCCAGGGGTCGTTGTAGAGCACGGGAATCTCGATGATCCGCGTGTACAACGTGCGCTCGGCGACGGCCCCGGCCTCGGCGATTTTTACCGCTTCGAGCAAGGCGTGAGGGGCAATGCGATCCGGGTCGAAACGAATCTGGAATGACGCATTCGCCAGGCAGATATCGAGCACGCCATCCAGCGCCAGCCGTTCCACCGCGCGGGTGACGGCCAGGCCTTTGAAGAACGCGTCCAGGGACATGCTGTCGCTGACTTCAGCAAACAAATGCTCATCGGCGCCAAAACTGTACCGGATGGGAGTACTCATGCTTCACCTCCGCTACGGCTCTCGGCCAGCCAGGTTTCCAGGGTACCGGTGTGAAAGTCGGCGCTGTGCAGCCAGGGTTGCTCCAACAATTCACCGTGCAATGCCAAGGTGTTAGCCATGCCGGCGAGCGTGGTCTGCGCCACCGCCATTCGTGCTCGGGCCAGGGCTTCGGCGCGATCCGCACCGTGAACAATCAGTTTGGCCAGCAGCGAGTCATAGTACGGCGGCACGCGGTAGCCATGATACAGATGCGTATCGACGCGAATGCCCTCGCCATTCGGCCAGATCAGTTCCTCGACCTGGCCTGGACTCGGGAAGAAATCCCGCGCCGGGTCTTCAGCGTTCAGGCGCATTTGCAGGGCGGCGCCATTGAGTCGGATGTCGCTCTGCTTGAAACCCAGTGGCTCGCCGCCAGCGATGCGCAACATGGCCTGGACCAGGTCGATGCCCGTGATCAGTTCGCTGACCGGGTGCTCCACCTGAATCCGCGTGTTCATCTCGATAAAGAAGAACTCACCGGTAGCATCTTCATACAGGTACTCCAGAGTGCCGGCGCCCTTGTAGCCCAGGGATTCGGTCAGGCGCACGGCGCTGGTGCACAGCGTTTCCCGTTGCTGCTGGCTGAGGACTGGCGATGGTGCTTCTTCGAAGATTTTCTGCCGGCGCCGTTGCAGCGAACATTCGCGCTCAAACAAATGCACGGCGTGCTGACCGTCGCCTAGCACCTGCACTTCAATATGCCGGGCCCGGCTGATAAACCGCTCCAGGTAAACTGCGCCATTGCCAAACGCCGCTTGGGCTTCGCGCTGGGAACGGGGGAACTCTTCGCTCAGTTGCTCGGCGTTTTCCGCCAGCCGAATACCGCGCCCGCCGCCACCGGCCGAAGCTTTAATCAATAATGGGAAGCCAACGGATTCGGCAGCCTTGAGCGCCGACTCAACGTCAAACAGTTCACCCGGCGAACCCGGCACCACCGGCACGCCAGCGGCTTGCGCCGTGCGTCGTGCCTCGGCTTTATCACCCATGCGGCGGATCGTCTCCGCGCTCGGGCCGACGAAAATGGCACCGGCAGCCATCACCGCTTCGGCGAAATCGGCGTTCTCCGACAGAAAGCCGTAACCGGGATGCACTGCGTTGGCGCCCGTGGCTTTTAAGGCGCCGAGCAAGGCCTCAACGTTCAGATAACTTTTGTCGGCACGGGCCGGGCCAAGAATGTGCACCTCATCGGCCATGCGCGCGGCCTGGGAATCGACGTCCGCTTCGCTGCACGCGGCGACGGTGGGAATGCCCAGTTCCTTGGCTGCGCGGATAATCCGCACGGCGATCTCGCCACGGTTGGCGATCAACAATTTATGAATGGCGCGGGTCATGATCGTGCCCTCACTCGTCGTCGAGCGTTGCGACGACTTGACCCGGCTCCACCGGATCACCGTCTTTTACCAAAAAGGCACTAAGGCGACCGGCCGTCCCGGCGGTCAGTTCGGAGAACTGCTTCATGACCTCAATCAAGCCAATCACCGTGTCGGCGCTGACCTGCGCGCCGACCTCGACGAAGTTCGCCGATTCCGGGGTAGCTTTGCGGTAGAAGGTCCCCGGCAACGGGGTGATTACAGTGTGTTCAGCCATGTCTGTTCCTCTTGGAATAGTTGTAGAAAGGCAGGCAAAAGTGAATCGGTGGGCAAACCCTGGCGTCTGTGTGCCAGGTATTTTCATTCGGTCTCAGCGTGGTGCTCGGACCTCTATGCCCGCGCCATCAAGTGCATGACGCGTGGCTTCGACCAACGCCAGGGCGCCCGGCGTGTCGCTGTGCAAACAGATGGAATCGAATTCAATCGCCAGGTCTTCGCCCTCGACGGTGCGCACCACGCCTTGTTGGCAAGCACGCAGCACTCGCCCGGCGACGTGGGCCGGGTCGTAAGCCCGCACGTTGCGGGTGAAAACGATGGAGCCGCTGAGGTCGTATTCGCGGTCGGCGTAGAACTCGCGGATCACCGGTTGGCCGAGTTCCGTGGCGACCCGCCAGATCACCGAATCGGGCATGCAATAAAGCAGCAACTCCGGTTCCAGACGTTGGAGACTCTCCACCAGCAAACGGGCGGCCTCTTCGTCTCGGGCCAGGTGCATGTAGAGGGCGCCGTGGGGTTTGATGTGTTGCAGGGCCACACCTTGAATCCGGGCAAGTTCACGCAAGGCGCCCAATTGATAGAGCATGTCGTCGACCAACTCCTGGGGCGACGCATTGATGTGTCGACGGCCAAAACCAACCAGGTCGCGAAACCCCGGATGCGCGCCGATGGCCACGCCCAGGCGCTTGGCCTGCTCGACGGTGCGACGCATAGTGCTGGGGTCGCCGGCATGAAAACCGGTAGCGATGTTGGCCGAACTGATAAACCCCATCAGCTCATTGTCGACGCCATCGCCGATGGTCCAGGGGCCAAAGCCTTCGCCCATGTCCGAGTTGAAATCTACTGCCTGCATGACGCTTGCTCCCGACGCTTGTGACTTCATGCAGGCCAAGTTAGATTCCTGTTAACCCCTTGGGAAGATCTATTATCAGATTGGGTATCTTCTGAAAAACAGATACCTCGTCACCCGGAGTACTCATGTCCCTAACCCTGCGCCAAGTCCGTTATTTCGTCGCCACCGCCGAGATCGGGCAAATCTCTCAAGCCGCGATTCATTTGAATATTTCCCAGTCGGCGGTGACCACGGCGATCAAGGAACTGGAAAGCATCCTCTGCACGCTGTTGTTCCAGCGCTCGGCCCAGGGCATGAGCCTGACCGACGCCGGGCGGCACTTTTTGAATCGGGCCTACGTGATTCTGCGCAGCGTCGATGACGCGTTGAACAGCCCGCTGCCGGACATCCGCGCCAGTGGTGTATTACGCCTGGCGGCGAGCTACACGGTGATCGGTTACTTCCTGCCGCACCATCTGCAACGGCTAGAACACTGGCATCCGGACGTGGCCATCGAAGTCCACGAACAAGAACGGACAGCCATCGAGCAAGGTCTACTGGAAGGTCGATTCGACATGGCAGTGGTGCTTACCGCGAACCTCACCCACCCGGACATCGGCTCGGAGATTCTCTTCAACTCCGAGCGCCGGTTATGGCTGCCCAGCCACCACCCCCTGTGCGAGCGTTCAGCAGTCAGCCTCGCCGACGTTGCGAAGGAACCTTACATTCTGCTGACCGTCGACGAAGCTGAACAAAGTGCCATGCGCTACTGGGAACACGCGCGACAGCAGCCAAACGTGCGGGTGCGTACCAGTTCAGTCGAAGCGGTGCGCAGCATGGTCGCCAATGGTAGCGGCGTGGCAATCCTCTCGGACTTGGTGCACCGCCCCTGGTCACTGGAAGGAAAGCGCATCGAAACCCTGACAGTCACCGACAAGGTGACGCCGATGAGTGTCGGACTGGCGTGGCATCGCGAGCGCGAATTCAGCCCGGCGATGCAGGCGTTTCGTAACTATTTCCACGATGCATTTCTGGCGCCGCAGCAGCTGTCTGCGCGACGATGAAAATAGCAAAACCATGCCGTCCTTTTGTTGATTTACGATGAGAGCTTTAGGCCATGGATCGTCGACGAAGCTCCCGCCACGATTCCTCATGTCCGTGCCTGCCTGGATTCCCATTCGGCCCGCCAGTATCTTTTTACCCGCAGCGCCATTCTGGGCTGGGTCATGCCGGCAGCTGTCGGTACGTCGCTTGGCCTGGACCGCAGCCCGGTAGTCTGTCTGGTCGGTGATGGTTCGGCAATGTACTCACCGCAAGCACTCTGGACGGCGGCGCATGAACGGTTGCCGGTCACGTTCGTTGTCATGAACAATGGCGAATACAACATTTTGAAGAACTACGCTCATAGCCAGGCGCACTATCTAAGTGCAAGCACTGACCAGTTCATCGGCATGGACCTTTGCGACCCGGCGATCGATTTCCTGGCCCTCGCCTCCTCCCTGGGGGTCCCTTCCCGCAGGATCGAGCGCGCCGGCGATATTGCGGGAGCTGTCGAAGAAGGTATTCGCTCAGGCTGCCCGAATCTCATTGAACTACCGATCATGCCCCGAAGGAATAGGCGCACCTTGTCCCTGCCCTGCCTGTACGGACTTATTCGGGTATGCCGGACTGTCATCTCTGAGCGTGCAATCGCAAGTTCCTGAACAGAGTTAGGCCTAGATACTCATCTCGCTACGCAAACTGCTCCAGCAACAAGCCGATGCAGTGCACATCAGCATCCTGGACTCGATCCTGGACCTGAACGCACCGAATAGCGCCGAGTTTCGGTGCTTTCCGCCGGAAACGAAAAAAGAACCCGGAGGTCCTTTTTTTGTTCGCTGCATGATTCAGTTGAACTATGCAGCGCTATGTTAGGAGTGGGAAAAGACTTGACTCTGGACTTGTTTTTGAAGGGCATCAAGGGCCAGAGGTATGATTCCCAGCCCGCCATTGGGTCTACGCGAACATCCGTAAAATGTTTCAGTGCGTCTATGTCACCCATCATCCTTTCTCTTTAGCCAATCGTGCCATGAGGCTGATGCAAATGTTGTTTTGGATGTTCGCGAGCGGGCTCGCCCCCGCAGTTTATGCGCTGAACCTATGGGGACGAGCATGCTCTCGAACAAGAGTCAGGGCTGTTGCCAAAAAATCCAAATCAGAAGTAATAGCCGATATTCATATACAGCTGGTTTTCCCACTGATCACTACCCCCTGCCCCCAGACTCTGGGTGAGGCTGCTGCCACCGATGACCGGATCATTCTTGCCGTACAACCATTCCGTGGCGATCCACAGTTTGCTGAGGGAGAACGAGGTGCCGAAAATCATCCGTTGCGAGGTCTTGAAATCGTCTGCGGATTTATCGAAGGCGCTGTAGTTGGCGTACAGCTGCACACCGCTGATCTGATCGAACAGGTACTTGCCGCCAACGTCGTAGCTCACATCCGCCACGTACAAGTTGCCGCGACTGGCGACGTTGTAAGTGGCGTCGTAACCGCCGAAAGTCACCAGCTCATCAGTGCCGGGGTTGCGCGGGGACATCTGCTGTCGCGCAGCTTGCAGTTGCACGCCCCATGGCCCGTTTTTACCGATGTAGTGCACCGCCACGGCATTGCGCCGGCCGTCGTTGTTGGTGTCGCGATTCTCCAGGGACGAGGTCAGGCCAGAAATCCCGACTTCGGACTTCCACGGCCCCAAGTCCATCGCCTTGGCCACCCGCAGTACCACGGTGTTGCGTTCCTGGTTGTTGCTGCCGTCGATGACATAGCTGTCCGCTTCGGAGACAACGCTGGAGTAGGTTTCGCCCTTGCTGGTGCCTTTGCCCTGCGAGGCCGGGCGAACGTAGTAACCGGCCTGGATATTCCAGTCGCCGCTTTGCTGGATGTACTTGGCGCCAAGTTCTTCCAGGTCTTCCAGTCCCACGACGTTGCCCAGGGTTTGATAAAACGTGCTGCCGAAGTACGGCTGCAAACCGAACGGTACTTGGTTCAGGCCGACCTGGATTTGCTGGTCAGGGTTGAACTTGTAGCCGATCCACGCCAATTCGGCGAACTGCACGTCTCCCACATTTTCTGTGTACTGGTAAGGGTAGGCTCGGCCGTAGAAACGGTACTTGGCCTGGCCGATCCAAGTGTCGGAGTTGTACTTGGCGGAGAGGATCACGGTATCGAAGTTGAACTTCTGGATATCGCGATCCGGGTCATAGTCCCAACGCGCCCGGACGGCGCCGCCGAGATCGAGATTGTCGGTGACCTGGACCGCCTGCGCGTGGATGGAAAGTGCGCCCGACAGCGCCAGCGGAATTAATGAGCGCAAGGCCCGAGTGGTGTTCAATTTCATGGTCGCTCCGTCTTTAAGTTTTATTTTTGGCAACAACCATCCCGGCCACGGCAAAGCGCGGTCTGGATGAAATAGGTATGGCCCGCCGAGACTGAAGCTGGAACAGCGTCCAGGTGCTAGCGGGCTAAACGGTGTTTGAGAAGCCGCAGTTGTTTAAATTTCGGCGTCAGTGGCGTTGCAGTTCTTCAACCACAGCGGCACAAGCGCGGAAGGTATCCAACGTCCACTCCGGATTGATAAAGTCCGGCCAACTGGAAAGTTTTACGATCGCCACTTCAGCAGCCGGATCCCAATAGATACTCTGACCAAATACTCCGCGCGCCGAGTAGGTACCCTGTTCACTGTCCAATACCCAGCACTGATTGCTGTAAGCCGCAGTTGGAAAGTTCTTGGTGTAGTAGCCGTAGAGGACTTCGAAAGCGGGTGTGGAACCACGTCCGCATGCACGCACAAACGTTTCTGGGACGATCTGCTGGCTATTGAAATGTCCACCCTGCAAATACATCTGGGCAAAACGCCCGAGATCACGCAGCGTGGCGCTCATCCCGCCATCGGCCAATGCAGTTCCAACACAATCGAGGGTGATATTCGCGTCTTGCTCTGCCCCCAGTCTTGACCAGATCTCCCGACTCAATAAAGCGGGGAGCCGCTCGCCGCAGGCCCGCTCACAGACCCAGGCCAACATGTCGGTATCCACCGAGCGATACTCAAAGAACTGACCATGCTCACGGTCTTTACTCAGCGACTTCAACAAACCATAAATGCTGTCAGGAGACTCTCGTTCTCCCCGTTCACGCCAACCCGAGGCGATATCCAACTGGATGAATTCGGCATCCGGATCGGTGTAGTCCTCCCTGAATCTCACGCCCGTGCGCATATCCAGCAGATCCTGTACCCGGGCATCGCCATAGCCGCTTGCCGAAAGCTCGGGCACATAGTGGCTGACATGTGCTTGGGGATCGATTCTGCCCTGGCCTATCAACCTGCCGACCAGGCTGCCGACGATGGTCTTGGATACCGATTGCAGCAGATGCAACGTGTGCGGCTGCATACCGTTGAAATACTGCTCGGAAACCACCTTGCCCTGATGAAGCACCAAGAAACCATCGGTGTAGCTATCGGTCAGGAAGGTCGCCAGATCGGTTTGCCTGCCGTCGATCCGCTGGAAATGTACGTCGTCCAGTAAACGCTCGTTGCGCTTGAGTTCGCTGACCGGCCCGGGACCACGATGAATAGCAGCCACCGGAAACAGCTGGCTCATGTGCTGGAATGACCAGCGGTTATAGGGCGGACTGTCCCAGTTATGCTGACGAACTTGCTTTTCCCGGGTCGGCGGATAGCCCTGCATCAGCTCTAGGTCCTGATAACCAATGCCTGGAGCGGTCATGTCGTTTTTATTGTACATAGGGGTTCAGCTCTCATCGTTCAGAGGGTGGTGGCAAGAAAAGCGGTGGCTGTGGTCCTGGGTCTCGGTTGGCACCTCTCGGCGACAACGCTCGCTGGCTCTCGGGCAACGAGGCGCGAAATGGCACCCGGTAGGCCGGTTCAAGGGGCTGGGGATCTCGCCGCTGAGGATTTGCAACTGATCACGACGATCAGGGTCGATGGAGGGCACTGAATTGAGCAGTGCACGGGTGTAGGGATGACGCGGCCGACCGAACACCTGCCCCACAGGCCCGGCCTCGACGATGCGCCCCAAGTACATCACCAGCACCTGCTGCGCCAGGTACTCGACCGTCGCAAGATCGTGGCTGATGAACAGGTAGCTCAGGCCATTATCGGTCTGCAGTGTCTTGAGCAATTGCAGCACCTGGGCCTGGACCGACACGTCGAGCGCCGCCGTAGGCTCATCGAGGATCAGCAGTTTTGATTCCAGCGCAAGGGCCCGGGCGATAGCGATACGCTGCAACTGGCCACCGGAGAATTCATGGGGATAGCGCTCCATGTGTTCCTCGCCCATTCCAACATTTCCCAACAACGAGAGGATGCGCGCGCGCAAGGCGCTACCGCGCAAACCAAAGGCAACCTTCAGCGGCTCGGCAACAATCGCCTTGATGGTCATTTTTGGATTCAGCGAGGCGTAGGGATTCTGGAACACCATGCTCAAGCTCCTGCCCCGCGCCCTGGCATCAGTAGGCAGCGGCAGACCTTCGACCAGAATTTGCCCACTGTCGGCTGGCAGCAGACCGAGCAAGGTCGCGGCAACCGTACTTTTGCCACAACCGGACTCCCCCACCAGTGCGACCGTCTCACCGGCCTGCACCTCCAGGTTGATGTGGTCGATGGCGGTCACCAGGCCGTCGCGGCTGGCGTAGGTCTTGTGCAACTGAGTGACACTCAGCAGTGCGGGCTGTTTGTTGTTATTCATAGCCGTTTACCTTTCAAAGAAGCCTCACACCTTGACCAACGTGTTGTGGCAAGCCGCCCAGTGTTCCTCGCCGATCTCCACCCTCGGCGCAGCCTGGGCGCATCGCCCGGTGGCGCGTTCACAACGCGGGTTAAAGGCACAGCCAGGCGGGGGAGCCGCCATATTCGGTACCTGCCCAGGGATGAAGCCCAGGGGCTGAGCCCCCTGCCCCAACTTTGGCACGGTGCCCATCAATTTCAGGGTGTAAGGGTGCGCAGGTCGCTTGAACACCTGGCCCACCGGACCGCTCTCCACCACTTCGCCGGCATACATCACCGCCACCCGGTCACAGAGCGAAGCCACTACCCCCAGGTTGTGGGTGATAAACAGAATCGCCAGGTCCTGCTCCCGTGCCAGCTTGCGCAGCAGAGCGATGATCTGCGCCTGCACGGTGACGTCCAGCGCCGTGGTCGGCTCATCGGCGATCAGCAGTTTCGGCCGACAGGCCAGCGCCATGGCAATCACCACTCGCTGCAACTGACCGCCAGACATCTGGTGCGGGTACTTGGCTAGCGCCAGAGGGGGGTCGGGCATGCTCACCGCTTCCAGCGAGCTCAGCGCCTCGGCGCGGATTTGTGCCTTACTCAGTTGCCGATGGCAGCCGATGACATCGAACATCTGCCGCCCGATGGTGAAGAACGGGTTGAGCGCCTTCATCGGATTCTGGAAGATCATCGCCGCGCCACCGCCACGCAAAACCGCCAGCTGCGACGCCGATGCGCCGTTGACCTGCTGTCCGGCGACCCTGACACTGCCTCCCAGCCGAGCGGCCTCAGGCATCAATCCAAGGCAGGACATGGCCGTCATGGACTTGCCCGAGCCCGACTCCCCCACCAACCCGAGGATCTCGCCGCGCCTTACCTTAAGGTCGATGCCGCGTACGGCCTTTACGGTCTTGAACAAACCAGGGAAGGACACCGTCAGCCCTTCCACTTCCAGCACCAACTCTTGAGCAGCGTCCTTATTCGAAGCGGCGAGATGTTCGGGAGTAGACGGTTGCAAGGATTCGTTGATCATCAGCGCGTCCCCTTCTTTGGATCGAGCACATCGCGCAGTCCGTCGCCCACCAGGTTGACGGCCAGCACCAGGACAAAAATCGCGACGCCGGGGAACAGCACCGTCCAGGGATTTTCAAGCAATTGCGAGCGCGACGCCGCGGCCATTAGCCCCCATTCGACCATGGGCGGCTTGGCCCCCAGCCCGATAAAGCTCAGCGAGGCAGCGGCGAGAATGGTGTAACCAAAGTCCATGGAGCCCTGCACGATCACAGGCGTGGTGGCATTGGGCAGGACATGGCGAAGCAAGATACGGAAATGACTGACCCCCATGGAGCGAGCGGCATGGATATAGGTTTCCGAACGAACCCGTACTACCGCACCGCGCATGATCCTCGCGTACCAAGGGAACCAGGAGACCGCGAGCGCTAACATCGCATTTGCCAATCCCGACCCCAGCGCAGCGGTGATAGCGATCGGCAACAACAGCGGTGGAAAGGCCAGGAACACGTCCGAGACACGCATCAGCAGCGTATCAATTCGACCACCGAAGTAACCGGAAACAAGCCCAATCGGAATCCCGATCAGCATCGCGATCAGCGTCACGCTCACTCCGATGATCAGCGAGGTGCGTGCGCCATACAGCACCCGTGAAAGAATGTCGCGACCAAACTCGTCGGTGCCCATCCAGTGTGCCCAGTTGGGTGCCATTAATTTTTGGGAAAAGACAATCTTGTTGGGTTCATAAGGCGCAAGCCAGGGGGCGAAGATGGCCGCCAGAATGATCAGCAGCAATAACAGCGCGCCAAATACAAACAACTTGTTATCGCAGGCAAAAGCCAGGGCCTTGATACGCCATGATGGGGCTCGCGAGGGCATGGACAGGGATACGTCTTGGATACTCATTGGACTCGCAACCTCGGATCAACAAGGTGATACAAGAGATCAACAATCAGGTTGATCGACAGATACGTCGTGGCCAGCACCAGGGTGGCCCCCATCACAGCGGGGAAATCATTCTGGGCAATAGAAAACACCACGAAACCGCCCAGGCCGGGCCAATCGAAAACGAACTCGACAACGACTGCACCGCCGAGCAGGTAACCGAAGGTCAGGCCCACCACTGTCAGGAGCGGGATCATTGTCGCCTTCAAGGCGTAGGCATAATGGATACGCCACTTGGGTACGCCGTAGGAAACGGCCGTACGGATGTACTCTTCGGAGAGCACCTCGACCATCATGTTGCGGGTGATCCGGGTGACAGTGGCCAAGGTCACGACCACCAAGGTGAGCACAGGTAGCGTCAGGTGTTTGATGGCGCTCCACAGCGCTACGAAATTGCCGGCCAGCAGCGTGTCGATCAGGTAAAAACCGGTCACACGCTCAAAGGGGCTATCGAGCAGAATGGAAGCATCGATACGTCCCTGCAGGGGCAGCCAATTGAGCTTGCCGTAGAACAGCAACTGCAAGCCCATGGCCAGGATGAAAACGGGAAATGCCGTCCCGGCAATGGACCCCGCTCGTGCCACATTGTCGACCACTGAGTTCTGCCGCGCCGCCGAGATGACACCGATTGGCACCCCGAGCAGCACCACCCAGAACATCGCAAGGAATGTCAGTTCAAACGTCGCGCCTACCCGCCTGATGACCTCCTCCGCCACCGGTCGCCCGGTGCGCAAACTGGTGCCAAAATCACCCTGAAGAAGATCGCCGATGTAATTGAAGTATTGGATTGGCAGAGGTTTATCCAACCCCAGTTTTTCCCGCGCGGCGGCAATCTGCTCCGCCGTGGGGTGGTTCCCCAGCATCATCTCTACCGGGGATCCGGGAAGAGCTCGGCTCAGAACGAAGGTGATGGTCAACACGCCCAGAAGAATGAAGAACATCACTATCAATCGCTGGGCTATATACTTCGCCATTTATACTACCTTTTGTGGCTAATAAACTTGGCCCTGACTTCTTACGCCCAGCACAAAGCCCTCAAAAGAAAATTAGCTCTTGAGGAATAACCGGGCGAATCAACCGACTGTCGGTCTACAAGGTAAATCAGGCCTACACCTACAACTTCATCGCAAACAACTCGGCATTCAGCGATTCAAGTTGTAATAGAGAATCGCCTCATAAGCAGGGTTCAGGCTCTTTTCCATACCCTTGATGTCTTTGCGGGAGACACGTATCTGCTGCACGTCGGCGTACCAGATCGCAGGAGCATCCTTAGCCAGGAGCTGCTGGGCCTGAACGTACCTTTCAGAGGATTTTGTCCTATCACTGCCTTCCAGCGCCGCCGCCTCTTCGATCAACTGATCAAAACTTGGGTTGCTGTAATGAGACAGATTGAACAGCGTTGTCTTCTCGGTATGGAACTCACTGAAAAGCCAATCGCTGGGTGTCGGATACGTCGGCCACCAAGCCATGGATTGCAGGTTGGGGGCGGTGTCCAGCTTCTTGGCCTTATCCCAGATCACACCCCACTCGCCGGGGCGTAACTCCACTTCCAAGCCAACCTGAGACGCCGTCGCCTGGAACAGCTCAGCGGCGTTTGCATAGATGCCACCGATGTACTGCATCGAGACCTTCCAGTCCTGCTTGGGTACGCCAGAGGCTTCCAATAATTGGCGGGCTTTATCCAGATCGTAGGAAGCCATAGGCACGCTGGCATGCCCCCAGATACTGGTGGGTAAAGGCCCCTTGGACACACTGCCGTAGCCGTGCAAAATATCGTTGGTGACACCTTCATAGTCCCAGAGGTATTGCAGCGCCTGACGAAATGCCAAGTTATCCGTAGGGTACTTCTGGGTATTGATCAAGAACTGGAAGTTCTTCCACGAAGGCGCGGTACTGACCTTGATGGAAGGGTTCTCTCCCAATACCTTGAGCTGATCAAGGGGGATATCCCAGGCAACGCCAGCCTCGCCATTTTTTATCATCTGGGTGCGGGTGGAGGCTTCGGACACGACCTTCACGATGACGCGATCAAATTGCCCTTCTTTCCAGCCTCCCCAGTAGCCATCGAAACGTTCGAGCACCACTTGCTGGCCCTGTTCGACCTGCCCAAGCTTATAGGGACCGGTACCGATAGCGTTGGGAGCCATCATCCAGTCATGCCCCTTATCCACCGCCGCCGGGGCAATGATATAGGCAGCGTATTGACCTGCCGCGATCAGATTGGCCGGAGTGGGATTCTGGAACTTGAGCACTACCGTGTCGTCAGCGAGGACCTCGATGGCATCCAGCGCTTTCCATACATACGCAGCGCCTTGTTTTAGCGCTTTGACATAGTCGATGGATTTTTTGACCGCTGCGGCATTGAACGCCGAACCGTCATGAAACTTAACGCCGTGCCGCAGCTTGAAGGTCCAGGTCTTGCCGTTGTCGCTGCTTTCCCAAGACGTGGCGAGCCCAGGGGAAAACTCCTCGGCACTGCCCGGAGCGTTATAGACCAGAAGCGTCTCGTAGATATTGCCCAGCACCCGCACCTCTTCCGAAAACGCCGAGGCTGGATCCCAATCCTTGAAAGAGGCTCGATCAGCGACAACCAAGGTATTGTTTGCCGCACACACCAAGCCACTGGTCAACGGCGCGGTAATGGAAAGCGCCATCAACCCTGCCATCAAGGTTTTTTTGAAGTTCATCGATGTTCCTCTTATTTTTATGATGGGCGCAGCGGGTCACTTGCACGAGCAGGCGTTAATCCAGCTGGAATGAACGACGTGATTGGCCGTTCGTGAAACTGCCTGTTGAGCGGTGTGGCTCATTATTGATCTGCCGCACCGCCAGCTCAATTTCGCCAGCGCTAAGAAAAAAACGCCAAATGACGCTTGAAAGCGTCACCTAGCGTCTGTTTTTAAAGCGGGGATTAGAACAATGGCGGAACGAGGTTGAACTCACCCTCGGATGGGCGAATCAGCAGCCGCGCCCTCACCTCGCTGGGGATCTCAGGGGCATCAATAGGGAAGCAGCTGCAACTGGAAAGCGCGTTACGCAGATCGATCGATTCACCGAGGTACTCAAACACAATCTGCGCACCAAAAGGACGTCGAAAATTGTCGCCCGACACGCCGAGCACCAAGCCGTTGAGAAAGCGGAAGCGACTGCGATAGGAGGGGTAAAGCGCCGACCAGATGTAGCCCCGAGACGATAGGTATTCGTGCTCGACGATGTAAATCAGATCGGATGAGGCAAAGCAGAACCCACGATATTTATTGATGCCGAAACTCTTCAGTTGGTCATCACCCAACCTCACTCGCTCGTAGGTTTTACTCAGGATCTTGTTGCCGGAACGGGTCAAGCGGGTAATCGACTTGATCACCTCCCCTGATCCGGAGGGCGACATCAAATAGACAAAGTAGTAACCCTGGTACTTCGACAGTTCCTGCGCGGAGCTTGGGAAAAAATCGGCTGGTACTGCGCTGTCCGGCTCTCGCACTGTGCGCTGTCTGTTGAGCAAAGCGCGGAACGACTCGTGCTCGGAGAATATTTCATCCTCATCCACCCCGAAAAAAGCGCATATCTTGCGAAGGGTGAACAGTGAGGGAGTCGCCTGCGCCCCCAAGTATTTGTTGAACTGCTGGCGATTGATATCGAGGGAGCGGCAGACCATCGCCACCGACTTGTAGTACCCGCAGAGAAGGCGCAGGTTTTGACTGAAGTCTTGCATCGACTGGGATGAACTGGAGCTCACCATAAAGAGTATTCCTAATGCCACAATTGACAACACGTTGAACTAATCGTCGCTTGGGGTCACGGCTTCAAAAGCTCAGTGCAAGACAGTGCCTGAAGCGCAGAAGCTCGGCATTGCCAACCCGTGATCGACGCGAGCATTGACCCGACCATAGCGATTAGGTGAGGACATATTCAACAAATGCACAAGCTTATCCAGCGATTCCTGACGCTTCGGTAGAACTAACATCGGCTGCATATTTGTAATTCGCGCCTATAGCTACCCAAGAGTCGACTGTTTACTTGAACATCGCGTGAGCTCTTAGTCACGATATCCTCCCTGTAACCTGATGCATCGATGTGGTCGAGGCGGCACGGCTGAGTCTGCTAATCGATGGCGGTTTGATTCGCTCAAGTCAGTCGGCCCGCCGCTGTGCATCGCTCTTCGAGCAAACGCACGAACATGGTCAGGCTTTGCGACACCGTCCCCCGGCGCCACACCAGCCAGGTTCGCAAATAGCGAAAGGACTCCGACAACGGCCACACACTCACCGTGGTGCAGCCCGGCATGCTTTCGAGCATGCTGCGCGGCATCAGCGCCAGGCCAGCACCGGAGCTGACACAGGCCAGCATGCCGTGATACGACTCCATTTCGAAAATCTTGCCGGGCACCGCAGCATCCTTGGCGAACCAACTTTCAAAGTGATGTCGGTAAGAGCAATTAGAGCGAAAGGCGTAGATGTTTTCGCCGTTCACATCCTGCGCACGGTGGATCGGCAAATGGTTGAGCGGTGCGATCAGCACCATCTCTTCCTCGAATGCCGGCACGCCCTCCAGTGCCGGGTGCAGCACCGACCCGTCGACAAACGCAGCGGCCAATCGACCCGATAGCACTCCGTCGATCATGGTCCCGGAAGGACCGGTGGACAGGGCCAGTTCGACCTTGGCGTGTTTCTGGTTATAGGCGGCCAACAATTCAGGAATCCGCACCGCCGCCGTGCTCTCCAGCGACCCCAGGGGAAACGATCCTTGCGGCTCTTCCCCCGCAACCGTCGCGCGCGCCTCCTGGACCAGATCGAGAATGCGTCGGGCATAGTCGAGAAAACTCCAACCGGCCGGCGACAGCCTCAGGCGGCTTTTCTCGCGGATAAACAGGTCAACGCCCAGGTCCAGTTCCAGTTGTTTGATCCGCGTCGTCAGGTTCGACGGCACACGATGGATGTGCTGAGCGGCGACGCTGATGCTGCCGTGCTCAGCGACCGCTTTGAAAATCTCCAGCTGAACCAGATCCAAGTCATTCTCCATACGTGAACGATACGGTCAGCATTATTCAGTTTTAAGTAACCAAAAGCCACCGTAGTCTGAACGCATTCCCACCCCGCAGGACGATGCCATGACCAACATTTCCAGCCTCACTCATGCCATTTCGATCAATCCCGTCAACGGCGAGCAAATCGGTAACTACCCTTTTGAATCCGAAGCGGCGCTGCAAACCGCACTGTCACGTGCCACGGCCGGGTTCCGTGTCTGGCATCGCACACCCGTTGCGCAACGCGCGCAACGGCTGATCGCCCTGGCCAACGTCTTGCGCAACAACGCAGAAACGATGGCGAACATGATCACCCTGGAAATGGGTAAGCCGATTACCCAAGCACGTAGCGAAATCGAAAAGTGTGCGCAGCTCTGCGACTGGTACGCGGAACACGGCCCGGCCATGCTCAACGCAGAACCGACATTGGTTGAGGGCGGAAAAGCACGCATTGAATACCGCCCACTCGGCTCGATTCTCGCGGTGATGCCGTGGAACTTCCCGATCTGGCAGGTCCTGCGCGGCGCCGTTCCGGTATTGCTCGCAGGCAACACCTACGTGCTCAAACATGCGCCAAACGTGATGGGTAGCGCTTACCTGTTGCTGGACGCCTTTCAGCAAGCCGAATTTCCTGAAGGGACTTTCGAAGTCATCAACGTCACGCCGGAAGGTGTTTCCACGGCGATCAAAGACCCACGCATTGCAGCCGTCACCCTCACCGGCAGCGTGCGAGCTGGCATGGCCATCGGCGCGCAGGCCGGTGCGGCGCTGAAAAAATGCGTCTTGGAACTGGGCGGCTCCGACCCTTTTATCGTACTCAACGATGCCGACCTCGACGATGCAGTGAAAGCCGCCGTGATTGGCCGTTATCAGAACACCGGGCAAGTCTGCGCAGCGGCCAAGCGCCTGATTGTCGAGCAGGGCGTTATTGAAGAATTCACGCGAAAATTCGTTGAAGCCACGCAAAAACTCGTGGTCGGTGATCCACTGGCAGCCGCTACTTACATCGGCCCGATGGCTCGCTTTGATCTGCGTGATGAACTGGATCAGCAGGTGCGCGACACTTTGGAGGAAGGTGCTACGTTGTTACTGGGTGGCAAGAAGGCCGAGGGTAGCGGTAACTTCTACGAGCCAACGGTTTTCGCTGATGTCACCGACCAGATGACCTCGTTCAAGCAGGAACTGTTTGGCCCAGTCGCTTCGATCATCACCGCACGCGATGCCACCCACGCCATGGCACTGGCAAATGACAGTGAGTTCGGCCTCGCCGCGACGATTTATACAGGCGACGTGGAACGTGCCCAACAAATGGCAAGTGAACTGGAAACCGGTGGTGTATTTATCAATGGTTACTGCGCCTCAGATCCGCGTGTCACCTTCGGCGGTGTGAAGAAGAGCGGTTTTGGTCGCGAGCTTTCGCACTTCGGGGTACGTGAATTCTGCAACGCGCAGACGGTGTGGCTTGATCGGCATTAAGCGCATGGACGAAGACCGAGTGCGTTGGAAACCTCGTTTTCTAAAGAGGTCATTGCAGCTTACAAAAATAATACCCCGCCTAAAATCGCGAAATATTTCGTGAAGTTGGTGGATACGGCAAGGTAAGCGAAAGTGAATTGTTCCGATCCTCAGACCACTGCGTGGTTCTGACATCCGAAGAAGGGATAGAAAGGAACTCTACCCAAATCTTCGAATTACCGTTGCCTGCCTCGTTCCTCCGGTCAGCTCTCGCTACGCGTGAGCTGACCGTGACGTTGGCCTATTCACCAGCTGTGCGAACGACTCGACGCGTGGTTGACCAATATTGCTCTGAGTAGGTTTGCCGAGGCCGAGGGTATTCGTTAAGAAGCCGACCGGCTGATTAAGTTACGAAAGGGGCTGAGAAGCTGGATCAGGCACGTCAGCGACAGAACAACACCGAGCATCGGCTGCTTTCACTTATGCTGAGGCAGGAGCAAACCTGCCCCAGCATAAATGACTATTTGATCACTACCGGATTGACTGGTGATCCGGCAGCGCGATGTACTTTTAGCGGGGCTGCCACATAAAGGAAAGTATACTGCCTGTCTTTAGCGCAACTTTCAGCTAGCTTTTCCAGATCGCAGATCTCCGTAAAGGCGATACCAAGATTACGCATCAAAGCGCAGTGTAGTGGTAGAGCCACACCTGATACTGGGTCTGTCGTGACCTCATTGGCGATGGTATCGGTGACAAGGTTTGGAATTTCCTTCTCATGGAACCATCGAACAAGCTCCTCCGAATATGTAAGGCCTGGCTCGCAGAATCCGTCGTAAAACGCCTCGCCCTGCTCATAGAAAGCTTGAAGGAAGTTAGTCCTGATAATTAGGATATCGTGGGGCTCGATCGTATGGCCCTGAGCCTCTGCGCACGCCACAAGATCTAAGTGAGTGAATGTTTCACCTTTATCCAGCATGCGCTTGCCACGATGCCGTGCCATGTCCAGTAATACTCCGCGTCCGACCACTCCTCGCTCGCCGATAGGTGCGACACTGGCCTTGTCAAGGCCACCCACAGTTGTTCGCGCGTCGTAGCCGTTCCATATTTTTCCGCCGTACCAGAGGTGGCCAAGCGCATCATATTGCGTGGAGCCTTGCAGAAACGCGTCGATCTTGTCATCAGCGTAGTGCAACCCGCCGGGATAACATGGGCCATGATCATTGTCCCAGCTTGACTCATCGAGAACCATAGTACGTTCCGCCGGGGTACGGCCTGGCCAAACCGGATCGCCTGCGGGATCACCGATCATACGCTGTAAAGTAAATACGCTTCCCGTCTTAATGTGCGCCACTCCGCGCATGACTTCTTGCGCGCTCAGGTAGTTCAGCGAGCCAACTTCGTCTTCCGGTCCCCACTTGCCCCAGTTAGAAGGAGCGTCCTTCAAAAAATCATCCATCGTAGGAACTGCAGTTGTCATGATTTTTTCCTTTTTAGTCGCGGTGGTTATTGTTTGCTCTGAATGACTGAGTGACTAATGCTTGCAACGAAGCAGGATTCACCCCACTAGTAAGCGGACGCAGTAGGCAATGGGATCTCACGGCCCCGCTCATGAATCTGGGTGTCGGAGCTACCCTTCTCCCCACATATTCTCGACACACTTGACGCTAACAGCTTCACGATCGCAGAAATCCGATCACCGTCGCTGACTAGGAAGATATCGCTCGCATGGCGAGGGCAAGGCGAACTTTCATTCGTGGCTAAGGCGTGGCTAGAGTCAGCCCGTGGCTCCTCCCACAGATGGATTAGTGTTGATCACAGAGGGCGTGATGCGTACAAAACCTGTGGGAGGAAGCTCACCGCAATGGTGTCAGACTGAGCGACTCAGACATGTCAGTCAGCCATAGCCTCTTCTGCTACCCGCTTAGTAGCCGTGGGCGACTCAGCTCCTTTGGCTGGCCTGGCATCCGCCGCCTTCAAATCCTTGGCAAATGTCCCATCCATCTCGCCCTTGAAGAAGTTCTTACCGTAGATCAACAAGCACAGCACAACGCCAATCCCGAAGGCCCAGCTCGCGCCTTTGATTGCCAGTACCGCGCCGATCACACCCGCGATACCCAAGTCGCGCTGGCTGCGCGCTTCAAGGATGCCCAGGCGCACGCTTACATAACCCTGGATCAGCAAGGTCAGCGACAGCGCAACACCGAGAATCGGCTGTACCAGGGTCACGACCGGCAACAACAGCAGACCGCTGTTGGTCCCCCAACGGAACGACCCGACACCGCCGATGATCGACTTCATCGCCTTCGGTCCACCTTTGAAACGTTCTATCACCACTACCAGCATCGCCGCCCATTTCGGGCCGCACATGGCGACATCCGGGCCAAAGATGCTCATGAACGCATTACGCGCGCCGAAGATCAGGTGGGCGCGATCAGCGTTGTAGTCGACGACTTCATCCGTGCGGACGGTTTCTGCCTCATCGAGGAGCGATTTCGCACTGAGCACATCGCCGAAGACGATGATGTACGCCGCCAGCATGGTCGGCAGCGCGGAGATGAACATGGACAGTGGCGGCATGCCCAGGCCGAACACGGTGTAGTCGTTCCACAGGCCGGCAAAGTCCGGTTTGCTGATACCCCACTGAATCGTTGGCCAAGACGCTTCACCAAACAATGGTGCGATCACCACGGCCAACAGAACGATCGGCAAGATGCCGAGCTTGGCGAAGTTCCACCAGAAGCGGTTGCGCTGCTTGAGCTCATTAAAGTGTTGGGAAAAGATCAAATAGAAGGCAATGCCGACCGCAATGGAAATGGTCCAGGGCAGCACGTTGAATTTACCGCCCACCTGGAACACCGCGATCACCGCACTCAAGCCGGCACCGACGATAATCCCAGACTTGATCGCCGAGGGCACATATTCCACCACCTTCTTTGCCATCCCGGTCGCCCCCAGGGCGATTGAAAAAATCCCGAGCATCAACTGGAAGGCAATCAAGGCGTGGACACGCTCCGGGCCCATTGGGAATTGAGCGCAGTAGGCCATCAACAGCGGTACTGCCGGAGTGATCCAGCCAGGGACGGTCGGGTCACCGAGTAAATGGTGCGCCAGGTACAGCAAGCCGTTGAGCATCACGACGGCTAGTGCGACTTCAAAGGGCATACCGAGCAGTTCGGTCATCAGCGGAATGGCCGCCAGGTCCACGGCACACATCAGCAAGCCCTGAAGGTAGTCCGGAAGCTCGATCTTGTAGTGCATAAACGGCAGCCGGACCTTGAAGGGGCCCAGCGGGATGTACGGGCTTTCGCTCCGTTGCGCAGGAGTGTTGGACATTGAGTTCACCTGTTTTATTGGTTTTGTACGGGCGCACGCTCCGGTACTACCCGGAGTCGTGAGTGACGGAGGTCAATAGGCTGCGCGATAGATCTTCTCGATATCAGCGGCGGTCAGCTTGCGCGGGTTGTTGCGCATCAAGCGGTCGATCTGGCTGGCCTCCTCGGCCATCGCCGGAATCGCATCTTCAAGCACATTGAAACTGCGCAGACCGGTTGGGATATCCACGGCGGCACATAGATCCGTCATGGCTTTAACGGCCTGGTCAGCCGCATCCTTGTCGCTCAGGTGCGCGACGCGCACACCCATGGCTTCGGCGATATCACGAAAGCGTTCGACGCAGGCGGTCTTGTTCCACTCCATCACGTACGGCAGCAGCAAGGCGTTGCTGACGCCGTGGGCAATGTTGAAGCGCCCGCCCAATGGGTATGCCAAGGCGTGCACCGCCCCTACTCCGGCGTTACCAAATGCCATGCCGGCCATCAAGCTGCCGGTGGCCATGTCTTCCCGCGCGTGCAGGTTGGAGGGGTTGGCATAAGCCTTTGGCAGCGCCTTGGCGATCAGTTTGATAGCGCCCAGCGCGATGGCGTCAGTGATGAGCGAAGCGTTGAGTGAAAGATAGGCCTCGACCGCATGCACCAGCGCATCGACACCGCTGGCCGCCGTCACGCTGCGTGGGCAGGTCAACGTCATGGTCGGACAAACCAAAGCCACATCGGGTAGCAGGTAGTCGCTGACAATGCCTTTCTTCAATTGCGCTTGCTTGTCGGAAAAAATCGCTACGTTGGTGACCTCCGAACCCGTGCCGGCGGTCGTTGGAATCGCAATCAACGCAGGGCCCTTACGCTTTACCAGATCGACACCGAACAGTTCGCTCAGCGAACCGCCATGCTCGGCATACGCCGCGACACCCTTGGCGATATCGATGGCACTGCCGCCACCCACCGCAATCAAGCCGTCATGGTTGCCCTTGCGATAGGCGCGGGTGCAGTCCTCTACGATAACGATTTCCGGCTCCGGTTTGACCTCATCGAAAACGCCGTAATGACGGCCGCCCAGTTGTGCCAGCGCCAGATCAACGGTGCCGGACTTCAGCAGGATGGAGTCGGTGACGATCAGCGGGTTCTGGACATTGAGGCGAGTCAGTTCAGCCGAAAGCTGCTCGATAGCGCCTTGTCCAGTGATCAATTTGTTCGCGATTTTAAAAGCAGAGATGTTCATCGGGCTCGTCCAGTTGATGTTGTTTTATTGGAAGACGTGCTATACGAGTTAGCGAAAGACGTGCCAATGCGCGCAAAGCCCCGCGGGTTGGGGCTTTGAGCGACTCAAAGGATAATAGGAGGGGGTGTTTCCATTCAGCCCCGATTAGTTTCCTGATCGATTTGCTCGGGGTTGATCAGAATCCTAATCAGAATGTTCCCAGCGCTTCATTTTCTGCACCACGGTCGCCTGACTCACGCCTAAAGCCTTAGCTGCAAGGCGCGTGGTCTTGTGCACACGCAGCGCCGCACGAATCGCACTGCGCTCGGCATTTTCCAATACCTTGCGCAATGGCAAGCCGGTTTCATTGGTATTGCGCGGATTGAGGTCGAGGATCTCCTCGGGCATGTCGAGCGCCTCGATAGTCCCGGTCTGATTGGTCACCACCAGCCGTTCGACGATGTTGATCAACTCGCGGATATTGCCGGGCCAGGCGTACTCGCACATCAGATCGAGAGCTTCGAGACTCCATTGAACCTGACGTTCATAGCGGACATTGAATCTGTCGAGGTAGTAATGCAGAAGCGGCGGAATCTCCTCCCGACGCTCGCGCAGTGCCGGAATGTGGATTGGCACCACGTTGAGCCGGTAATACAGATCTGCCCGAAAACGACCTTCTGCCACCAGCTGTTTGAGGTCATGGTGGGTGGCGCTAATGATGCGTACATCGACCTCCTTCAGCTCAAGGCCACCGACCGGAATGAAGCGATTTTCCTCGATGACCTTGAGCAACTTGACCTGCACCGGCAATGGCAAATCACCAATTTCATCGAGAAACAATGTTCCGTGATGCGCCAGCTCCAGCAGGCCACGCTTGCCTTTAGGACCCGCGCCTGTGAACGCTCCAGGCGCATAGCCAAACAGCTCGGCTTCGATGAGGTTCTCGGGCAGCGCACCGCAGTTGAGTGCGAGAAATGGTTCACTGGCACGCAGACTGGCGTTGTGGATGAATTGCGCTACGAGGGTCTTTCCTACGCCGGTTTCTCCCTGAAGCAGAACCTTCACCGAGCTACTGGCAACCTGCCGGGCCAGCGAGAAAATACGGCCAGAAACCTCCTGATCGGCCATAAGTGGAGAACGCAGGAGGTTGTCTCGTTGGCCAGCATGAAGTTTGGCGGTGCTGTTGCGCAGTTGTTTAAGCTGTTGCAACTCATCACGCTCGTGTTTCATGCGCAGCAGTTCAGTCATGTCGCGTACGGTACTGACAACATATGAAATCCGGTTTTCAGCATTGAGAATCGGCGTGGCGCTGACTAACAGTTTCTTGCCCTGACTCAGGCTCTGCATCACCGACACCGGCCGACCTTCATGCAATACACGCAGTGTGGCCGATTGCGAGAGGACCCCCTCCTTTACAAGCTCCTGCATGGATCGGCCGATGAGATCAGCACCGCTGAGCCCGGTCTGGCGCTCATAGGCTTGATTGACCTTCAGCGTCTTGCCGTCGCCATCAGTGATGTAGACGCCGTCATGCAAAGCGTTGAGCAGTTCTTCGAAACTGGCGTCATTGACGTTCACCGGGGAGTTTCCTTCGAGGGTGCGGAGCGTTTAAGTGTAAACGTTGTGCCGGGATGGAGAGTAACGTAAGCCTGGCCTAACGATGTAGTTCCAGATCTGCTTGCAAACCCTGAGGACCCGATCGCAACCTCGTTCTTTGCCAGCAACTACAATAGTCCGTAGCCTCTGGCGTAGCGTGTGAACTGTTTAGCGGTATTAAAGCGCCGAGAAGGGGTAGCTGATAACCAAATGGTTTTCGTCGAATTAAGCCGATTTGCCGGGTCTCTTCGAAAAAGTTCACGCCACACGTGGCGCCAGCGGTGTATTTCCCCTAGGAGGAATTCGTAGCCGCGGAGTTCGACTGGATAGGAGCGCATTTCGCTATGGATCGACGACCCGCCACTACTGTTAAAAAAGCGCCCCTGTCTGGCCTGCCGCAAAATCTTCGCAGCGGCCAGCAGGGAAGCGCACAGCATGATGGGACAGCTATCGACTGGATAGATACGACTGTCTTGGTGGCTCAGTCACAAAGATCACATCCAACTCTCCTTCAGCGCAGCCTGATCAGTGTTTGATCTGAGCAATCTCCGGCTCAACGATCATGCTTTTGTTGGTTTGCTCACCACGAGACCGCGCCGACTCATCAATCCGTAGTAAGCGCATGCCGGAAACACCAGGCCAACAACCCATGCCAAATCGATACCCTGCAGGGCCGAGGCGATGGGGCCGACGTAGAGGGACGTATTCATGAATGGAATTTCCAGCACGATGGTCGCGAGGAACACTCCGATAGCGATCCAGTTCACCCGACCGTAGATTCCCGAGGGGTCGAAGATATCCGCAATCTCGTAGACGCCTTTGCGTAGTGCGTAGTAGTCGACCAAGTTGATTGCCGTCCATGGGATTAGAAAGTAGCTCATGAAAAAGATGAAGTTCAGAAAGAACTGAATGAAGTCATCCTGGGCCATCGTGCATAACGCAGTGGCAACGGCGCAGATAATGAGCATAAAGCTGGCGCGCACCTTCGCAGTGACCTTGAGCGCAGCAAAGGGCTCGATAACGGTAACCGTCGACATGAAGGCTCCATAGAGGTTGAACACGTTGATGGCGATCTGACCATAGAGCACGAATGCCACGGCCAGCAAAGTCCCGCCCCCTAGAACGCTAAGCAAATGAAGGCCGACGTTGTCTGAAAAACCTGTGACGCCCCTGGTCAATATCGCACCCAGCAACATCATCCAGCTTCCACCAATGACCGTACCCGCATAGCTGTACCAGAAAACCTGGCGCGCGGAAGTTTGGGTAGGCAAATAGCGAGAATAGTCGGCCACATAAGGGGCATAGGACAATTGCCAAGTCACCGCAATGCTCACTGACGCGAGGAAGCTCGCCAAGTTGAAGCCCTGCGTCGTCCATTGTTCCGCGTCTATTGGCAGCGCAAGGGCGAGCAGGGTCGCGATCCCGAAAAAAACAACCGAGACCAACGACAGCATTTTTTGCAGGCGGTGGATGAGCTTGTAGCCAAACAGGGCTACCAGGAAGCAGAGCAAACCAAGCAGCACAATGTTTGCCTCACTGCTGAGAGGGCTTGAGGCGGCGACTGCTTGGGTGGCCAACAACGTATTACTAACAAAAAAACCCAAGTAGATGAGCATTACGAACAACAGCGGAACGATGGCTCCAAATACCCCAAACTGCGCACGGCTCTGGATCATCTGCGGGATGCCCAATCTCGGCCCCTGTGCAGAATGCGAAGCCATGAATATCGCGCCGATCAGGGAACCGAGCAGGATCGACAAAGCGCTCCAGAACAGGTTCAGCCCCAGGCTGACCGGCAGCACCCCGGCCGCAACCGTGGTGATGTTGGCGTTGGCCCCAAACCACACGAAGAGCAGAGAACGGGGTTCGCCGTGACGTTCGGTTTCCGGGATGAAATCGATGCTTCTTTTTTCTACGTTCATCATGCTCTCCGCTCAGTCTTGGCAACGAGGCCGTTCTCCAGGCGCGCGATAGCTTGCATGAACTCTTCTGGCTGGAAAGCAAGGTGGTCTGGTTCCATCGTACGAAGTGAAGGTGCTGGCTCGCCCCTCCAGCGTCGCAACAGTTGTTCGGTAGAGAGCATGTCCAGTCCGTAAAGCCAGTTGGAGAGAATAAACAAGGCCGAGTAATGGGCTGCGGAAGTCGTCGCCGTACAAGCGTCGGCCACGAGGCTCAAGTGGAAGTCGTTCTGATAGGCATCGAACAGGCTACTCATCACACAGACGTCAGTCAGCACGCCCATCACCACGAGATGTTTGATCCCGCGCTCCTTCAGCATCGGAGTCAGCCGAGTGCCGTGGAAGGCACTGTAGCGTTGCTTATCAATGACAACGTCCCCGGTTTGTGGGGCTAACGCGTCGATGATCTCTATGGCAGATGTGCCAGCGCGATAGCTTGTCGGTTTGCCCTCGGCGTCTACGGGCTCGCCCAGCGCCAAGCCGAAACCTTGGGCATCGTTGACATGACGGGTGTAGAACAGAGGGATGTTGTTTTTTCGAGCGCAATCAACCAGCGCTGTTGCGTTTTTGATTACTTGATCGAATCGCTCCAGAGTGAAGCCGTCTTCTTTCTGAAGATCGATCACGAGCAAAGCCGTGTCTTGGGTCATCAGGTTTCTTCCAATTGCAGAGCACCAGGCGATAGCCGCAAGGCTCGCTGGTCGCTAACGAATGCTCAGGTGCAGGCACCGCAATCGCGGGCTACGGAAAGTTCGAGATTCTCTAGGAAGGATTACCTGACTATTTGCCAAAAACCGTTTTGCTTGGCGGCAACGCAGGAGGGAAGACGCTTCAGAATCACGTGGGAAGGCGCAACCGATCGACGTAGAAAGTTCTTCATGGCTCCGCACGGAACTAACGTTGCCCAGCCAAGCAGGCTGATGCGCGTTATGCCGGGTCGAAATGCGGAACTGACCATGACGTAGACTCTTGGGGTTAGTTCCGTCAGGCAAGCAATATGCACGCCATAGTATCGGAAGGCTCGGAAAGCGGCCGGATAGAGCGATATCAGGAATCATCGTGATGTCTTATGGCATTCGGTATGCCGTAACACCGCGCTACGGAACGTAGCACGCAACGCCGAAGTGCACCTTTCCGACACTCCCGTTGCAGGTGGGCAGCTCTGGTCAATTCTGTTCCCAGGCGTTTTGCCAGGCGCCTAGCATTACGCTCCATCCGCCGATAATGTTTTCACGGGACGGCGCGGCAAAAGTCAAAGGGAGACTTTTCTTTGGACGAAAAAAAATGGACCTCTTTTCAGAGGTCCATTTTTAAATACTTGGAGCGGGAAACGAGACTCGTATCTGGTGTCCTACTCATTGAAATTTAAGGGGTTTATTCTCTTGCCAGAGCAGGAAAAGACTTAATTCTGGACGTGTTCTTAGGGTGTATCAAGAGCAAAAACGGAACAGTTCCAAGCCATCCTACTGGGCCACCTATAGTCAACGCTGAGGGGTAGCAGCTCCCAGAGAGCGAATCCCCGGTCAAGCTGCGTGACGCCTCTTGCGGATAGCGTACCGTCAGGAATCCGATCACCGAAGAGCACGACCGAACGTACCGAATCATCTTGTCGCGACTCCCACGACAGCCCTTGCACATCAGGGTATTGACTATGGATCGCCTCCACCCATTTGCGCGTTGCGGGGTATTGATCTTTCTCAGTGTCGATCAATTATTTGCGAGTGACGCCCAATTTACGCGGGGGGATACTGGACAGATCAACCAGGTGCAGCGGCTGGCTGACCTGGACGGCTGAACGCACCTGCCCAGCCAGCTCGCCTTTGTCCAAACTCTTGAAACCAGCCGCGTGGGGAAAGTCGTGGAAAACGGTCTCCATCAAGGCCCCCATACAAGGTAGGAATCGCCCGCCCCTGATCATCCTGGATGGGGCTGAAGCGTGCGTTGCCGTGAACACCGGAATTGAATTGATCTGGCTGATATTTATCCTGATGCACACGATGGAGCAGCAATCACCCGATCCGGTTATTTGCACTATCAGATCCAAGCATATCCTCAAGAACTCAGCACTAGCCTACCCACATCATCGGTGGCTCGATTAGTCGAGCCGGCCACCATTTTCCCGTGCATGCTTGATGTCTCTCGAGGGAGGGGCTCCGAAACGGCGGGCGTATTCGCGGCTGAACTGGGCGACGCTTTCATAGCCGACCCGCAACGCAGCGGTGTTCACATCTACCCTATCGGTCAACATCAAGCTGCGCGCGGCTAGCAGCCTTAACGATTTTTGATATTGAACGGGGCTGGTGCCCGTGAGCTTGCGAAAGTTGTGATGCAGAGTAGAGCTGGCCATGCCCGATCGTTCGGCGAGCTCGGCCACGTGCAGCGGCTTGTCGTAGTGATGTTTCAACCATTCAATCGCTCTCACGATTCCCTTGTCTCGATAACCATCGCGAGTGACGCTGCGTAACCACGGGCCCGCTTCACTGAGCAGCAGCCGAACGCATATCTCCCGCTTGATAAGGTCCGCCATCAAGTCTGCTTCAAGCGGCCGTTCGATCAGCGTGGCGAGTCGGGCGAACGCGTCGAGCATCTCACTGGACGCCGCACCGGAGGCGAAACCTCGCGCTTGCGATGTCATTTCATGCTTTTGCGGCGCCTGGGTCAGGATCACCTCGTTGAGCATGGAAAGATCGAGCTTCAACACGACGGACAAATAAGGGGTGTGCTCGCTAACCTCGGTAACGCGAGCCAGTGTCGGCACATCGACCGAGGTAACGAAGAACGCCCCCGGCCCGAATTCAGAGGCCTCCTCGCCAAACGTGATCTCCTTCGCGCCCTGCAGAATAATCGCTACGCAGGGCTCATAAATGCAGTAGGTGGGCGCACCCAGTTCGGCCATTCGATAAAAGGTCAGGTCTGGAATCGATGTTTTGCAGACCTCGTTCAAACCAATCTGCGGGGTGACTTTTTCGATAAGCCGCCCGAGTGCCTGGAGGCGTTCGTTGGGCTGAGCGGGTTCGCGTAAACCCAGGGAATGCACATGGCCGAAACCGAACTGCGAGAAGGAACCGCTCGTCATTACATGCCCCCTATTTACGGAATGTTCGAGTCTGCTGAGAGTGTGTGACCAGCACAAGTGCATCGGCAGGATTGTGCAAAAGATATGGCGCATTAGGGTCACCCGGCCAACCTTCGTTGTTCTAACTTCTAGTACGAATATCGGCTTCGATGAGCCCGTGAAACCTCAGTCGCGAAAGGAAAGTTGGATGGACAGACGAGATTTTCTTACCTATTCGGCAACGGGGGCTGTGGCAGCCGCTTTGCTGCCAGCATTGAGTGTCGCAAGTTCGGCGGCTACAGCCCCCCCAGCGCCCTCTTCGCTGACAGAGCGCGGGAGCGTGATGCCTACGCAAGGGCGTCTCGTACGCGCAGGCCTGCCCCCCAATTCACCCTCGCAGACAATGCGATACATGACGCCTCAACGCTTTGGCATGGGCGGGACGCAGATTGGCAATATCTTTGCGCCGATCAGCGACGAGCAGGCAGGCTTGGTTCTGCAGGCTGCTTGGGGTGCAGGTGTAAGGCTCTACGACACGTCGCCCTTCTACGGGTTTGGCTTGAGTGAATATCGTCTAGGCCGCTTCCTTCATGACAAAGATCCAGACGACTATGTAATCTCCACCAAGGTCGGCCGCGTATTGACGGCCGATGGTGGCCTGCGCGCGGACCATGCCATCTGGAAGTCGCCCGCCCCCTTCAAATATCGATATGACTACACCGCAGCAGGCACGCGCCGTTCCGTGGAAGACAGTCTGCAGCGTCTGGGGCTACCACGTATCGATATCGTATTCATCCATGACCTCTCGCCAGATAACACTGAGCTGGAAGGCGGATGGAAAGCGGCGTATCAAATCGCGCGCGCAGGGGCGATGGTTGAGCTTGAAAAGATGCGTAGTGAAGGGCTCATCAAGGCATGGGGCTTCGGCGTCAATACGCCGAACGCCGTGGTTCAGGCACTGAGCAGTAACGACCCGACGCCCGACATCGTATTGCTTGCGTGCCAATATTCCCTTCTCGACCACGGCGATGCGTTGCGCAGCACCTTTCCGGCGCTGAAACGCAAGGGCACCAGTGTCGTGGTGGGAACGCCCCTGAATGATGGATTTCTGGGAGGTCGTAGCCGATATAACTTCAGCCTGGATCTACCTGTCGGAGCGGTAGAAAAGCGCGCGCGAATCATGGCGGTTGCCAGCCGACATGGCATCGACATTCATACTGCCGCCTTGCAGTTCGCAGCAGCACATCCGCAAGTGTCCGCGATCATTCCGGGTGCGCGTTCGCCGGGGCAGATAGTTTCCAATGTGCAGGCGATGAAGGTTGGTATTCCGGCAGCCTTTTGGGATGAACTGAAGAGCCAGGGCTTGATCGATGCACAAGCACCGGTTCCTTCATGAGTAGCATCCACTCCCCTGATGTCTGCTGATGTGAAGCTATCGTCGCCGGCCTCATTTATCCCGTGGCTGGAACTTATCCTCTTGGGTGCAGCAATGATGCAGACAACAGCCGCTTGATTAGTAGCTTACCGGAGCACACTTTAATTTTCTGTCGCGGCGATCACTCATATCCATAACGTCGAGAATTCAAGGACCTTATTCTCCAGAAAATAAACTGCGCACGCGTTCAAATAAGAACGCTGGTCTATGGTCGTAATCAATGAACATACGAACGTCTCTCATGATTTTCGGCGGCCTACTTGCGCTCTCCAGCAGTGGTCACTTACTCGCGGACACAATTGCGCTCAGCGTTCCATTGCCTGATCCGCTCCCACAACTAAAGGTTCTGACACTCCTTGTAGGTATACACCTGCTCGGTATGTGCTTCGGCCTCGGCGGGGCGACGATGCTAGACCTCTGGATTTTGCGTTGGATGCGTAGGGGTAGCCTTCCCGTGGAAATCGGACGCACCTTTCACTTCATCAGCGACGCGGTCACTCTTGGACTATGCCTCCTGTGGCTCTCAGGCCTCGGCTTTCTCGCCCTTTACGCGATGGAGTCGCCGGAAAAACTTGAAAATCCCAAACTCTGGGCGAAGGTAATTGTGGTGAGCGTCCTGACCATCAATGGAATAATCATTCACGCGTTTGTGTTGCCAGAAGCACTACGCGACGTGAGCCGCCCCCTGCTCTTTGGAGTGTCCCGTAGAAGAGCCACCTTATTTCTCGCATCAGGTGCAGTTTCGGGTGTGTCTTGGTACACAGCTTTTGCCTTCGGCATTTTTCGTGAGTTCAACAATAGTGTCACATTCACCCTGCTGGTGATCATGTGGCTGACGCTGACAGCCGCCGCCTCTCTCGCAGCAATTCTGCTCTGGTTAAACTCTGCTGCGGGAGCAAGAAGATCTCGTTCACTCAGCCCACCGTTTTAAAACAAAGACCATCCCGGACATTGCTTGTAACTCTCCCGGCAACATACCTTGCTGAGGAATTTCTTAGAAACTAGAGCTCACTTGGGATGACGATATCGGTGAGCTTTAATTCGTTAGTTCGATGATGCAATGGTCGTTGGCAGAAATGGAAAAGCAGATTCGCCCGCAGCGGGTTGCGGCAACTCAATGATTCTTTTTGACCTCCCATTTCTACAATCGCGCACTCATACTTCCGAAGGTTGTGTCACATTCCCTACTACTCAGGACGCCGCGTGGCTTCGACATTGCGTCGATTGAAGGTACCGACCATCAGCCAGGATCAGCGCCGTCAGCGAGGCATCTTCAGAAGGCTTGAGCACGACCGTACAACCGGCTGCCAGTGTCGGCGCAAGCTTGGGCAATGCCATCGGCGTGATGGACGTCAGCGGCCCGCCAGGCACCGCCAGCCAAGATTAGAGCATTTACACTATTTTTAAACATAGGTATAACAAAGACCTCTCATAATAAAAATAAGGAGGCGCCATGCCCTGCTCTGAAGATACGAGATCGTATGATTATTTGGTCGTAGGAGGCGGCCCAGCAGGCAGTGCATGCGCAGCTCGGCTGGCTGCTGCATTTCCGGAGAGGCAGATTGCGCTCCTGGAGACAGGCCCCGCGAAAGCAAGCTGGCTTTCTCGCATGCCCATTGCGGTCGCGGCACTCGTACCTTGGCGAAACCGTCATAATTACGCTTTTCGAACGGTCCCGCAGCCAGGATTGAACGGTAAACGTGGTCTGCAGCCCCGAGGGAGAGGATTGGGAGGATCAAGCCTTATCAACGCCATGATCTATCTCCGCGGTCAGTCAGAGGACTATGACAGTTGGGAGAAAAACGGGGCAGACGGCTGGGGATGGAATCAGGTGCTGCCCATCTTCAAAGAGATGGAATGCAATACGCGTGGTGCAAACACGTGGCATGGTGACAGTGGCCCTTGGAAAGTCGCAGATCTCGAAATACCTAGTTCGTGCACTCAAGCATTCGTGGCCGCAGGCGTCGAGTCGGGGATCGAATTCAACGCAGATTTCAATGGCGCCCATCAAGCTGGCGTCGGCCTTTATCAAGTCACTCAGCATAACGGCCAGCGATTCAACGCTGCTCAAGCCTTTCTCAAGCCACAGCCGCAAAATCTCAAGATATTGACGGGTGTACAGGTGACTCGAGTTTTGATCGTAGAAGGGCGAGCGACAGGTGTCGAATTGGCTGATGGACGTCGTTTTAGTACACGTCGTGAAGTCGTGCTTTGCGCAGGTGTATACGGTACGCCTCAGCTGCTGATGCTTTCTGGCATTGGGCCCGCAGATCACCTTCACAGTTTAGGCATAAGGGTTCATAAAGACTGTCCCGAAGTCGGTAAGAATTTGCAAGATCACGTGGATATCACCATTTCCCGAGCTGTTGATGACAAAGGTCTTCTGGGCCTTGTTCCTTCGTTATTGCCCCAACTATTAATGGGGCTTTTATCTTATTTGAAGAGACGTGCCGGACTGCTTTCAACTAACGTAGCAGAGGCCGGCGCTTTTGTATCAACTCGGCCAGAGACCTCTCGACCAGATGTTCAGTTCCATTTCTGTGTGGGGATAGTTGATGAGCATGGCCGACGTATGCACGCCAAACGTGGCTTTTCAGTGCACATCTGTGGCCTCAGACCAAAAAGTCGGGGACTAGTAAGGCTACAATCGGCCGATCCCCGCCATCCACCACTGATCGACCCCCACTATCTGTCGGAACCAGAGGATCTGCAAACGTTAGTCGACGGAATCCGTATTGCCCGAAAACTGCTCTTGGCACCGTCAATGAGCAAGTACTCCGGCAGGTCGCTTCACGGATTAGAGAGACTCGAAGGCGAAGAGCTGCGTGCGGCGATTAGACTTCATGCTGACACTATTTATCATCCGGTTGGAACCTGCCGGATGGGCAGTGATCCTTCTGCTCCGCTAGATCCACAGCTACGGCTGCGAGGCATCGCAGGACTGAGAGTTGCGGATGCTTCAGTGATGCCCACACTCATTTCGGGAAACACCCAAGTGCCTTGCGCAATGATTGGCGTCCGTGCGGCGATGTTTATCCAGCAGGAGGAATATCGACATGGAGACTAAAACAACTACAGAGTCTGAGCCGGCCTTTTTTATATTCCTTTAGCACATTGACAGCCTGTGAGGTCGTCGCCTCACAGGCTCACACCCGCTACTTGGGACGCCGCGCGGCTTCGATATTGTGTCGATTGAAAGCGCCGATCATAGGTGTACCGTGAGCACGCATGATCGGCTCGATACGGCGATGCAGTGCGTGGTAGCGATAGAACGGCACCCGCGGGAACAGGTGGTGCACGGAGTGCAGGTTCTGGCCGAGCCAGAACCACTCCAACGGTTTCATCCATCCGGGCATGATCAGGCTGTTGGTGTTCCGGTAACGAGAGGAGTCCTTGTACGGCACGTGGGGGCGATAGGCGAACCAGTACGCGACGAAGTATCCACCGGCCAAGTAGCCGAACACCAGCAACGCCCAGGTATGTTCTCGCTCCACGAGCGTAATGAGCGCGACCCGCCAGCCGACCGCGAACAGCACTTCCGCGATGTAGGCTGCCTTTATCCGCAGCGGAGCTGTCGACCAATAGTCGCGGAACAAGAAGCTGTTCTGGACCCACAGAAAACGGAATCCGCAAACCAGGAAGGCGAGAAATCCACCGCTCATGCCGTTAACCACGTAGTCCGGATCCTTGTCCGGCTGGTTGGTGTAGCGATGATGGGTGAAATGCTCGACCTTGTGAGTAGAGAACGGCACCATCATCAAAGGCGCGACCAGGTACCCACAAAGATCATTGAGCCACTGCAGTCGATCATGATCACCATGAATGTTGCCATGCACGGCCTCATGCAGGGGTGTATAGGACATGTACGTGACGACGGCATAGATCAGTATTGCAGTTGTCAGGGACAACTGGCCTATCGCGAACAGGTAAAAGTCCCCAATAAGCGATGTCCACACCAGTAACACCAGTGCCATCGTCGGCCAGGCCAGTTCAGTGGTGTATTCGCGTGCCGTGGCGACGGCCTGCCTATTCAGCGCGTTGAGATCCGGATCCATGGTCGTCCTCCCGGGACGTTCTTATTGTTTGGTATTTGCGCAACCTTAGCGGGTAGTCACGTAGCTTTAGTAGGACATGGGGGGCCTTTCGCCATGCATTTATGGCCAGGCCGTACACACCGTTGTTTCAGAAGATTCCGGCATGGGCATACCAAAGCACGCGAGCTTCAAGCACCCCGTCGCCATCAGTCAGGTGATGGTGAATTTCGCTGCGCGCTACGGCGTCGATGCGCAGACCTGCCTGCTGGGTACCGGCATCATCGAAGCGCAGCTGCGGGACCCGGACGCCCTGATCACACGCGAGCAGGAGATGCGTCTGATTGAAAACCTGATGCTCGCTTTGCCGGACGTTCCCGCACTGGGCTTCGAGCTCGGCCTGCAATACAACGTAGCGACTTTCGGCCTCTGGGGATTTGCGCTGCGAACCAGTCGCAATGTGCGCGAGGCCGTTCAGTGCGCGCTGCGCTACCTGCCGCTTAGCACCGCCTACTGCCGATTGGAGATCTTCTGCGAGCAGCACGAATACGGCACCCGCGTCGACGCCTCAGCGATCCCGCACCACCTGCGGCAATTCCTGCTGGAACGGGACATGGCGACAAGCATTCGCCTGTTCGACGAGCTCGCGTTGTCGGGATTGCACGTGCTGCGGCTCGAATTCCAGGGCAGGCCGCCGGCGCACGCGGACCGGATCGAAGCACTCAGCGGCATCGCGCCACACTATGGATGTTCGCGCAACGCCATCGTGCTGCGCCGGCAAGATGCGGAGTTGCCTCTGCCGATGTACGACCTACATCTGGTCCGACTGTTGGAAGAGCAGTGCCGCACGCAACTGGAGAGACGACAAGTCGGCGGCGTCACCGGCCAGGTCCGACAATTTCTCTTGGGGGCAACGGGGCTGACAGCCTCCCTTGAAGATGTTGCGAATCAGCTGGCGATGGCCCCGCGCAGCCTGCATCGCAGGCTGACAGAGGAAGGCACTACCTTCCGAAAACTCGTCGAGGCGGAGCGTAAACAACTCGCTGGGCAACTGTTGGAAAATACTGAGATGAAGCAGGAAGATCTAGCGTTTCAGCTTGGCTACGCTGATTCTACAGCCTTCGCGCGTGCGTTTCGGCGCTGGTTTGGACAGTCACCGAACGAGTATCGGAAAGTCTCAAAGCGGTGAGCGCAAATCAGGAATTCCTAACTCCAGCGGTCGGCTTGCATGACGGCCTGTCGTGCAAAAACAACCGACCGTCAGCCATAAGCCGGTCACTTGAGTTTTACACTCAGTGTTTAGCATCCCAGCGGCGGAATAGGACGCTGGCGTTGACGCCGCCGAACCCGAATCCATTTGAGAGCGCGTGGGTGATCGGCATCTTCCGGGCATTCAGGGCAACCAGATCAAGCCCGTCTGCGGCCTCATCGGGATGATGCAGGTTCAGCGTGGGCGGTACGACCTGGTCACGCAGCGCCAGCACCGCGAAGATGGCCTCAATGCCCCCGGCCGCGCCCAGCAGGTGCCCGGTAGCGGATTTGGTAGAGGTTATCGCCACACCGGAGTCAGTGCCGAACACCGAGCGAATGGCGGCCAGTTCCCCGCTATCGCCGACCTGAGTGGAGGTCGCGTGGGCATTGATGTGCTGCACGTCGGCAGGGCTGACAGCGGCTTGGCGCAGCGCTTGCTCCATGGCACGCCGTGCGCCATTACCGTCTTCAGGGCCTGCCGTCAGGTGGTAGGCATCGGCACTGGTGCCGTAGCCGACCAGTTCCGCCAAGGGCTTGGCCCCGCGTGCCAGGGCATGTTCCAGCGATTCGATCACCAGCACGCCGGCGCCCTCGGCCATGACGAAACCGTCGCGATCACGGTCGAAGGGACGCGATGCTTCCTGCGGGCGCTCGGCAAATCCCGTGGACAGCGCGCGAGCCGCCGCGAAGCAACCCAGGGTCACGCGGTCTATCGCCGCTTCGGTACCGCCGCACAAGGCGATATCAGCCTCACCGCACCTGATCAACCTGGCCGCATCGCCGATGGCCTGCACCCCTGCTGCGCACGCGGTTACCGGCGCGCCGAGCGGCCCCTTGAAACCGTGGCGGATGGAAACGTGCCCCGCCGCCATGTTGGCCAGAAAGGCCGGTGCCGTGAACGGTGACAAGCGTCGCGGGCCGCGGGCGTCGGTGGTGCGTACGGCATCGGCAATCGCGCCAAAGCCACCCACGCCCGACGAGATAATCGTGGCGGTCCGCTCCTGGTCGGCCGCTTCAGTCGGATGCCAGTTGGCCTGGGCCAGGGCTTCGTCGGCGGCTACCAGGGCGAACTCAATGAAGCGATCCATTTTCTTGCGATCCTTGACCGAAATGACCCGCTCCGGGTCATAACCGGCGCTGGCGTCTTCCTCCAGCGACGGCACCTGGCCGCCCACCGCCACACCGGTACCCTCGGTGATATCGCCAGGCAGGATACGAATGCCGGAGCGTCCGGCCAGCAACCTCTGCCAGACTTCTTCAACGCCGCAGCCCAGGGGGCCAACAATACCAACGCCCGTGACAACAATTCGCTTTTGACCTTCGGCAGTATTCATAAGAACCTCTTCATTTCTCAGTCGACGCGCAATAGAAGCAGTCAGCGCTCGTTTGCTTACACCAGCCTCGCTGTTTCAGTTTAAGCGGGATGGTCAGGACGGATCTTGAACCAGATGGAATACATCGCCGGCAGGAACACCAGTGTCATGATAGTGCCGACGAACGTGCCGCCGATCAGCGTGTAGGCCAGCGTCCCCCAGAAGACCGAGTGTGTCAGGGGGATGAACGCCAGGATGGCCGCCAGCGCCGTCAGCAACACGGGGCGGGCCCGTTGTACTGTGGCTTCGATGACCGCGTGGAACGGCTCCAGCCCTTCCTGTTTGTTGTGATGGATCTGCCCGATCAGGATCAACGTGTTGCGCATCAAGATGCCCGAGAGTGCGATCAGGCCGACCAGGGCGTTGATCCCAAAAGGCTGGTGGAAGATCAGCAGGGTTGGCACCACGCCAATCAATCCCAGTGGCGCAGTGAAGAACACCATCATCATGGCCGAGATCGAACGCACCTGGACAATGATGATCAGCAGGGTCAGGGCCACCATGATCGGGACCAGCGGCACGATCGCCTTGCCGGCCTTGCCCGACTCCTCGATAGCGCCCGCCTGCTCGATCCGGTAGCCGTCAGGGAGGCTGTCGATGATCGGCTGCAATTGCTTGATGACCGCGCTCGATACGTCTGGCGGCTGCTGGTCTTCGGCAATGTCGCCGCGCACGGTGATGGTTGGCGTGCGATCACGTCGCCGCAGGATCGGCTCCTCCATGCGCACATCAACCTCTCCGACCTGGGACAGCGGAATGCGCTGCCCTGCCGCACCTACCAGGGTAAAGCCTTCTATCCTGGCCGGATCGAGCCGGATGTCACCGGCAGCACGACCGACCACCTGCACTGAGCGGATGTCCTCGCGAACCGCAGTGATCGGTACCCCAGCGAGCAGGAACTGCAATTGCTGCGCGACGGTATTTGACGTCAGGCCCACCGCCTGCAAACGATCCTGGTCCAGGCTGAAATGCAACGTCGGCGTCAGCGTCCCCCAGTCGGTATTGACGGTCCGCATCAGCGGGCTCGCCTGCATGACACCCTGGACCTGGTCCGCGATCTCGCGCAATTTCGACGGGTCAGGCCCCATCACCCGGTAGGCAACCGGAAATGGCGAATACGGACCGAACACCAGTTGCGTCACCCGGATACGCGCCTCTGGGGCGAGCCCCTCGGCAGCCGCCTCACGGAGACGGAACTTGAGGGTCTCGCGCGCTTCCTGGTTCTCGGTCAACACCACGATCTTGGCGAACGAAGGATCGGGCAGTTCCGGCGCCATCGCCAGGTAGAACCGTGGCGCGCCTTGGCCGATGTAGGCCGTGACGATTTTTGACTCATCCTGTTTTTGCAACCAGGCCTCGACCTTGGCCGTGGCGGCGCTGGTCTGCTCGATGGAGGTGCCATAGGGCATCTGCACCTCGACCATCACCTCGGGACGGTCTGATGTTGGAAAGAACTGTTTCTTAACCAGGCTCATGCCGAGAATCGCCACGATAAATGTCGCGATCACGGTGCCGGCCACCCACCATTTGCGCGCAATGACGCGGGTCAAGATCTGGCGAAAGCGATTGTAATGACGGGTGTTGTAGATGGCCGCGTGACCGCCCTCGACCTGCTTGATTTCCGGCAATAGCTTCACTCCAAGATAAGGGGTAAAAGCCACAGCGACGACCCAGGAGGCGATCAGGGCGATGCCGACGATCCAGAACATGTTGCTGGTGTATTCGCCGGCGGTCGACTGCGCAAAGCCGTTGGGCATGAAGCCAATCGCTGTCACCAGCGTACCGGACAGCATCGGCGCAGCGGTGTGGCTCCAGGCATAGGCGGAGGCCTTGATCCGGTCGTAGCCCTCCTCCATCTTCACCACCATCATCTCGATAGCAATGATGGCGTCGTCCACCAACAGCCCAAGCGCCAGGATCAGCGAACCCAGGGTGATGCGGTCAAAGTTCTTTCCAGTGGCCGCCATCACCACAAACACTATCGCCAGTGTCAACGGTACGGCGGCTGCGACCACAACGCCTACACGCCAGCCCATGCTGAGAAAGCAAACGAGCATTACAACCAGCAGCGCGACAAAAAACTTGACCATGAACTCACCGACGGCCGAGTCAATGTTCACGGCTTGATCGGTGACCTTGGTCAACGTCATGCCCAGTGGCATGCCTTCATTGATCTTGGCCGTCTCCGCGTCCAGGGCCTTGCCCAGGTCCAGGCCGTTCCAACCCTCTCGCATGATGACCCCCAGCAACAAGGCCTCTTCGCCGTTATTGCGCACCAGGAAGGTGGCCGGGTCTTCATATCCGCGCTCGACTGTCGCGACGTCCGAGAGCTTGAGCGTGCGGCCCTGAATCGCAAGGGGGGTGTCACGAATTTTCGCCAATTTATCGAAGGCGCCGTCCACCCGCAGGACGACTTGTGGCCCGTTGGTTTCGATCGAGCCAGCGGGTGTGAGTAGGTTCTGGCTGTTCAGCGCGGCGAAGATATCCTGGGGCGAGACGCCCAAAGTGGCCAGTCGGTCATGGGAGAAGGAAACAAAGATGCGTTCGGCCTGCTCGCCGATTATGTTGACCTTCTTCACACCTGCCACGTGCAACAGGCGCTGGCGCAACGCTTCAGCATCGCGCACCAGCAAGCGCTGTGGCTCGCCTTTGGCTTTCAGGGCGAAAAGCGCGAACGTCACATCGGCAAACTCGTCGTTGACCATCGGCCCAATCACGCCCGCCGGCAACTTGAGTGCTTCGTCCTGGAGCTTCTTGCGTGCCTGATAGAACTCCTCCTGCACTTGCGAAGGTGGTGTGCGATCGACCAGCGACACCATGGTGAAGGCCAGGCCCGGACGGGTGTAGGTGTCCGTGCGGTCGTACCACTTCAGTTCTTGCAGGCGCTTTTCAAGCGGCTCGGCGACCTGGTCCTGCATCTCCTGGGCGGTCGCGCCTGGCCATGCCGTGATGACGGTCAACTGCTTGACTGTGAACGGCGGGTCCTCGGCACGCCCCAACTGGAAGAACGCCAAGGTCCCCGCGACGGCAATCAGGAAGATCAGGAACACAGTAATGGAGCGCTCGCGAACGGCGAGTGCCGATAAATTGAGGCTCATTGACGGCCCCCGGCAACCTTCACATCACCCGGTTGGCTCAGCCGCACTTCCTCGCCATCGCGCAGTAGATGCGCGCCCAGCCCGACAATACGCTCGCCAACCTTGAGATCACCTGCAACTCGGGCAGCGTCGTCGCTCAAACTCAGGACCTGAACAGGTCGCCAGCTGACTTTCGCCGGTTCGCCGGCAATGATCCACACACCAGTTCCCTTGCCCGGGTCATAGATGGCAGCGATCGGCACCTGCAGGACCGGCCCTTGCGCGGAACCTTCGGCGATGCGAAGGGTGACGGTCGAACCCAGCGGCGCATTGGCCAGCCCACCCTCCAATACATACCGCGCCTCAAAGGTGCGCGTCACACGATCCGCCGAGTCGGAAAGCAGCCTCAGCTTCGCCGTAACCGCCCCCGAGGTGTTGCCATAAAGTGTCGCCTGCGCGGTAGAGCCTGTGGCCGGACGCAACGTCTCTGGCAACTGCACGATGGCTTCGCGCTGCCCAGCCCGCGCCAGTCGAATTACGATTTGCCCGGGGCTGACTACCTGCCCTGGCTCGGCGAGCGTCTCCATCACAACACCGTCGGCATCCGCGAGCAACACGGCATAGCCCGACGCATTACGGGCCACGTCAGCCTGGGCTTGCGCGGCGCTCAGTTGCGCCTTAGCGGTATCGGCTGCGGCTTTGATTTGGTCGTAGCCCGAGGCGGAAATGGCACCGGCGGCAACCAGGTCGCGATAGCGAGCCTCGTCATCCGCGGTCTGTTTGGCTCGGGCTTTGGCGGCAGCGACAGCTTCTTGCTGCGCTCGTGCTTGCAACCCCAGGTCAATGGGGTCGAGACGCATGAGCGGCTGACCACGCTTAACGGCCTGACCGGTATCGACCAGACGCTCAAGCACCTTGCCCGACACTCGGAAACCCAGGTCACTCTGGACGCGAGCCGCCACGACGCCGGTGAATGAACGCGAGAGATCGGACGAATCCTGAACTTCGGAGACCCTCACCAATGGGGCGAGCGTGCGCGGATCTTTGGCAGCGGAAGGATCACCACACGCCGTCAGGATGAGCGGCAACAAGCAAGCGGCGAGGGGGACAGGTCGAAGCCGGCGCATAGGTTCCCTTACTTATAAATAGGACAGGAGTCACATTCTTAGACTTGTGACCATTATTGTCAATAGTCACCTTCAGGGCGCCAAGCTGCGCAATATCAACGCAGTCAAATGCATCGACGCCTTCCGCATCCCGTCCAGATTGTATTGCAGCTGGCCCGGATTGATGTAAGGACACATCACCAGATAGATGGCGCCAACCACCTCATCAAGCGGCGTTTTTCGCTCGAATTCCCCAGCCTCTCGCCCCGCCAGAATGATTTGCGTGATGACCTCTCGTAAGCGCTCCTCATGGAGCCTCACCGACGGCCACCGCTCCCGCGCGGCAACCGCGGCAATGTCGTAGAGCTTTCGATCATAGAAGAACAGATCACTGCCAGCCTCTATCAGCCCACGAAATAAGCCTCTTAGCTTCTCAGAGGCCGTCGGCGCATCCGAAACCATAGCATCGACGATCTCCATGACAGTGGCGAGTCGGTTCGCGCAGATCACCTCGCCGATCGCCTGCTTGGAATCGAAGAACTTGTAGATATAGGCCTTGGAGAAACCAATGGACCTGGCGAGATTGGATACCGTGGTTTTTCCATAACCGTAGCGCCCGAAGTGCCCGGTTGCCGACTCAACGATCTGATCGCGGACGCTGTGCTCCGAAGGACCACGCAAGTGGGGTGCCTGTATGTGTTCAGTCATTTTGAACTTAGCTCATGAGCGTCAATTGACAACGAGTGACCATACGGTAATATAGTCACAAATCATTTTCGATTCAAGGAACCTCAATGCCTTCCTTCCGCCCCGTAGCTCTTTTGGTGAGCGCCAGCCTGATGGCCGGCTGCGCGGTTGGTCCGGACTATCACCGTCCGGACGCTCCGCTTTCGGACCGCTTCCTGGGTCAGCCCGTTGTCGAACAGCGGCCCGCGGCGATGCCGGCCAGTCTCGTAAACTGGTGGGAAGGCTTTGATGATCCGGCGCTAACCGAATTCGTGGCCAAGGCGCTTGAGCAGAATCTGGACCTGGCGCAGGCGTCGGCGCGAGTCGCGCAGGCTCGGGCGGGGCTGGGTGCGGCCAATGCCGCTTTGCTGCCCTCGGGCAATATCAGTGGCCAAGCCGCGCGCTCCTACCCGTCAGTCGAGACCCCACTCGGCCAAGTGCTGAATTCAACGCCTGGCTATGATCGGTATGGAAGTGCCTACGAGCTCAACCTCGATGCCAGCTGGGAGGTCGACCTCTTTGGCGGTCTGCGGCGTGGACGCGAGGCGGCACTGGCCGAGTACCAGGCTTCTGAAGCAGGTGCCGCAGCCACACGCCTGGCTGTTGCGGCGCAGACCGCCGACATCTACATCACTGTTCGCGGACTGCAGGCGCGGCTGGACATTGCGAACCAACAGGTCAAAACGCAGCAGGAACTGCTGGAGAAGGTCCAACTGCTCTACAGCAAGGGCCTCGCCGCTAGCTATCAGGTTCGCCAGACCGAGGGAGCCTTGGCACAGGTCCAAGCGACAGTGCCCGTTCTGCAGACCGGCCTGGATGCTGCGATGAACGCACTGGATATCATGCTCGGCAAGCCGCCCGGCACCCATCGCACACAACTGGCAAGTGCGGGGAGCATTCCTCTCGCGCCGCAGATCAAGGCTACGGGAACACCGGCCGATCTGCTGCGCCGCAGGCCGGACCTCATCGTGGCGGAGCGCCGCCTGGCGGCCTCCAATGCACGCATCGGGGAGGCCGTTGCTGAGTACTACCCGAAATTCTCCCTCAGCGCATTGCTGGGCAGCGCCACAGCCGTATCCGCCGGCAACCTTTTCACCGGGGGCGCCAGCCAATCGGCGGGCGCACTGGGTCTGCGCTGGAGACTCTTCGACTTTGGCCGCATCAACGCGCAAATCGATCAAGCCAAGGGACAAGAAGCCGAGGCCCTGGCCGCTTACCGCCAGTCCGTGCTGCGTGCCACCGAGGACGTCGAGAACGCATTCTCCGCGCTGGTGAATCGAGAGACCCAGACCACCACCCTCACCCGGGGTGAAGCTTCGCTGACCCAGGCTCGTCAATCGTCGTTCATTGCCTATCAGAAAGGCACGGCCAGCCTGATCGATGTCCTGAATGCCGACGAAACCCTTCTACAGGCCTCCGACGCCCGGGCGCAGGCGCGAACGGAATCGGCACGGGCGGCGGTTGCGGCATTCAGGGCGCTCGGTGGCGGCTGGCAACCTCCTGAAGCCGAACCCGTGGCAACTCGATGACTTGAGCAGGTGATGCAGCACGGTCTGCGCGCGCCCTCCTCTTTAGTTACAACAAACAGAGAATAGCGATATGAAATCGAACGAAAACTCCTGGGTACTCATCACGGGCGCGTCGAGCGGATTTGGCGAGGAGTTTGCCCGACAATATGCCGCGCAGGGGAAATCGCTGGTCCTGGTAGCACGCAGACTGGATAAGCTCGAAGCGTTATCAGCGCAGTTGCGCGAACAGTTCGCCGTTGAGGTGATCGTCGAGCAAGTAGACCTGTCGTCGATCCCCGCGGTCATCGAACTGCATAAGCGGCTGAGCGAGCGCCAAATAGTGGTCGATGTGCTCATCAACAATGCGGGACATGGGTTGCAAGGGCCTTTTCTGGATCAGCCCCTGGACCGTTCCCTGGCCATTATCGATCTGGATATCGCCAGTCTGACGGCCCTGACTCACGTCTTCGCGGCAGACATGCGAGCCCGCAAGCGTGGACACATCCTGATGGTCGCCAGCCTGCTGTCTTTTCAAGGCGTGAAGAATTTTGCCGTTTACTCTGCCGCCAAAGCTTACGTGCTGCGCTTCTCTGACGCATTGCATCGTGAACTCAAAAGCGACGGCGTCATCGTGACGGCACTTTGTCCGGGGATGTCGGATACCGGGTTTGCGCAAAGCGCCCGGCAAACGATTACGCCAGCCTTGAAAATGGTCATGATGCAACCACAACCCGTAGTCCGCGCTGGCATTCGAGCGCTGCAAGCCGGACGATTGAGTGTCGTGCCGGGCTTTGGCAACAAGGCGATGACCGTCCTGACCTGGGCCACACCGCGTCGGTTTCACCAAGGTCTCATGGCACGCATCATGGGCGCCTGAAAGGACGGCGAAGTGCTCTGGAAGCCGGGAGTCAGCCTACACTCCCGGCCGGTAAAGCGGCACTCGATCAGAAGCGATAGCTGACGGAAGTACCAAAACCACTCGCACTGTTTTTGTACTTGGAGCTGTAGGCTCCCCGGGTTGCCGACGCATCGTTGACCCGCACGCTCTCTTCCCACAGATAGGAATAAGCGACATCAACTGTGACATTGTCCACGGGTGTCCAGCCTGCACCGAAGCTGATAACTGTCCGGTCGCCTGTAGGAATACGGGGGCCACGATTAGTGTTGTTGGCGGGCGACTGGTCGACCGACAAGCCTGTGCGCAGCACCCACTGGTTATTCAACCGATACGACGCACCAATCGCGTGAGCCCAGGTATCATGCCAGTCCTGCTCCTCGGTAATGGTCCCCAGAGAGCCGCTCAATAACGGCGGCAAGCCCTTGTTCTCGATGGTCAGCTCCTTGAAACGACTCCAGCGTGTCCAGGTACTGCCCGCGTACAGGGTCCAGTCATCGTTGAGCTGATGGGTCACCGAAAAATCCACCGATTCCGGGGTATCCACATCCAGCGAAGCGTCATAGCTCTCGCCGCTGACACCTAACAAGCTAAAGATGCCGTTGGTGACCTTGGTCTTGGCATCCAAGTGGTAACTAACCTTGGAATGGTAAGTCAATCCCAGACGGGTTCGATCCGTCGCCTGCACCAGGATACCGGCGTTGAAACCAAGTGCCGTATCGTCGCCGTTGCTTTTGAGTTTTCCATCATTGCGACCTGGGCTGAGTGGATTGGGCACCATGCCGGTTATCTCACCGCTGATGCGGTTGATCGTAGGCCCAAAACCGATCGACACGGTGTCGTTGAAGGCATAACTGATGGTGGGCTGAAACGTGAGGGTCTTGACCTCACTTTTGTTGCCGTAATAACGCCCGGCAAAGTCACTGCCATAATCGGTAATCAAGCCGAACGGCACATAAAAACCAACACCGAATGCCCAATGCTCATCAATGGGTTTGACGTAGTAACCCATCGGCACCGTGGTGGTTGGCACCATGTCGCCGTCTTCCTGGCCCCCAAAGGTACTGCGGGTTTGGCTGATGTCGGACTTCGCGAAAAGCGTCGCCACCCCCAAACTGACCTGCTCCCCTTTCAAGCGAGACATGCCCGCCGGATTACCAAAAACGGTGCTCGCATCTTCAGCAGAGGACGAGCGCCCGGCAAATCCGGATCCCATCCCGCTGATGCTTTGTTCATTCAGAGCGAAACCGCTCGCAAGTACATGAGAAGTGGCGAGCGCAACAGCGAGGCCTAGCGGGGTCTTGAGCAATATTTTTTTCATTATTAGAACTCTTGAAACAGCAGCTGAAGTGAATGGAACAGTTGGTTGTGTTATGTGAAAATTGCCACGGTCTGGCGTGCCCAAAGCACTCGCCGACCGCTCTCGTCCCAGATCTCCATATCTTGCAATGAGTAACCTTCCAGAGCCTGCAGACTGAAAGAACTGATAAGGAACCATTCGCCAACAACGGCCGGCTGTGGCAGATCAATCATCCAGGACGCAGAGCTGATGGCGGCGGGCTCGGTGAAGCAGGTCATGGCGGCCGGCGGCAAACTGTCAGCCAGTGCAATCAAGGCGACGGCTGGGTCTACGCCCTGCGCATCCAAGTGGCGCACCCACATCAATAGTTCGGGACTTTCAGCGCCAGATACGGGCAGTGAGCCGCCCGCCGCGCGAATTTCGAAGTTATAAGCGCAAGCCGGTGCGACGTTGCGATCCAGAGCAAGCGTAGGGTATCGGGATGGCCCCTCTACAAGCGGTCTTCCCCATGAGTCGTGGGTGATTTTGCTCGCACGCGGTTGGGCGAATAACAGCGTTGTGCGCAGCGCAAGGTCATCGCCCGACATGCAGTCGACCGCTACCGAGGTGACTGATCGCCCTTGACGCAACACGCTAGCCTCGAATGTCTGGGCCTGTGTAACAGGGCCTATAACCGAAACCTGGGCGGACTTGAACGGTGGGTAACCGGTCGGACACTCACGCAAAACCGCTTGCAGCGATAGCGCCGCGGACAGGCCGCCAAAGACCGTACGCCCCTGTAACCAGTTGGGTGGAGCAATAAAAGGTGAATCCGGATCGAATTGCTGCAGCAACTGAGCAAAGCTGGTCATATTCAGCGCTCCCTGAGCTGGCTGATAGCGATCTCCACGAAACAGCACACCAGCGTCGCTCCCAGCACAGTCGAAACTGCTGAATGGGGCGGGTAAAGATCTGACCTGGAGAAAAACGGAGGTCTGCGGCGCAGTCGAATCATGGCGATATCTTAAGAACAGAAGCGCCATATTTATTCATGTGACCATATGTGTCAATCGTCACGACCTAGGTAAATGAAAACCTATCATTGATGGGGGGGGAAATCGCAGGAGGCAATGCGTCGCTACATTGGAAGCACATGCAGTCCTAAGCCGAAGCTCAGGGCATGAGGCTACGCAAGATGAGGTTGGAAGTGAGGGTGGGGGCATCCTCAATGAGATCGAGGTTGTACTGCAACAGCAAAGGATTGACGAAAGGCCGTAGTGCCAGATGTATCGAATCTACCGTCTCGTCCAAGGGCGTTCTGCGCTCGAACTCACCGAGTTCTCGCCCCTCCCGTACAATTTGTAATACGAAGTCTTTGATTTGTGCGTTATAGACCTCTGTACTTGACCAGCGCTCTGAGGCAGCGAACGCGGCAATATCGTAGAGCTTTCGGTCATTGAAGAACAAGTCCGCGCCCGTGATCACTAGGGTCTTGACCAAACGTCTAAAGCATTCCGTTGGCGAAATACCATCGACATTGATGGCCTTCTCCACGGCTGCAACGATTTGCGCCAGACAATTTTTGCAAATGGCTTCACCAATCGCTTGCTTGGAATCAAAAAACTTGTAGATGTAAGCCTTGGAAAACCCGATGGCCTTGGCCAGGTCGGACACCGTGGTCTTGCCGTAACCATATTGACTGAAGTGTTCATTGGCCGCCGCGACAATCTGGTCTCGAATGTCATGGTCCACTGGGCCGCGGACGCTAGGGGCTAGTATTGGCTGGTTCATGCAAACAGCTTACTCATCTCAAAGACGGTTGACAAATTGTGACCGATTTTAAATTTCGTCAAGAAACAGGCTATTCCGAGGATATGCATGCTTCTCCTCGCTGGACGTCCTACTGCGTTCCGGTGTGGTTGAGAACACACAGCCAGTTCACGTCTCAGCGTATTTCGTGAACTACGCCGTCAACACGGTACCGCGTACCTGTTCATCACCCATGACCTCAACCTGATCCGGCAAATCGCCCACCGTATCGCCGTGATGTACCGCGGCGACCTGCTGGAGATTCTGCCGGCCGTGGACATGGCGGCCCAGGCCCGTCACCCCTATACCCGCGCCCTGCTCGATGCAGTGCCGCAGCCTTTGAATGAATTGGAGCCCCTTGATGACGCCTGAAGCACTGCTCGACCGCATTGACGAGGCGTACTGCCTGGATTTTCTCGCGCGCATGGTGCAGCACAAGAGCTACAGCGCTACCCCTGAAGAACGCAAACTCGCCGAATACATGGCCGGTCAGATGCAGGAACTGGGTCTGGACGCGCAGCTGATGCCGGTTCCCGGCGAGCGTCTGAATGCCATCGGCACCCTCAAAGGTCAAGGTGGCGGCCATAGCCTGTTGTTCAACGGCCATCTGGACACCAACCCGGTAACAGAAGGCTGGACGGTCGCCCCCTGGGCCGGAAAGATTGATGACGAGTTCATCTACGGCATCGGCGTGTCCAACATGAAGGCTGGCGATGCGGCTTATTTCTGCGCACTGAAAACCTTGATCGATGCCGGCATCAAACTCAAACGTGATGTGATCCTCACTTACGTGGTGGGCGAACTGCAGGGTGGCATCGGCACCATTGCCGCCATCGAACAAGGTGTGAAGGCTGATTACTTCATCAACTCCGAGCCGACCGATTTGCAGGCTGTGACGCTACATGTTGGCTCGCTGATGTTTGTCATCGAACTGACCGGCGACACTCGCCACCTGTCCAAGGTTGGGCGACTTGCGCCAGATCCATCGGCGCCTCGATCATCTGAACGGGCAAAAGTGTTGCACGCTGACTAACAGGGCCGAATGCACCTTCTTGATACTGTTGCCGCCAGCGAAACACCAGGTTGGCGTTGACGTCATGTTCGCGAGCGATCAACGACACGGAGGCGCCGGGCTGGAAGGTGGCTTCGACGACTCGGCGTTTAAAGTCGAGCGGGAAGTTGGGGCGACGACCCGCTCGACGGGCTGGGGCAACTGTATCCAAGATAGTGTCCACTAAAAAATGGTGTCCACTATCTTGGCCAATTTGGAGGGCTGTCAGGAGAGGGTGCTGGGCGGACGGTTACTATCAAGGTACATCGCCGCTCAGCTAATCGTCATGGCGGCGGCGAATCCGACATCAGCAATGGGCAGACGTTGGGCGGAGTTAAGATCGAGGATTGGAGGGATATTTCTGGGTCACCGTCCAAGACCTTAGGGCCAAGGACGGTGAAGATTTCAACGACCCGGTTTCCGGCGGATCATAAAACTGCTCCGCTTAAGTGACCAGCATTACGACGATGCGGGGCATTTTGTTTGGACATGCTCAATCTTGGGTGAGTGCCGCACTCAAACCGTATCTGCCCCAGCGTCATCAAACAGTTGCTTGTCGAGATTCAAGACCTTGTCCATTACATCCTGAGGACTACCCTTTCCCTCAACCGTATGGGTCTTGTAGTTGAAATCGAGTGCTATCCAACCCTGCAACTTTGCCTCATAACTATTAGGGTACTGTGCCTGCTCAATAGCGGGCAGATCCTTATAGTGTTCAAGGGCTGCAGTAAAGAATTTCGTCAGTTTCCCGGTTCCGTTATATTCCGCCATCGCATTGGCAACAACCTTCTGCCGCCAAGCAGATTCCTGATCGAATGACTCTTTCCACGCCGCGCGGCGTTCATTAGTCGTAAAATTCCCACTATCATCATAGATGATCAATGAGAGCTGATCGCTCGACATACCCGCAAATGGATTTTTACCACTGCCATTGACAAACTGCGTTGCATTGGCCGCACGAGCCAATAACACAGGGTCCTGAGTGTCAGGCACTTCAGCATCATTAGCTTTTTTGTTGACAAAATAACCATCACCGGAAATCTTGCTCAAAAGCTCATTCGCTTTCGCGCCAAGCTCTTTCCTGCTCAAACTCGAATCTCTAGCCGCCGCACGCGCGGCACTTTCACTCAACTGTAGAGAGAGTGAAGAAAGGCGACTGGTATCTTTATGACTACCCACATCAGCGCTTTCAGTTGCCACCTGAGTTTTCGTTAGCGATTCATTTTGGCTCGCCGTCACATGGGAAACCTGCGAACCAGAAAACACATTTGAATTAATTGAACCGACCAAGATAATGTCCTCCCTGTTATCAGCCATTCCTGAAAACGTGGCTAGTAAATTTATTATCGGCAGCACTCATAAAAACTGTAGTGCTTCACGATGAATGGACGAACAAAACCGGCGCAGGCCCAGCGGCATGGGCAGCCTTTGCGCAAGCAGCCAAACCGCCAGGCCCGGCTTGGGCCTTACTTCACGGTAAATTAAACAGACCAGGCGTAGGTGGAGATATTGGTCGAGGTTACTTTTGCCGTACACACTGCGCCACCGCTAATCGATCACTCCGACAGACCGGATCCTCCACTTAGTCAACAAAACATACCGAAGAACAACTACTTACCTCGCCAACGGACACATAAGACTTAAAGCTCTAATAGTATCAGAGGGGCTGGAAGATCAACTCTCTCACCTTCGGCGTAAGCCCAAGACATAGCACAAAGTTTTTTGGACACGCTTCGATC
>NZ_JAHBCZ010000005.1:0-128986 GCF_019956035.1 Pseudomonas sp. A-RE-22
CCAGAAGCAATACCCGGATATTGCCGAGTTCTTCAGCAAGGTCGATTTGCCCATCGAACCGTTGAACAAGGCCCTGGCCGACATGAGCGAGAAGCGCACCCCGCCCCGCGAAGCCGCCGAGGCGTTCCTCAAGGCGCATCCGCAGGTCTGGCAGGCCTGGCTGCCCAAGGAGGTGGCGGACAAGGTCTCCGCCGGTCTGTAGGGCAGCGCGCGTGCCGGCAGGTTGAACTCTTGATCCTGGGCAATGAGTCATTCGCTGGAAACTGGCAACCTACGCCCGTCCAGCGAAATGCCAAATTCAAGCTAGGATGATTGTTCAACCTTTTTCAGGAGGCTGGCGAATGACGCTTTTATTGGCTCGGTCGCTGGTCGCAGTGTTTGCGACCATCAGCTTGATTCATATGTATTGGGCCCTGGGTGGGCGGTGGGCGACCAAGGCAGTGGTGCCTCAGGTGCCGGTGAAGCAGGGGGAGGCGTTGCGACCGGCGTTCGATCCCTCGGGCTGGCTGACCTTGCTGGTGGCCCTGGCACTGCTGATGGTGGCGCTGCTGGTGTGCCTGCGGGTCGGCCTGCTGGCGCAGCCGGTCACCCATCGGGCGTTGCAGTGGCTGATCAGCGCGATTGCCTTGCTGATGTTCGCCCGGGCCATTGGCGAGTCGGAGCTGGTGGGCTTCTTCAAGGAGGTCAAGGACTCGACATTTGCCAGGCTCGACACCTGGGTCTATTCGCCATTGTGCGTGGTGCTTGGGGCCGGGTTGCTGGCGGTGGCGTGGACCTGAGTTTCATATCGATTGTTCCCACGCTCCTGCGTGGGAACGTCGCCAGGGACGCTCCGCGTTCCGCTTCTGGAAGGTGACGCAGAGCGTCACGGGATGCATTCCCACGCGGAGCGTGGGAACGATCAACGTATCTGTCAGTCGTTTCGGCGACTGCTCACTTCCGCCGGCACATCATCCCCAGCCATGCGCTTGCGGAACAACGCCGCTCGGGCCAGCAGCAGGGTGGTCACCGGGACGGTGATGGACAACAGGATCGGTATCAGCCAGGCGTGCAACACCGGCCCGGATTTGAGCGCCGAAAAATACACGATCGAAGCCAGTGCCACGCACCAGGCGCCCAGTGTGGATGCCAGGGCCGGAGGGTGCATGCGCTGGAAGTAATCCTTCAACCGCACCAGGCCGATTGCCCCGGCCAGGGCGAAGAGGCTGCTGAGCACCAGCAGGATCGCCACCGGGATTTCCACCCACATCGACAGTTCGCCGGTCATTCGATCACCTCGCCCCGCAGCAGGAACTTGGCCAGGGCAAACGAGCCGACGAAGCCGAACAGGGCGATCAGCAGCGCCGCCTCGAAATAGGTGTCACTGGCATAACGGATGCCCAGCACCAGCATCATCAGCATCGCCACGATGTACAGATAGTCCAGGGCCAATACCCGGTCCTGGGCCGAGGGTCCCTTGAACAGCCGCCACAGGGTCAACACCATCGCCAGGGAGAACAGGAACAGGCTCAACAGGATCGCATTGGACAGCAAGGGGCTCATTGGAAAATCTCCATCAACGGGCGCTCGTAGGTGGCCTTGAAATGCGCGATGAATGACGCCTCGTCTTGCAGATCGAATACATGCATCAGCAGGATGCTGCGGTCCAGGGCCAGTTCCGACCAGACCGTCCCCGGAATCACCGTGGTGATCATCGACAGCGCGGCCAGGCCGTTGGCGTCGTGCAGGTCCAGCGGCACCTTGATGAACCGCGAGCGAGGCGGGCGGCGGCCAGCGTTGAGCACCCCCCAGGCCACCGCCACGTTGGACACCAGCACATCACGGCCCACCAGCAGGAACAAGCGCAACACCACCCATGGTCGGCGGATACGGATGGGCCGTGGGCGCAACGGGCGCATCAGCAACGGGGCCAGGAAGCCCAGTGCAGCGCCGAGCAGCAGATGGCCGGCGCTGACGGACACGTTCAACACCAGCCACAGTAACCACAGCGCCAGGGACAACCACGGGGCGGGAAACAGGCACTTCATGGCTGCACCTCCGACAAGGCGGCGCGGGTCTCTGGGTTGGGCACGGCGCGGGTGGCGAGTACCGACATCACATAATGTTCCGGGTTGTTCAGCGCATCGGCAGCGGATTGGGTGTAGCGCAGCAACGGCTCGGCCTTGAAAGTCAGGGCGATGCCCAGGCCCAGCAAAAGGATGATCGGCAGGCATTCGAACGGCCGCAGCAACGGCGATGGGCGTTCCTGGGGCGTCCAGAAACGTTGGATGCCTAGGCGTGAAAAGGCAATCAGCGAGGCCAGCCCCGAGAGGATCAGCAAGGCCAACAGGCCCCACGCCTGGTTTGATACCGACTCCCCGCCGCTGGCTCCGAAGCCTTGGGGATTGAGCAAGGCGCTCAGCAGGCTCAGCTTGCCGATGAACCCCGACAACGGCGGCATGCCGATAATCAACAGCGCACAGAAGATAAAGCTCAAGCCAAGGAAGGCCATGGTCCAGGGAATCACTTGCCCGACCACGGCTTTCTGCTCGTCATCGAGGTTGATGCCCTTGGGTGGCTGCAAGGATTCCAGCGGTCGCGGCAACGTGTCGAAGTCGTCGTCCAGGGCCAGTTCATTGGCCGAGCGCGAGCGTTCGATCAGCTCGGCCAGCAAGAACAGCGCGCAGAGCGCCAGGGTCGAACTCACCAGGTAAAACAGCGCCGCGCCCACCAGGTTGGGTTGGGCGAAGCCGATGGCCGACAACAGGATCCCGGCCGAGACCAGGATGCTCAGGCTCGCCATGCGCTCCAGGCGTTGGGCCGCCAGAATGGCGATGGCGGCGCAGACGATGGTCGCCATGCCGCCGTAGACCAACCAGTCGGCGCCGAAATACGCCGAGGCGCCGGCCTGGCCGGAGAACAGCAACGTCCACAGGCGCAGGATCGTGTAGACGCCGACCTTGGTCATGATCGCAAACAGCGCCGCCACCGGTGCGCTGGCGGCACTGTAGGCCGGCACCAGCCAGAAGTTCAGCGGCCACATGCCGGCCTTGGCCAGGAACGCCACCGCAAGGATGCCTGCGCCGGCGTGCAGCAAGCCGCGGTCGGCCTCCGGCACCAGCGGGATTTTCAGGGCCAGGTCGGCCATGTTCAACGTGCCGGTGACGCCATAGATCAGCGCTGCGCCGATCAGGAACAACGACGAGGCCAGCAGATTGATGGAAATGTAATGCAGGCCCGACGACACCCGCGCCCTGCCCGAACCGTGCAGCATCAAGCCGTAGGAGGCCGCCAGCAGCACTTCGAAGAACACGAACAGGTTGAACAGGTCCGCCGTCAGGAAGGCCCCGTAGAGGCCCATCAACTGGATCTGGAACAGCGCATGGAAACTCGCCCCGGCGCGGTCCCAGCGGGCCATGGCGAAGAGCAGGGCGCTGACGCCAATGATGCCGGTCAGCACCAGCATCAGCGCCGACAGGCGATCGACCACCAGGACAATGCCGAACGGCGCCTGCCAGTTGCCGGGCAGGTACACACCAATGGACGCGGGCAGGGCCTGGTCCTGGGTCCAGTACAGCAACAGCACGGCGATGCCCAGGCCCAGCAGGCTGGAAAGCAGATTGATCCGTGCCTTGAGCGGGCGGTGTTTCTCGCCCAGCATCAGCATCAACGCAGCGGTCAGCAGCGGCAGCAGGATGGGCGCGGCGATCAGATGGGGCGTCAATATCATTCCTTGGGCTCCCGACCGTCCACATGGTCGGTGCCGGTCAGGCCCCGGGACGCCAGCAGCACCACCAGGAACAGCGCGGTCATGGCGAAGCTGATCACGATGGCGGTCAGCACCAGCGCCTGGGGCAGCGGGTCGGTGTAGTGCAGCAGGTCCTGGGGCACGCCGTCCTTGATGATCGGCTCCTTGCCGATGAACAGGCTGCCCATGCTGAAGATGAACAGGTTGACGCCGTAGGACAGCAGGCACAGGCCCATGACCACCTGGAAGGTCCGTGGCCGCAACACCAGCCAGACACCGGAGGCGGCCAGTACGCCGATTGCGATTGCGATGACTTCTTCCATCAGGCGGTGGCTCCTTTGACGGGGGCGACGGGTTTGGCTTGCAGGCCAGGCTTATGGGCCCGAACCGATTGGTGCGCCAGGGCGGTGAGGATCAGCAGGGTGGAGCCGACCACCACGGCGTACACGCCGATGTCGAAAAACAGCGCGCTGGCCACATGGAGATCACCCAGCAGCGGTAATTCAAAATGCCAGGTGTGGGTGGTCAGGAACGGATAACCCACGGCCATCGCCCCCAGGCCCGTGGCGGTGGCGAACAACAGCCCGGTGCCCATCCAGCGCAGCGGTCGCAGGCTCATTTGCGCCTCGACCCACTGGGTGCCGGCAACCATGTACTGCAGGATGAACGCCACCGACATCACCAACCCGGCCACGAAGCCGCCACCGGGTTGATTGTGGCCACGCATGAACAGGTAGAACGACACCACCAGGGCGATCGGCAGCAGCAGGCGCACCAGCACCGACGGCACCATCATGAAACCCAATGCGGTGTCGCTGGCATGGCGCGGGTTGACCAGGTCGGTGACCACGTCCGGCGCCAGCAGGCGCTGTTGTGCCGGCAGCTGCATGCTTTCCTTTGGCGGGCGGAAACGCCGCAGCAGGGCGAACACCGCCAGGGCCACCGCCACCAGCACGGTGATTTCCCCGAGGGTGTCGAAGCCGCGGAAGTCCACCAGCATCACGTTCACCACATTGCTGCCGCCGCCTTCGGGCAGGGCCCGGCTCAAGTAGAACGAAGAAATGTCGTTGGGCGTCTGGCGCGTGAGCATCGCATAGGACAACAGCGCCATGCCGCCGCCGACGGCGCTGGACAGCAGCAAGTCCCGCAGGCGCCGGATGCGCGCGCGCCGCTCGCTGTTGGGCAGAGGCGAGACGTCCTCGATCCGCCGTGGCAGCCAGCGCAGGCCCAGCAGGATCAGCACGGTGGTGACCACTTCCACCACCAGCTGCGTCAAGGCCAGGTCGGGGGCGGAGAACCAGACGAAGGTCACGCAGGTCATCAGGCCGCAGACGCTGACCATGGTCAGGGCCGCGAGCCGGTGGTACTTGGCCTGCCAGGCCGCGCCCAGGGCACAGGCGATTGCCAGCAGCCACAGGGTGACGAAGACGATGGAGCCGGGGATCTTCGGCCGGTCGCCCCAGACCAGCGTGCTGTGCAGCATCGGGATCAGCCCGGCGAGCACCGCAGCGAGGACCAGCCAGAACAACTGGGCCTGCAGGCGGCGGGTGCTGATCCGTCGTTCCAGGCGCCGGCCCTGGCGCATCATCAGCACCAGGCAACGTTCGAACAGGCGCTTGCCGCTGAGTCGGCCAATGAACGGCGGGTGCGTGATGTACCCTTGCCGGAACTGATTGCGCAGCAGCAGGTACAGGACGATGCCACCGGACATGGCCACCAGGCTCATGATCATCGGTGCATTCAGGCCGTGCCAGATTGCCAGGCTGTACTGCGGCAGCGTGCCGCCCACCACCGGCAACGCGGCGGCCGCGAGCAGCGAGCCGACCACCTGGGCCGGAAAAATCCCCACCAACAGGCAGGTGAACACCAGCAACTCCACTGGCGCTCGCATCCAGCGCGGTGGTTCGTGAGGGGTATGGGGCAGGTCGGTGGCGGTGGGGCCGAAGAACACATCCACGGTGAACCGCAAGGAGTAGGCGACGCTGAAGGTCCCGGCGATGGTGGCGATGATCGGCAGCGCCAGTTCGACCCAGGCCGTGGCGGAAATGAACACGGTCTCGGCGAAGAACATTTCCTTGGACAGGAAACCGTTGAGCAACGGCACCCCGGCCATCGCCGCGCTGGCGACCATGGCCAGGGTCGCGGTGAACGGAATCAGCCGTACCAGGCCGCTGAGCTTGCGAATGTCGCGGGTGCCGCTTTCGTGGTCGATGATCCCGGCGGCCATGAACAGCGACGCCTTGAAGGTGGCGTGGTTGAGGATATGAAACACCGCCGCCACGGCCGCCAGTGGACTGTTCAGGCCCAGCAGCAGGGTGATCAGCCCGAGGTGGCTGATGGTGGAGTAGGCCAGCAGGCCCTTGAGGTCGTTCTGGAACATCGCGCAGTAGGCGCCAAGCAGCAACGTACAGGCCCCCGCGCCGCCGACGATGTAGAACCATTCTTCACTGCCCGACAGCGACGGCCATAACCGCGCCAACAGGAACACCCCGGCCTTGACCATGGTCGCCGAGTGCAGATACGCCGACACCGGCGTGGGGGCTGCCATGGCATGGGGCAGCCAGAAGTGGAACGGAAACTGAGCGCTTTTGCTCAAGGCGCCGATCAGGATCAGCGGCAACAGGATGGGGTAGAGAGCATGGGCACGGATCAGGTCGCCAGCGGCGAGGACCTTGTCCAGCTCATAGCTGCCCACCACATGGCCGAGCAGCATCACCCCGGCCAACAGGCAAAGCCCGCCAGCCCCGGTCACCATCAACGCCATGTAGGCACCGCGTCGAGCGTCGGCGCGGTGGTGCCAGTAACCGATCAGCAGGAACGAGAACAGGCTGGTCAGTTCCCAGAAAAACACCATCTGGATCAGGTTGCCGGAGATCACCAGCCCGAGCATGGCGCCCATGAACGCCAGGAAAAACGCGAAGAAGCGCGGCACCGGATCGTCCGGCGACATGTAGTAGCGAGCATACAGCGACACCAGCGTGCCGATGCCCAGCACCAGCAACGAAAACAGCCAGGCGAACCCGTCCAGGCGCAATACGAAATCCAGGCCCAGGCTGGGCAACCAGGTGTAGTGCTCGCGGATCACGCCACCGTCGGCAATCTGCGGGTACAGCAAGGCCACCTGAACCGTGCCGGCCAGGGCGACGAGGCCGGCCAGCAGTGATTCGGCGTTACGGGCGTTATGCGGCAGCAGCGCCGCGACACAGCTGCCGATGAAGGGCAAAAGCAATAGAACTATCAGTGACATAGGCTTCTATTCGGCGGGAGGTTGTGAGGGATCATACGTGGCGTATTCCCGATCACCAACCGTGAGGGTGTCGCAGAATCCTACAAGGGAGGTGGAGTTTTCTTACTTTGCGCCCTACACATCACCCGTGGCGAGGGAGCTTGCTCCCGCTGGGCTTGTGTAGGAGCTGCCGAAGGCTGCGATCTGTTGATCTTTGATTTTTCGCTTGAGACTCAAGTGTCTGGGGAAAGATCGCAGCCTCGTTGCACTCGACAGCTCCTACACAGGTTCAATCACCGGCCTCACTGCTCGCGCTCAAGCCCCTCATCCACCTCGACAACCCCTTTGCTCCGTGTCTTCAGCTCACTGACGATCACCGCCGCCACGATCAGTGCCGCGCCGAACAAGGCAATCGCTGGCAGCCGTTCGCCCGCCAGGCGCCCGGCGATGCCGGCCCACACCGGCTCGCCGGCATAGATCAGCGTGGCGCGGGTCGGCGAGACGCTTTTCTGTGCCCAGTTCATCGCCACCTGGATCGCTGCGCTCGCGGCGCCCAGGCCCACGGCGCTGACCAGCAGCAACATGGAAAAATCCGGGATCTTTTCCTGGGTCGGCACCACCATCAGGAAGGCCAGCACGGCGGTGCTTGCCAGTTGCACCACGGTCACCCGGCGCACATCGACCTGGCCGGCATAGGCGCTGATCAGGATGATCTCGGCGGCGATTGCGATGGCGCTGATCAACGTGGCGATTTCACCGGGGCTGAAATTCAGCGAGGCCCCGGCCGGGCCCGACACCAGCATCAGCCCGGTGAACGCCAGCATTATGCCGAGGCTGGGCATCAAGCCAGGCCGACGGCCCAGCACCAGCCATTGCAGCAAGGGCACGAATGGCACGTATAACGCGGTGATGAACGCCGACTGGCTGCTGGGGATGGTTTGCAGGCCGACGGTCTGCAGGCCGTAGCCGAGCATGATCGCCACGCCGATGAAGCACCCGGCCTTGAGTTCGAACAGCGTCAGCTCGCGCAGATGCTTCCAGGAGAACAGCGCGACAAACGCGGCCGCGGCGGCAAAGCGCAGACCGACGAAAAACATCGGCCCACTGACCGTCATGGCATGCTGCACCAGCAGGAAAGTCCCACCCCAGATCATGGTAATCAGCACCAGCACGCATTCGGCCTTGCTGAACCTTGAGAAACGGGGGGAAGCTTGTGGGGAATTCACCGATGCCATGACCTTGCGCGCTACTTGAGGCGGACGCACAATGCGCCCGAAGTTGGGCAGTATAATGCGCAACCCAGCCATGTGAGCAATATAGTGCACAAAGAATCCGGCCAGCGGGCGTCCGTCCTGCAACACGTCAGCCAGAACGTCCGTCGTCTGCGGCATGCCGCCGAGCTCAGCCAGACGGCGCTCGCCGAGCTGTCGGGGGTCAGCCGGCGAATGCTGGTGGCCATCGAGGCCGGCGAAAAAAACGTCAGCCTGACCACCCTGGACCGGGTCGCCGAAGCCCTGGACGTGGCCTTCAGCGACTTGATCCAGGCCCCCGACGCCCGCGACCCGAGTCGCATCAACGAACTGGCCTGGGCCGGGACCATTGCCGGCAGCAAAGCCGTATTGCTCGCCAAGGCCACCGCCAGCCGCGAGGTGGAACTCTGGGAGTGGCGCCTGGAGCCCGGCGAGTATTACCCTTCAGAGCCCGACGCCGACGGTTGGAGCGAGCAACTCTACGTATTCGAGGGCTGCCTGACCCTGCTGTTGGGCAGCGAGGAACGCCGGATTGGTGCCGGTGAGTTTTTCATGTTTGCCAGCAACCAGCCCCATGCCTATCGCAACGATGGCCCGGTGGCGGCGAGATTCGTACGCAACGTGGTGATTTGATTCCTGGAGAGCGGTATGGACACAGCGCTGGAGCGACATGAGCAGGGCATCACCCGGGAGGCCGATATCCTGATCATCGGGGGCGGCCTGAGCGGTGCCATGCTGGCGGCACAATTGCTGCGCTTGCCGGGCCGTCGCGAAGTGCTGATCGTCGAGCCGCGCAGCGAACTGGGCCGGGGCGAGGCCTATAGTGCGGTGGAACTTGGCCATACCTTGAACGGCAACGCCGCGCGGATGAGCGTCGACCCGGACAACGCCGATGACCTGACCCGATGGCTCACCGCGTTCATCGAGGCCGGCGGCTGGCCCGAGGCGGATCAACAGCACGTGCCGATCAGCGAGTTGTTCCCGCCTCGGGGGATGTTTGGCCTCTATGTGCAGCAGCGCCTGGCCGAGGCTCGCGAGTTGGGCGCACAAAACGGTTCGACCGCCGAGCACGTGCGCGGCGAGGCCGTGGACTTGCGGGTTGTCGACGATGCCGTAATGCTCACGCTGGATGACGGCCAGTTGTTGCGCGGGCGTTTCGCGGTGCTGGCCACCGGCATGTTCCCGGCGGCACGCACCCCGCAAACCGAATCCAGCGGCTTGAATGCCGCGGCCCTGGACCCTTGGGATGTGGCTGCGATGCGCCAGCTCGATCCGCAGTCCACGGTGCTGATCATCGGCTCGGGGCTGACCATGGTCGATGCCGTCGTGTCCCTGGAGCAGGCCGGGCACCGTGGCCCGATCGAAGTGTTTTCCCGCCATGGTTTGTTGCCCCATGTGCGCCGCCAGCCACCCGCCTGGGTGGATTTCCTCGCCGACGATCACAGCCTGCGGTCACCACGCCAATTGATGCGAGCCCTGCGCGAGCAATGCCGTCAGGCCCAGGCCCAAGGCATCGATTGGCAGGCGCCGCTGGACACGGTGCGTGCTCACATCGGGCGTTTGTGGAACCAGGCCAGCGATGTACAACGCCGGCAGTTCGTCCGGCATGTACGGCCGTGGTGGGAGAGCCATCATCATCGTTCGCCACCGCTGAGCGCCGAACTGGTGGCGCGTCTGCACGAAGAAGGGCGATTGCGGATCCATGCGGCGTCGTTCAAGGGGCTGGCGTCCTCTGCCGAGGGCACGCTGGGTATTACCATCCGCCGCCGGGGCGAGACCGGGCTGACGGTGGTGCAGGGCGCGGCGCTGATCAACTCCAGCGGCATCGAATATGACTGGCGCCGGGTTGCACGGCCGTTGCCGCAACAGTTGCTGGCCCAGGGGCTGATCCAGCCCGGGCCGCTGGCCCTGGGCATCGCCGCGCGTGCCGATGGCGCGGTGCTGGACGCCCAAGGCGAGCCTGCCGAGCGCCTGTTCGCCATGGGCCCGCCACTGCGCGGAATGTGGTGGGAAAGCACCGCCGTGACCGATGTGGCGAGCCAGGCCAAGGCGCTGGCCGTGCGTTTGGTTGAACTGCAATCCCAAGATTGAAGTTGGACACTCCCTGTGGCGAGGGGATTTATCCCCGCTGCGTGGGAGCAAAGCTTGCTCGCGATGCAGGCGCCTCGGTTCCCAGGGAGACCGCGTCATCTTCATCGCGGGCAAGCCTTGCTCCCACAGGTGGGAACGATCGTTATGAGCGGTTTGCTCAGCAGGTCATTGCTCGCTGACCTTGACCCAACGCTCCTCCCGCGCCGCCACACGAATCGCCGCCGCCAGCCGCTCCACTTCCCAGGCCTCTTCGAAGTCCGTCCCGCTGCCGCCTTCGCCTGCGAGGGTCATCACCAGTTCATGCACTTCCAGGGTCTTCAATTCGTTGTACCCCAACTGGTGCCCGGCGGCCGGGCTGAACGCGGCGTAACCCGGCAAATCCGGACCGGCCAGCAGGCGCTGAAAACCTGCCTGGCCGACGCGACACAGGCGCAGTTCATTCAGTCGTTCCTGATCGAACGCCAGGGTGCCGAGGGTGCCGCTGATCTCGAAGCTCAGGTGGTTCTTGTAGCCGTGCTTGAGCCAGCTGCTGCTCACCGTGCCCCGGGCGCCGTTGGCGAAACGCAGCAGCCCGAGGACCTGGTCATCCACCGCGATGGCGCGTTGTTCGGCATTGCCCGCACCGGCGGGGCGTTGGCGGTGCACGGTCTGGCTGTCGGCGCACACCGCCTCGACATCGCCCAACAAGTGCCGGGCCATGGCCAGCAAGTGGCTGCCCAGGTCTGCCAGTGCGCCGCCGGCGTGGGCCGCTTCGCAGCGCCATGACCACGGCGAGGCGGGGTCGGCCATGAAGTCTTCGCTGAATTCGCCCTGGAAACTGATGATCTGTCCCAGTTCGCCGCGCTGGATCATGTCCCGCGCCTGTTGAATGATCGGGTTGTGCTGGTAGTTGTAGCCGACCCTCGTCACCACCCCGGCCGCCTTGGCCGCCTGGCGCATCTGCTCGGCCTGCTCCAGGGACACCGCCAGGGGCTTTTCACAATAGACCGGCTTGCCCGCTGCCAACGCTGCCATGGCCATGGGGAAGTGCAGGTGGTTGGGCGTGGTGATGGCGATCAGGTTGACCTTCGGGTCGTCGATCAGTTGTTGCCAGTCGCTGTGGGCCGTCTCGAACCCCCAACTGTGGGCGCATTGCCGGGCACGCTGCGGATCGGCGTCGGCCAGGGCCGCCAGCTTCAGGTTCAGGGGAAGGTCGAACACCGCCTTGGCATTGTGGAACGCCAAGGCATGGGCACGGCCCATGAAGCCGGTGCCAATCAGACCGATGCCGAGTTCACGCATGATGAAGAGCCCTTTGAATTGTTATTTTCAGGAGGGCTATTTATGGAATAAATATTCTCTAATTGCAAATATTGGAATAAATATTCATCTGTGCGATTGCAGAGGATCCCTTGTGGGAGCGAGCCTGCTCGCGATAGCGGTGGGTCAGCAGTACGTGTCTGACTGATACAACGCTATCGCGAGCAGGCTCGCTCCCACAGGGTTTTTCACAGGTCTGCCATGGCGCTCACTGTCAGGACAGGAAACCACCATCCACATTCAACGCCACACCCGTGGTGTAGCTCGACGCATCGCTGGCCAGGTACAACACCGCGCCGGCCATTTCGCTTGGGTCGGCCACGCGCTTGAGGGGAATCTGCGCCAGGGCGGTCTTCAGGATGGCGTCGTTCTTGACCAGTGCCGAGGCGAACTTGGTGTCGGTCAGGCCCGGCAGCAGGGCGTTGCAGCGGATGCCGAACTGCGCGCATTCCTTGGCGAAGACCTTGGTCATGTTGATAACCGCAGCCTTGGTCACCGAGTAGATGCCCTGGAAGATCCCCGGCGAGATGCCGTTGATCGACGCCACGTTGATGATGCTGCCGCCGCCGTTCTCGCGCATCAGCTTGCCGGCTTCCACCGACATGAAGAAGTAGCCGCGAATGTTCACGTCCACGGTTTTCTGGAACGCACCCAGGTCGGTGTCCAGGACGTTGCAGAATTGCGGGTTGGTGGCGGCGTTGTTGACCAGGATGTCCAAGCGCCCGAACTGTTCGCGGATACCTGCGAATACCTGGCTGATCTGCTCCATTTCACCGATGTGGCAGGCGATGGCGGTGGCCTTGCCGCCAGCGGCGATGATGGCGTCGGCCACGTGCTGGCAACCGTCGAGCTTGCGACTGGAAACGATCACATGGGCGCCTTGCTGGGCCAGCAGTTTGGCGATGGCCTCGCCGATGCCGCGGCTGGCGCCGGAAACGAAAGCGATTTTACCGTCGAGGTCGAACAACTGGGTCTTGGACATGCTGTTTCCTTGTTATAGGTGCGCTCAGAGCGTGGATTTGCTGATGACCTGCAGGCTCATCTGCTCCAGCAGTTTGTTCATCTGAACGAACTGCGCGAAGCGTTTGTCCTGGGTCTGGCCGTGGAAGAAGCGGTAGTAGATCTGCTGGACGATGCCGGCCAGGCGGAACAGCCCGTAGGTGTAATAGAAGTCGAAGTTGTCGATGCGGATCCCGGCGCGCTCGGCGTAGTAATCGACGAACTCGCGGCGGGTCAGCATGCCAGGGGCATGGCTTGGCTGACGGCGCATCAGTTGGACGGGGGCCGGGTCTGCGGCTTCGATCCAGTAGGCGAGGCTGTTGCCCAGATCCATCAACGGATCGCCGATGGTGGTCAGTTCCCAGTCCAGTACGCCGATGATCTGCATCGGGTTCTCCGGGTCGAGGATCACGTTGTCGAAGCGGTAGTCGTTGTGGACGATGCTCGAAGTGGGGTGGTCGGCCGGCATCTTGTCGTTGAGCCAGGCCTTGACCGCTTCCCACTTCGGCGCATCGGGCGTCAGGGCTTTTTCGTAGCGGTCGCTCCAGCCGCGGATCTGTCGGGCCACGTAGCCTTCGGGCTTGCCCAGGTCGGCCAGGCCGCAAGCGTTGTAGTCGACACGGTGCAGCTCGACGAGCCGGTCGATGAAACTCTTGCACAGCGCTTCGGTGCGGGCGGCGTCGAAACCCAGTTCCGGCGGCAGGTCGGAGCGCAGGATGATGCCCTTGACCCGTTCCATCACATAGAACTCGGCGCCCATCACTGACTCGTCGGTGCAGTGCACGTAGGCTTTGGGGCAGTACGGGAAACCTTCGCGCAATTGATTGAGGATGCGGAACTCACGGCCCATGTCGTGGGCGGATTTGGCCTTGTGGCCGAACGGCGGACGGCGCAGGACGAATTCCTGCTCGGGGTATTCCAGCAGGTAGGTCAGGTTCGACGCGCCACCGGGAAACTGGCTGATCTGCGGCACGCCGGTCAGGCCGGGAATGTGGGCCTTGAGGTACGGGTCGATCAGGTTGGCATCGAGTTCTTCACCGTCGCGCACGCGGGTGGACTGATCAGTAAACGCCATGCTTATCCCTTCTGCTTATTTTGGAGGCCATCGATCATTGGCTAATCTAATGGCGCGCGGGAGGCGTCACAAGCACGCCAGGGTCTTATAGGTTAGCGTGTTGCAGGATAATCAGCGGGCCTGATGCACGACGGCCATGGGCGAGCTATGGTTGTGAGGTCTGTCGCTTTCAGGGAGTCATCGCGATGGGATGCCCGCAAGTCTGTGGCACCGCGACCTTGCAATGCAGCTTCGGCGCTGCCCCGGCGGTGCTCAATGTGCTGCCGGTCAATCGCCTGCTGACTGGCGGGATGCCGGCGGCGAACATCATGGATCACATCCCGCTGGTGAACATCACCACGTTCGGCATGTGCATGAGCCTGGCGAACCCGACCGTGGCCGCCGCCACCGCTGCGGCACTCGGCGTGCTGACTCCCATGCCATGCATCCCGGCCACTGCGGCCCCATGGATCCCCGGCGGCGCCCCGACCCTGTTGCTGGGCAACATGCCGGCCATCGATGCCAACAGCACCTTGATGTGCACCTGGGCCGGGGTGATCAAGATCGTCGTGCCGGGGCAGGTGCAAATGCTCATCCCCTGATTGGCAATCTTGCAGGCATTGCACAGGGGGGAAGACAATAGTCAGGCCTGCGCCGGATCATTCCAGCGCCTGAACCACCAGCGCACCCGGGAGATTGGCTTGCCTTCGGCGTCCAGTGGCCGGCCGTCTTCGGCGTAGGCCTGGGCTGGCTCCAGCAGTTGGCCGTTGAGGTAGCGGGCTTCGACCGCCGGGTTGCCGTTGGGGTGCAGGCGGCGATAGCGACCGTCGCGCACGCCGTCGCGATAGACCTCGGCTTCGGCCAGTTGCCCGTTGGGGAAGTAGTTGTTCGCCTCACCGTGCAGCAACCCGCGGCGGTACGTGGCCTGGCGTTGCAACCCACCTTCGGCCGCATAGAAACTCGCCACACCCTGCAACTTGCCCTTCACGAACGGCAATACCGCCGAGACCTTGCCATTGGGGTGGTACAGGGTGCTGGTGCCTTGCAGTTCACCTTGACTGTAGTTGAGTTTTGCTTGCGGGCGTTGGGCTTCTTCGATTTGCAGCGGGCCGTCGAGCTGGCCATCGACCAGTTGCCCGCTCAGTTGGCTGTCGCCACGTTCCAGGTCGAGTTTTTTCGAGGCCATTGGTAGGTTCCTGTCAGTTGACCTTCACCAGGCCGCCCTTGATGGTCAGCATGCCGCCGCCGTCCACGGTCTGTTCGGCCGCGGCCTTGTTCACCAAGCTGATGCCGGCGTCGTTGGTCAGGGTGGTGCCGGCCTTGTTTTCCAGCGAGGTACCGGCCTGGTTGCTCAGGGCTGTGCCGGCTTTCTGGCTGATGGACGTGCTGGCCTGGGCGGCCAGGTCGGCGCCGCTCTTGATCGCGAAGCTGCCGCCGCTTTGCAGGGTCAGGGTGCCGCTGACCTTGATGGTCAGGTTGCCGTCCACCGTCAGGCTGTAATTGCCGGTGACCTTGTGCTCGTAGTTGCCGCCGGTACTGTGGGTCTGGTCCGAGCCCACGGTGACGGTGCGGGTGTCCTTCACATCAAGGCTGTCGCTGCCGGTCTGGATGGTCACGCTGCGCTTGCCTTTCTCCAGGGTCACGGTTTCGTCGCCATCCTTCACCGTGCGGGTGCGGGCGTTCTGCACCGTGAGGGTTTCGTCGTGGCCGACGGTGGCGGTGGTGTCGTTGAGCACGTTGATGTTGAAGTCTTTCTGGGCCTGGAGAAACACCTCTTCGGCGTCCTTCTTGTCTTCGAAACGCAACTCGTTGAAACCGCCGCCGCCCTTGGACGAATTGGTCTTGATTCCGGACTGGGTCTGGTTCGCCGGCAGTGCGTAGGGCAGGGCATTGTCGCCGTTGTAGACGCAGCCGGTGACCAGGGGACGATCCGGGTCGCCGTCGATGAAGGTCACGATGACTTCCTGGCCGATGCGCGGTACGAACTGCATGCCAAAGCCCTTGCCGCTCCAGGGCAAGACCACGCGGACCCAGCAGGATGAGGTCTCGTCGTTCTTGCCGGTGCGGTCCCAGGGGAACTGCAATTTGATCCGGCCATATTCATCGGTCCAGATCTCTTCGCCGGCCTTGCCCACCACCAGCGCTGTCTGGGTGTGCATGCGCGGTTTTGCCGTGACGCGGGGCGGTCGATAGACCGTGGCCTTGGGGATCGCTTCGAAGCGGTTGCGATAGCTGTCGTGGCTGGCTTCGTGGCTGATCGAGGTCACGACCCAATCGATATTCAGCGTTGTGTCTTCGTGGCCGGCGAGGGTGAACCAATACCCTGGCACCAGCCAGCGGCAATCGCTTTCGCCGACAAAACGTTTCTCCTGGCTGCGCAGGCCGTCCACCCGCTGCTTGGTCAACGCATCGCCCTGGGCCTTGGCGGTGTAGCCGCCGGGATGTTCGTACATCGAGCTTGGCCCGGCCACGGCTTCGGCCTGGCTGTAGAGCGATGTCGTCGGCGTGGTGAATTCATAGTCGGTTGCCTGGTAAACCCCGGCCACCGCTTGCAGGCACACTTGCCCGGAGCGGATGCCATGCAGTTCCCGCTCGCCGATTCTCTGCCCGAGGTAGTTCACCGTCGGCCCGTTGGGAATCGGTGCGAAAGCGTCATTGCTGTCGGCCAGGACCAGTGTGTGGGTGCCTTCCTCGTGGGTGAAGAACCAGAAGATCCCATCTTCTTCCAGCAGGCGCGAGACGAAGGCCAGGTCGGTCTCGCCATATTGCACGCAGTATTCGCGCGGGGTGTAGCTGCCGGTGAGCTTGAGCTGAAAGTCGGTGAAACCATGGGCCTTGAAAATCGTGGTGACGATGTCCGAGGTGGCGAGGTTCTGGAATACGCGGTTGTTGCTGGCCAGGCTCAGCCACCAGAGCCAGGGCCGGAGCAGGAGTTGATAGCGCTCGGCGGTGGCGTCGGCGGGGAGCTGGCGAATCTCGGCCACCAGCAAGTCCAACGGGCGCAGCAGAGCGTCCTTGTGCAGGGTCGTGGTGACATGGCTGGCAACGGCGGTTGTGAGGGTTAACGAGGCGCCGTCGTTGATGCCGTTGAGGATGTGCGAGCCCAATGCGTTGAGGCTTTCTTCGCCCGATAGCGATTCAGGGTACAGCGCCGCCAGCGTGGTGGCGGTAAGGGAGAGGGTGGTGTTGCTGTCGGTGGAGCGGGGCATCGAACATCCTTAGATAAAAGTTGAGGTCACGCTTACCATTTGAATGTTCCACCTTTTGAATGGATCGCTGCCTGGTTGTCACTGACCCATCCACCCATCTCGTTATCGTTTCCATAGGTGTAGGTGTACATCAACACCGAGTTTCCGATATAGGGCGCCAATTGTGGGCCACAGAGCTGGCAGGGACTCAGTTCGATATAAATACGGGTAACGAAATTACTGTAGTCACCGTCGGGAAGCGTGACGCTATTGATCGCTTGGACCAACGCGCTGATCTCTGCGTGCCCGCGCAGAGTCGTGACTACTTTTTTGGTGGTCGTGGTGTAGTTTCCAAGCAAATCCAGTTTTAACGCGCTATCGCCGAACTTGTACATCAGCAGGCCTCGAGCCGCATCGAAGTGTTCGACCAGCGCGAAGCAGGTTCCATGGGATGCGCCCGAACCAGCCTGCGCCCGGCGACTGGAAGAGGACTCGTGGCAAATGCTCGCCAAGTCGGGAATGGTGCCGCCATTGGTAGCCTGATTGGCCGCCAGCCACGAGGCGTACAAAGGATTCGCCCCAGTCATCGCTACATTACCGCCAGAATAACGTCCGACCTTATGCACCTCTGTCATGACAGACTCCTACGGACAATCGCACTTGAATTCCGGGACAGGAGGGGCGGTTTGTACTCATTTAAAGTCATTCCAACACCCACTCCGCCAACTTCCCTGTCACTTGCGTCATCAGCACATTCTCGACGTCCCGTGCCCCCGCCGCGCTGCATTTGGCCAACACAGCCTTGACGATCCCGGCATCGAATTCGAACTGCTTGCCCGTCGCAGCCTTGTAGCGCCCGCGCAGCTTTTCCAGCTTCGCCAGCACGATCCCCTCCAGCGTCGCTTCATCCAGCGGCCGGTATGCCACCACGGTCATGCGCGCCAAAAACGCCGGGCGGAACGCTTGCAGCAGCACTTTGTGCAAGGCTTCGTTGAAGGCATCGCTGCCCAGTTGCGCGGTGGGCGTATCCAGCAATAGCTCGGCGCCGACGTTGCTGGTGGCGAGCATCACGGTGTTCTTGAAGTCCACCACCAGGCCGGTGCCATCTTCCATCAGGCCTTTGTCGAAGACGTTGTAGAAGGCTTCGAGCACATCCGGGTGGGCCTTTTCGATTTCATCCAGCAGCACCACCGAATAGGGTTTGCGCCGCACCGCTTCGGTGAGCACGCCGCCGCTGCCGTAGCCGACGTAGCCGGGTGGGGCGCCTTTGAGTTGGCTGACGGTGTGGGCTTCCTGGTACTCCGAGAGGTTGATGCTGATCAGGTTGCGTTCACCTCCGTACAAGGCGTCGGCCAGGGCGTAGGCGGTTTCGGTCTTGCCCACGCCGGTGGGGCCCACCAGCAGGAATACGCCGACCGGTTTCTGTGGGTCGGTGAGGCCGGCGCGGTAGGCTTGCAGGCGCTGGGCGATGGTGTTCAACGCGGTGCTCTGGCCCATGACCCGCTGGCCCATGCGCTGGCCGAGGGTGCGCACGGCGTGGGCTTCGTCGGCGAGCATCTTGCCCACCGGGATGCCGGTCCAGCCGGCGATCACGGCGGCGACGGTCTTGCTGTCCACCTGTTCGGGCACCAGCGGATCGTCCTGGCGAATGGCATCCAGGCCAGCTTCCAGGCGCAGCAGTTCGGCGGCCAGGTGGTCGATGCGGTTATCGATCTCGGTGTCGGCTTTTTCACTGTCGGCGCGTTCGCTCAGGGCAAGCAGTTCGCGCCGGGTGTCGAGCAGCTCGCGCACGGCTTCGCGCTCTTCGCCCCAGCGAGTTTCCAGCTCGCGGATGGCCTGCACATTGCTGGTCGATTCGTCTTCGAGCAGAGTGATGCGCTCGCGGTGATCGAGCCCGGTGGCCTGTTCCCGGCGCAGGCGTTCGACCTCGTCCTTGAGGCTGTTCTGCCGATGGCGCAGGCTTTCCAACGGCGGCGGCACGTCGTGCTGGCCGAGGGCGACCCGGGCGCAGGCGGTGTCGAGCACGCTGATGGCTTTGTCCGGCAACTGTCGCCCGGAGATGTAGCGGTGGGACAGCTTCACCGCTTCGTGGATGGCCGCGTCCAACACCTGCACGCCGTGGTGCTGTTCCAGTTTGCTCGCCACGCCGCGGAGCATTTCCACCGCGGTAAGTTCGTCCGGTTCTTCGACCTGCACCAGTTGGAAGCGGCGGGCCAGGGCCGGGTCTTTCTCGAAATATTTTTTGTACTCCAGCCAGGTGGTGGCGGCCAGGGTGCGCAGTTCGCCCCGGGCCAGGGCAGGCTTGAGCAGGTTGGCCGCGTCGCTGCCGCCTTCCGCGCCGCCGGCACCGATCAGCGTATGGGCTTCGTCGATGAACAGGATGATCGGTTTTTCGGCGCTGCGTACCGCGTCGATCACGCCTTTGAGGCGTTGTTCGAATTCACCTTTGACACCGGCACCGGCCTGCAACAGGCCCAGGTCGAGGACACGCAGGGTGACTTCCTGCAACGACGGCGGCACATCCCCGGCGGCGATACGCAGGGCCAGGCCTTCCACCACTGCGGTCTTGCCGACGCCTGGTGCGCCCACCAGGATCGGGTTGTTCTGCCGGCGCCGGAGCAGGATGTCGATGCACTGGCGGATCTCGCCGTCGCGGCCGACGATGGGGTCGATGCGCCCGGCGCGGGCGTCGGCGGTCAGGTCCTGGGTGTACTGGTCCAGCACCGGGTCCTGTTTCTGGGGAGGCTCGCCGGGTTTGGCCGGGCGCACGCCACCGACATGCTCGCGGGAGCTTTCGGTCCATTCCAATAGGTGGGCGCGCAGGGCGTCGCGAGGAATGCGCAGCAACGACGAGGCGCTGTTGAGCAGCAGGCTGCGGCGCTCATCGCGGTCCAGCAGCGCCAGCAGCAACAGCCCGGAACGGATGCTGTCCAGGCCCAGCACGCTGGCCTGGACCACGGCGTCTTCCAGCAGGCCGATGGTTTGTGCCGACAGGGCGGGTGTGCGGGTGCTGCCGGATTTGAACAGGTCCAGGGCCTTGTTGGTTTCCGTCGCCACCGCGTCACGCTCCAGACCGAATCGTGGCAGCAGGCAGGCAAAATCACCGCCCTCGATGTCGAGCAACTCCAACAGCAGGTGTTCGATTTCCACGTAATGATGGCTGCGCTGCATGCAACGTTGCGCGGCCCGTTCCAGGGCGCGGCGGTTATCCGGGTTGAGGCGTCCGATCAGGCTGGCCAGTTCCATTTCAGGCAATCTCCGGCTGACGAAGGCGGGTTTCGATCCGTTGCACGGCGAGGGTTGGCTGGCGTTGCAGGCCACCGTTCCAGTTCAGCCGTGGCGCTGCCTGGCGGTCCAGTTGCAGCGGGCCGGCGCCACGGATCAGCAGCACCAGGGTGCAATCCAGGTCAGGGCCGAAGTACAGGGCGTAGAGACTGGCGAGCAGCGGATGGGCTTCGCCGTTGGGCAGCAGTCCGCTGGCCTGGCCCGTGGTCAGCGGGCCGAGGGTCAGACGCACTCCGGCATGTTCGTCCCAGACGTGGGTGCCGGTCACCGCGTTGCGGCCCAGGCACAGGTTGCGCCCGCCCGGTTGCAAGCAACTGCGGCTGGCCGGCGGGATTTCACGCCAGCCACCTTCGTAGGCGGTCAGCTCCACGGGCAGCCCGAACTGTTCACGGACAATCGCCGCGAACCCATCCAGGGAGCGCCGGCCATCGGCGTACAGCGCGGTGCAGGCCAGTACCGCCGAGTCGGGGGCGGCCTGGCGTTCCTGCAAGGCCTTGGGCAGCAAGCCGGTCAACGCCCGCAGTTGCGCGTGTACGGCGGACGCGCCTGGGGCGGTAAAACCCACGGCGATGCGATGTTTGCGCATCACCTTGTAAAGCAGGCTGAGCAGGCGATGCTGGAACAGGTCGAGGAATTCCGCCGGGGCGTGGTCCTTCGCCCGTGCCCGTTGTTGCAGCCATTCCTGGTAGGCGTAGGGCAACGGGCCGTCGGGGCCGCCGAGGCCGAAGATCGGCGTGGTCAGGGTTGGCGGCAGGCCGGGTTCCTGGCTCAGGCTCTCGATCTCACTGGCGGCGAACAACGGCGTCAAGGGCCCGCGCAGACGCAAGGCTTCGGCGTGCGGCGCGGTGCCGCTGCCCAAAGGCTCGGCCTGGGGACGTTCACGTTCGAGCAGCAGCAAGGCCTGGAGCCATTCGAAGCGTTGCGGGTCGCGGCGCAGGCGCTGGCTCAGGTTCAGAGCACCAGGGGTTTGCCGGCTTGGGGTTGCCATGTCTTCACCTCCTTGTCGGACTGGACCAGCACGGTGCGCACGAAGCGATTGGCGGTGGCGTAAAGGGAAAAGAATTGCGCCAGCACCCCGGAGAACAGCACGGCGCTGCTACCGACGAAGTATTGCGGGTCCAGTTGCAGGCGCACCTCCAGCCCATTGCGCCAGCCGCGCCAGGCGTCTTCGCCGACATGGGCGATGACCCGGTCGCAGCCCAGCCCCGATACCCCTTCGATCTGGCGATGGGCGCTGGCCTCGTCCCGCAGGTTGTGCAGTTGGAGAATCTCGCGCAGTGCGTCCAATGCCTGGGGGCCTTCGACCAGCGACAAATGGTTGAGGGTCAATTGCGACACCATCCGCCAGCGCGATTCGCCGTCCAGGCGCGGCAGGCTTTGCGGGCTGGGTGGGTTGCGCAGGCGTGCCCAGGCCACCGGCCCCGGGCGCTCGAAACCCAACGGGGTGCCGGCCGGCAAGCTCTGGGCCAGATGGCGATTGGTGCACAGCAGTTCGGCGGTGAGGCTGTAGTCGCGGGTATCGGCCAGCGGGTCGAACTGGGTGTCCACCAGGCTGACCATCAAGTCGGTGCCCAATCGGTTCGGGCTCATGCCACTGACCCGACGCGCATGCCAATAACAGGTTTGGTCGCTGCCATGCTGGCTGCCGTAATAGGCCGGCACTTTGCGCACGCCCTGGCTGGACATGGCGCGCATGCCACGGATGCTGTGGATCTCGACGCTGTTTTCCCTATGACTGTCGGCCACCAACCGGTACTCGCTGCGAGTGCCATCCGGGCGCAGCGGCTCGGAAGTCCTGGGGAACAGGTTGATCACCGGCGTGCAGCCCAGGGCGATGTCGCTTGCCTGCAGCGGCAGGCGGCTGGTGGGAGGGCGGTCGAAAACGATGTACAGGTACAAGGACGGGCCGTCGCAGGTGGCGCCGACCAGTGGCAGATCGAAGAAGCCGAATTTATCCGGGAAGGCAAAGTACTCGGCGAGCAGACGCATGCCCGGATGCACACCGTCTTCATCCGGCAGCAAGACCTGGTCACTGGCGAAGCCGACGATCTGTGGCAAGCCTGTCAGCGACTCCGGCACGCTGCCCGGCGCACCGGCCAGGACCTCGATGGCGTGCGCGCCCAGCAGGTCATACAGCCCGGCGTTGATGATCGGTGACGCCGCCAGGTGTACCCGCAGCGAGTCGATTCCCAGCGTCGACCACTGGCTTTCGCCCAGGCACCGCAGCTCCAGGCGCAAGGCCGAGCGGGCCCGGACCACTCCGGTCAGCGCCTGGGCTTCGTCGCTGCCCAGCAGCAATGCCTCGCTGATTTCCACCGGCCACAACTGCACGGCGGCGGTGGTCCGAAAATGAATGCTCTGGCCTGTGTCCGTGGTGACGAACAACGGTGTGTCGCGGGGCAGCGGGTAGCCCTCGTTCAAGTTGCCTTTGCTGGGGTCGGGTTCGAACTGCACGATGGCGCACGACGGCAAGGGGCGCATGGCCAACGGGTAAAGCTGTTCGAGCAGGGCATCGCTGAATTCGGCGTAGTCGTCGTCCAGCCGGCGTTGCAAGCGGGCGGCCAACAGCGCGAAACCTTCGAGCAGGCGCTCGACATGCGGGTCGGGGCACTCTCCGGGGGACAACTCCAGGCGCCGGGCGACCTTGGGGTAGCGCTCGGCGAACAGACTCCCGGCATGCCGCAACCAGGTCAGTTCGCGTTGGTAATAGTCCAACAGTTGCGGGTCAATCGAGTCGCTCATGTCGTACCTCAAGGCCGTCGCCGGCGTGCTCGATGACAAAGGCCACGGGCCATGCGTGCAGGTCGCCGCGCAGCTCACCCAACAGCCGTATGCACAGTTGCTGCGGATGGCCCGGCACCGGGCAGACCTCGACCTCGCCCAGGCGCAGGCGAGGTTCGAAGTGGGTGATGGCCTGGCGGATTTCCCGGGTCAGTTGATGGCGGTCATCGCTGCGCTGCTGTTGCAGCGCGGTCCAGTCGGCGATGCCATAGTCCAGGATGCTCGGCGGTTCGGTCAGCGCCCGTGGGCCGCGTCGGGTATTGAACAGGCGTGACAGTTCGGCATGCACCGAGTCTTGCAACGCCTGTCGGTCGAACGCCCGCCCGGTATCGTTCGCCGGGCTGGCCAGGCGTTCGAACAGGGGCGGACGCAGCCCGAAGCCAGCCATGGGCGCGGTTTCCCTACTTGGTCATTTTGTTGGCGGCCAGGTCCCAGGTCGTGCCCGCCGTGCCTTCCTTGGTGCCGTCGTCTTTCTGCGCGGTGAGCTCCCATTTGATCTTGGTGAAGTTCAGCGACAGGGTTTCCACCGGTTTGCCGCCGGTGCCGCCGCTGACACTGACGTTGGACAGCACGACGTTGGTCAGGGTGTAGATGATGAACGGCATGAGTTTGCCGCTGCCCTCGGCGGCATTGCGGCCAATAGTGATGACGGCTTGCGGGATCGGCTTGCCGGCGCAGCAATACTCATTGAGGGTGGGGGTGGAGCTGTCGACGAATTTGGTCAGGGTGAATTCGCCGATGTGGGGTCGGCCGGAGGTGCGTTCCGAGTTGCTGACGTCGTTGGTGACCTGCATCGCCACGTTGTGGCTGTAGGACATGACCTCGATCTTGTCCGTGAAACCCTCCAGCAGGCTGTCGCCCTTGATGTCGCCGCCGAGGTCGAGAATGATTGCATCCATTGTGTGGAACTCCTGAAGAAGACGAATGAGGTAGTGCCCGGTACCTGTTGGAGCTGCCGAAGGCCGCGATCTTTTGATCTTTCGCTTGGGACTCAAGCGTCCGTGGAAAGATCGCAGCCTCGTTGCACTCGTCAGCTCCTACAGTCAGCTCCTGCAGTGGGCAGTGGGAGCTTGCTCCCTCGCCAAGGGCGGTCAGGCAGCTACCGGTGGCGGCAGGGTCGCCACCAGGCGGATCGAGGCGGTCAGCTCCTCCAACTGGAAGTGCGGCCGCAGGAACACCGTGGCCTTGTAGGCCCCTGGCTTGCCGGCCACTTCCGTCACGTCCACCCGTGCTTCGCGCAACGGGTACTGCGCCTTGATCTCTTGCGGCGCGTTGTCGTTGATCAGCACGTAGTCGGCGATCCAGTTGTTGAGGTAGGTCTGCACGTTGTCGCGGGTCATGAAACTGCCGACCTTGTCACGCATGATCACCTTCAGGTAATGGGCGAAACGCGAGGCCGCGAGCACGTACGGCAACATCGCCGAGATCCGCGCGTTGGCGTTGGCCTCGTTGGTGTTGTAGACCTTGGCCTTGTTGGTGGTCTGGCCGCCGAAGAACACCGCCACGTCGCTGTTTTTCTTGTGGCACAGGGAGATGAAGCCCAGGTCGTTGAGTTCCTTTTCACGGCGGTCGGTGATTGCCACTTCGGTCGGGCATTTGAGCGACAGATCCCCGGAACTGGTGCGGAACGTATGGGCCGGCAGGCCTTCGACCGCGCCACCGCCCTCGGCCCCGCGAATGGCTGCGCACCAGCCATATTTGGCGAAGGCTTCGGTGATGCGTTGCGCCAGGGTCCAGGCGGCGTTGCCCCACAGGTATTTGCTGTGGTCGGTACCGTTGACGTCCTCGACGTAGTTGATGCCTTCCACCGGCAGCGTGTCCGGGCCGTATGGCAGGCGCAGCAGGAAGTGCGGCAGCACCAGGGATACGTAGCGCGAGTCTTCGCTTTCACGGAAGGAGCGCCACTTGATCAGCTCCTGGCTTTCGAAAATCTTCGACAGGTCCCTGGGGATCGCCAGTTCGGTGAAGCTGGTCATGTCGAACAACCGCGGGCTGGCGGCGGCAATGAACGGGGCGTGCGCAGCGGCGGCGACGTTCGAGAGTTTTTCCAGCAGGCCGATGTCCTGTGGATGCCGGCCAAAGGTGTAGTCGCCCACCAGCAGACTGAACGGGTGTCCGCCGAAGGTGCCGTATTCTTCCTCGTAGATTTTCTTGAACAGCGCGCTCTGGTCGAATTCGACGGCTTTTTCCAGATCGTTCTGCAGTTCTTTCTGGGTGACGTTGAGCAGGCGCAATTTGAGCCGGGTGCTGGTCTCGGTGTTCTGCACCAGCAGGTGCAGGCCGCGCCAGGAGGCTTCGAGTTTCTGCAGGTCGGGGTGGTGCAGCACTTCGTTGAGCTGGGCGCTGATCAACTGGTCGATCTGGCTGATGCGGTCGTTGATCATCGCCACGGTATCCTTGTCGATGGCCATGCCTTCGTCGAGGACCTGGGTGGCGAATTCGGCCAGCATGTCGCGGGCGTAATCTTGCTGGCTGTCGTCGTGGGCCATGCGGCCTTCGGCGATGATCTTGTCCAGCAGGGACAGGGTCTGGGTCGTGCTCTCGCTGGTTTGAGCGCTGGATGAAGCAGGCATGGCGTTATCTCCCTTGAATGATGCGCGCGATCAGGCCTGTGGTTCGGCCGGGGCAGGGTCATCGTTGGCGGCCACGGCGGGCAGCTCCGGCGGTACGTCCTGGGGTCGCGCCGACTTGATTTCCTGCAGGCCCTCGGTGTTGGCGATCACGTCGCGCAGCAGCTTGTCCAGGTCGTCGTTGCCATCGAGTTTGGTCAACAGGTCCCGCAGGCGTTGGCGCGCTTCGAACAACCGACGCAACGGCGTGACCTGCTCCACGACCTTGACCGGGTCGAAGTCGTCGATGTGACGGAAGTTGAGTTCGATGTTGAGCTTGCTGTCGTCGCCGCTGAGGGTGTTGTTCACCTGGAGCGTGGCGCGGGGGGAGATGGAGGCGAGTACCTCGTTGAAATTATCCCGATCGATTTCAGTAAAGCGCCGCTCATTGAGCTTGGGCAGCGGGTCCAGTGGCTTGCCTGAGAGGTCGGCCAGAATGCCGACCACCAGTGGCAATTCTTTTTTCTCGATGGCGTTGCCGATCTCCACGTCATAGGTGATCTGGACGCGGGGAGGACGGACTCTGTCGAGCTTGTGCTGGGTACTTTCTGCCATGGCGGCCGACTCCGATGCATGTGTGGGCGCAATGCATCGGGAGTCCCGCTCATCGCATTCCCTTGCTGATCCACAGGTTGCAAATGGACGGCAGAAAACCTGTCATTCCCTTGACGAACCTGGCGCATTCGACCGTGTGGGTCGAACTACCCAAGACGCTAGAACAGGTCTATAAAAAAGCAAGCAAAAACAATTTTTGACCGCTGAGAAAAGGAAGATTCATTTTGCGTGGGTTTTTTTTCGGATTTTTTTTGAGCCTGGCACTCACCGGTTGCTCGCTTTTTGCCCCCAGCGTCGACCTGGGCAGCCTGACCCTGGACGTCGCGCCGCGTGCCAATGACGACACGCCGATCGCCGTGGACTTCATCGCGGTGAACGACCCGGACCTGCTCAAGCAGCTGTCGGGCATCACCGCCAGCCAGTGGTTCGCCGAGCGCGAACAGTTTCAGCGCGACTATCGTCAACTCATGTCGGTGTGGGGGCTGGAGCTGGTTCCGGGGCAATTCATCGACCGCCAACCCTTCCCGCTGGAGGGGCGGCGCGCCGCTGGACTTTTGGTCTTCGCCAGCTATAACACTCCCGGAGCCCACCGGCTTCGGCTGGACGATCAGCGCGAGGCCTGGCTGAAGTTCGACAGTCGCGAGATGACCCTCGTGAATGACGGGGCTCGATGACAGCCAGCCTTGAGTGACCGCGGGCCGCCATGCGCGGCGACATTGGGATGTCGAAGGGAGTCGTATGAGTCTGTTACCTGACGCGGTGTGCTGGCATGAGGGGATGCAATTGCTGCCCCAGCATTTTCAATTGCAAGGACTGCGCGCCGAGGCGCTGGCCGCGTATTTTGCCGGGGCCTGCAATCCTTGGTTCTGGGGTGTCAGCCAGTTGGAAGTCGATCCTTCGGCCCTCAGCGCCGGCCAGGTGCGGCTGCTGCAACTGCAAGGCACCTTGCCGGACGGCTTGCCGGTCAACCTGCAGGCCGGTGTCGGGCCGACCCTGGAGCTGGACATCGGCGAGGCGATCGACAAGACCGACGACGCCACTGTGACTGTGTACCTGGCCGTCAGCCCACTGTGGCGCGCCGGGCAATTGGTGCCGCTCAAGGGGCGCCTGCAATCGGTGGTCGGCGAGGCGTTGCCGGACCTCACCAGCGGTTCATTTCCCGAGTCGATCACCGTCTGGCGACCCAACCCGAGGTTGTGTACGCAACTGAGCAAGGCCGATTCGATCTGCCTGCCGCTGTTGCGCATCCGCAAGGAGGGCGGTGGCTTCTGGCGCGTGCCCTACACCCCGCCGACACCGATCCTGTTGCCGGAGTCGGCCCTCGGTCGACGGGTCGCCGGAGTGTGCGCCCGGGCCCGGGAGAAGTGCATGTTTCTCGCCGGTCGCTTGCGCCAGGCCCAGGCGGCCGGCAACCAGGACGATGCCGTGGAGATCCGCCGGCAATTGACCGCCTTGTGGGCGCGCTTGCCGGAAGTCGAGGGCGCGCTGAACACCCAGGTGGCGACGCCCCAGGCGCTCTACGGTTTGCTGCTGGGGTTGGCCGGGAGCTGGTCGGCCCTCGATCCACTGGCGGGCGTCCCGGCCTTCGCACCGCTGAATTTTCTCGAATTGCAGCGCGGCTACGAGCCGTTGCTCGACTGGCTGGAAACCACCCTGGAACTGGTTCGTGCCGGCTATCGCAGCCTGGCCTTCGAACGCAATGAGCAGGTCTTCTCGATCCAGTTGCCTGACGACCAACCGGACCAACGCCTGGTGATCGGCCTGCGCATGCCCAACGGCGCCAGCGAGCAGGCGGCGGGCGAGTGGTTGCGCGGGGCGATCATCGCGTCGGCGCGGCATATCCCGCTGCTGAGCCGACAGCGCATGAGCGGTCTGCCTCACCAGGCCATGAGTCGCAACGAACAGGTGGCCTACAGCGTGGGCGACGACACCCGTTTGTTTGTGGTGGCGGCCAGCGGGCAATGGTTCGACGCGCAATTGCCGCTGCACATCGTGGCGCCGGCCTCGGCCCAGGCCAGCAGCCCGTGGCAAGTGGTGTTGTTCGTGGCGCAAGCCAGTGAAAGTGCCTGATCGCAAAAGGGGAGTCGTATGCCTGATGGAAGTGGCGGGGCGGTTCGGAGTCTGCATGAGGCGCCGCTGAGCAGCGCTTTTCGCCAGGCCTGGCTGAAGTGGTCCCAGGAATGGCAAGACTTGCCCAAGGACAGCGACCCTGCGGCATTGGTCAATCGGGTGGTGGAGTTGTCCGGGCGCGGCGCCCAGCGTCTGTGGCGGGTGGCCTTCGCCACCGTCGGCGATGCCGCTACCGAGCAGGTCAAGTCGCTGGTCTATGCCTTCGTGGCGCTGGTGGACGAAACCTTGCTGTTCAGCCCCTGGCCCGGACAACTGGCCTGGCAGCAGCACCCCCTCGAATCACGCATGTATGCCAGTCGCCAGGCCGGCGAGCGCTTGCCGGCGGCGATCAAGAAACTGCTGGACGAGCAGATGCCCGGCACCCGGGACCTGGCGAATGTCTACCTGCAATGCCTGATCCTCGGGTTCCAGGGCCGGTTGCGCGGCGAGCCTGGCCAGGTTCAGCATGAGAAATGGCGCCTGGCGTTGTTCACGTTTGCCTGGCAGCACGAACCCGATTATGTCGATGTCAGCCAGCGCCTGGCGCTGTCTTCGGCGACGCCGCCAGTGCGCATGCCGGTGCAGCAATCACTGCCGGACGGCTTTCGCCTGGGGCTGGCGATCCTGGCGATGGTGTTGTTGTTGACCGGGCTGGGGCAGGTGTTCTGGCGTGACATTCGTTTGGAGCTCGAACCGGTGCTGCAACTGAACGAGTCGGTGGTTCAGGAGCAGGACTCATGAGCACCCTGAGTATCGTTGCCCTGGTGGTGCTCGCCATCGTCGTGGTGCTGTTGATCGCGGCCCTGATCTGGTGGCTGCGGACCCAAGGCGGAGCGGCGATCCGCAGTTTCTATGGGGCGGTGCGCCGCATGGAACAGGAGCAGGGCACCCGGGACCGCTATCAGATGCCTTGGCTGATGATGCTCGGTAACGAAAGCGACGGCGCCCAACTGTGCGCCCAGTGGCGCTTGCAACCGACCGACAAGGCCGCCTGGTTCGGGCGCTGGTTTTCCGATGCCGAGGGCTCGGTGCTGGTGGTGCCCCAGGCGTTGTTCCTGCCCGATGAAGGCATGAACCGGCAACGGGGTAATTGGTGGCGCCTGTTGGGGCTGATGTTGCGCTTGCGTAGCAAGCGACCATTGGATGCGGTGATCTGGACGGTGCCGTTCAGCACCCTCGATGACATCGAACACACCACCGAACTGAGCCTCAAGGTCCGGCGGTGCTTTATCGACCTGTTGCAACGATTCGGCCTCAGCCTGCCGGTGTACGTGGTGATCACCGGGATGGAAGAGCTGCCCGGGGTCCAGGAACTGGTCAGCGCGCTGCCCGCCGAGGCGCGTGAATCGATGCTGGGCTGGTCCTCACCCTATTTGCCGGATGCGGCCTGGCAGTCGCAGTGGAGTGACCAGGCCCTGGACCAGGTCAACGCGGCGCTGTCGCAATCGATCATCGAGATCGGTGCGCTGTCGGGGCAATTGGGCAGCGATCTGTATGGGTTGCCGGAGCGCTTCGAAGGCTTGCGACGGGCCTTGCAGATCCTGTTGGAGCCGGTGTTCCAGGGCAATGCCCAAGGCGAAGCGCCGCGTTGTCGCGGGGTGTATTTCACTGCCAGCCAGGCGCCGGCTGTCAGCGGTGATGGTTTGACCGCCGCCGACAGTGCCCAGCGGCAAACCGTGTTCGCCCGTCAATTGTGGTCACGACGGCTGGTGGCCGAGCGTGGCCTGGCCCAGCCCGTGCCGCGGCTGTTGCGCCTGCGCCAGCGCGGGCATCGGCTGGTCGGAGCGGTGGCGTTGGTGGTAGGCCTGGTCTGGTTGGGTGGCATGGTCTGGGTCTGGCACGATTCGGTGGATGAAGCCGAAGGGCTGTCGCGGTTGATCCTCAGCACCCATAAGAATCACCTCGTGGTCGATCCTGACGAACCGCAGCTGGAACCGACCCGGCACAACGTGCAGAACTATTGGAACATGTTGGAAAAGGCCCCGCGCTGGCGCTTTGTCTCGGTGGTCTTTCCCACTTCGTGGTTCTCTTCCGTGGACACGCAGCTGGAGAATGAGTTGCGCCTGACTGCTCGGCACCATTGGATATTACCTCTGCGGGACCTGCTCAATTCAGACCTGGAACAGCTCAAATCCATCCGCAACACCGAGCGGCGGGGCAATGTCGAAAACGAAGATCCGGCGCAATGGCAGAGCTACGTGAAGGCCAAGGCGCTGGTGGACCTGGCGGTACGCCTTGAACAGCACAACCAGATGTTCAGCCAGGTGGTGAACGATCCCAAGGCACCGCTGGACGAACTGGTGCAACTGAGCAACACCGCCTTGTCCCTGGGGCTCAACACCGGCACCTTGAGCCGGCCCCGGTTCTATAACCGGGTGCTGTTCGATGCCCAGAACAGCGATTTGAAAGGGCTGGACCTGAACACCGCGCGCCCGGTGATCTCCGATAACTTCAGCGGCCTGATGCAGCGCTGGCTGGACCACTACTTCCTGGCGGACAACTTCGTGCGCCAGGCCGGTTACCTCAAGCTGCACCTGCAACGGCTGGAGGCCGGCAGTGGCAATTCGTTGAGCGAACTCGAAGACCTGATGGCGCTGATCGACGATTTGCAGACCCTGGTCAGCCTGACCAACTCGGCCTGGGGGCGGGGCAAGGGCCAGGACCTGGTACCCGGCTACAGCCAGATGCTGGACAAGGTCAGCCACAGCACTTTGCTGGGGCCGGATATCGAGCAGGACCTGGAGAGCCAGGCGGCGAAGTTGCAGCAGAGCTTTCGTGACCAGTGGATCGTCCAGACCGGTTCCCGGGACAATCTGCTGGTGCAACAGGGCAGTGGCCTGCTGGTCTTGCAAGACCATGTCACGGCGCTGGACGGTGCGGTGCAGGCGCTGTTCAAGCGTGATTTCGTGGCGCTGGCCATGCAGAAGGATCCGTCGGGCAACAACCCCGATTCGATGGGCCAGGGCGATGGCAGCGATGATTTCAGCGTCGCGCTGAACTACTTCGCCAGCTACAAGAGCTATGCCAATGAAGAAATGCCGCGCATTCCGCCGGATTACCGTGACGCGCTGATGCAGGCCGCTGAAGGCGCCGCGGCCCGGGCCATGTGGTTGAGCCTGGATGAAAGCGACGAGGCGTTGCCCGGCATGGGCTTCAATGTGCAAACGACCCAGGCCGTTGCGCTGCAAAAGGCCTTCATGGACGTGCACCGTGGCGACCTGGCGATTCGTTTCCAACGTCTGCTCAATCGCCGGGCATTGGCGCAGCTCAAGAGTGGCCTGGACGAAATCGATGCCCAGCCGCTGTTCAGCCAGCGGGCCGATGTCCAGCGTTGGGACGGTTCGAAAAACTTCGGCTTGCAACTCTACGGTGCCAGCGATCCGCAAGACCTGAAGCTGAACCTGGCCCAGCAATTCGGCGCGATGCTGCAGGTCGCCGAGCAGCGAATGCCCGCGCTGGAATGGTTGATTGTCCAGCAGGACAACCTGTCGGCCCTGGAGCACGACCAGGTGGCACGCTTCATGGCCCTCAACGATGAATTGCTCAAGTACAAGAACCAGAACCCGGCCAGCTCGGCGGCTCAGCTGGAACAATTGGTGAGTCGGGACTTTATCGCCATGGACACCACCTCCTGCGCGCAGATCTTGCAGACCTCCAGCCTGCCCGGCGGGCGCGGTGACCTGGCCCTGCGCACGGTCGCGTTGCAGCAGGGCGCCCTGCAACGGTGCCTGTACCTGCAACAGAGCCAGGCGGCGACGGCCTGGAATGACGTGGCCAACTATTTCAATCAATACCTGGCCGGGCGCTTTCCGTTTTCTCAGGATGTGCGGGCCAGCGATGCCGACCCGGCGCGGGTCCAGCATTTGCTGGAACTGATCGACACACGCCTGCCCCTGGCCCAGGCCGGACTGACGCTGAGCCAGACGCCGGAGCGGCTGGCGGCCGAGGATTTCCTCAACCGTTTGAAACAGGCCGGTACTTGGCTCGGGCCGCTGTTCGTGCGGGACAAGAGTGGCATTCTTGGGGTGGAAATGGACGTGCGCTGGCGTACCGATCGCGATGAGGAGCGCGGCGCCGACCAGGTAATCGCCTGGAGCCTGGACGCCGGCAACCAACAGATCAGCTACCCTGGCGGCGGCCAGCAGAACCTGCGCTGGATGGTCGGCCAGCCCGTGCGTCTGACCTTGCGCTGGGCCCGTAACGGTTATCAGCGTCCGGCCAACGATCCGCTGCAACCGAACCTGGTGGTGCGCGACCTGGAGGCCGGTTGGGAGTACCAGGGGCCCTGGTCGTTGCTGCGCCTGATGCGCTCGCTGGTGTCGGTCCAGCGCCAGCCAAATGTCGACTACACCGATTTTCCCCTGGCCCTGCAACTGCCGGTGACCGCCCAGACCCAGGCCAGCACGGCGCAGCAAACGTTGATGTTCATGCGCCTGTCGTTGATGAGCCAGGGCTCCAAGCTGCCTTTGTCGATCCCACCGCTGCCGACGCGGGCGCCCCGTTCACCTTTCATGGCGACCGCATCGAGCCCCGCCATCGCCACCCGTGAGGAGGGCCTGTGAGCTTGCCGATATCGCCTTTGCCTGAGCTGGTCAGCCAGTTGCTCGAGCCGATCAGCGCCGAATCGCCCTGTGGCCCGGACCTGCGCTACGAACCGGAATACGACCAGTTGCGCGAATTGCGCCGGGAGGACGACACCAGCCTGCCCACCGGCGTGTGGCAGTCTTCGATCAAGCGCGCCCTGTGGCCGGACCTGGAACGGCTTGCGACCACGTTGCTGCTTGAGCGCAGCAAGGACCTGATGATCAGCGCCTGGCTGGGGGAGGCCTGGCTGCATATGGCCGGGCTGGAGGGGTTGCCGGGTAGCCTGGCGCTGGTGGCGGGGCTGTGTGAGCGCTATCCGGAGCAGTTGCACCCCCAGGCCGAGGACGGCGACCAGTCGTGGCGGGTGATCCCGCTGGAGTGGCTGGCCCGGCGCTACAGCGAGGTGCTGCTGACGCGGGTGCCGTTGTTCGACGGCCGGGAGCAGGCCTTCGCCGCTTTCTCCCTGGACGACTGGCAACGCTTGCAGCGCCAGCAAGTGTTGGTCAACGACAGCAAGAACGCCAAGGCCTCGGCCGAAGCGGCGCGCAACGATCACAAAAAGCTCAGCGAACTGATTCGCAGCACACCCTTGTCGTTCTGGTTGCATCGCCAGGGCAGCCTGATGTTGAGCCTGCAGCACCTGCAACGGCTCGAAGCCTGGAGCGACGCTTACCTGGGCAACCTGGCCCCGGGCTACAAATCCCTGCAGGACGTGATGCAGGCCTTGCTGATACTGGTAGAGGAGTTCATCGCGATGCACCCACAGCAACCCACCGTCGCGCCGATGCAAACGTCCCCGGCGTCCACGACGTCGACGTCCCAGCCGCAGGCGGCTCCAGCCCAGGTCTTCCAGGAACCGGCCAATCGTGAAGAGGCCTACCGACAGCTACTGGTCATCGCCGGTTACCTGGCCCGTACCGAACCCCACAGCCCGGTGCCCTACCTGATCCGACGCGGCGTGGAGTGGGGCAACAAGCCGTTGAGCGAGTTGCTGGGTGAACTGATCAGTGCCGATGCCGAGTCCAGGCGGTTGTGGACGTTGCTGGGGGTTCTTTAAGGCTACGCATCGGGTAGCGGTACTGGCGTCAATACCGGTTTTCCGGCAAAGAACGCGTTCAGGTTCTGGCCCACCAACTCCACCGTGCCCCGTGTCGCTTCCGGCGACAGGCCGGCCACATGGGGCGTCAGTACGACGTTGGGCAGGTGTTTCAGCGCCTCCGGCACTTCGGGTTCGTGATCGAACACGTCCAGGGCCGCTCCGGCGATTCGCCGCTGCTCCAGGGCATTGATCAGATCGGTGGTGGCGACCACGCTGGCGCGGGCGATGTTCACCAGGAAGCCATGGGGGCCCAGGGCATCGAGGGCCTGTTTGTTGATCAACTGCCGGGTGTCCAGGCCGCCGGGCGTGGCGACGATCAGGAAGTCCGAGACCCGGGCCAGTTCCGTGGGCGTGGCGCAGAAGGTGTAGGGCACGTCGTTGCGCATCCGCCGATTGTGGTAGCTGACGCTCATGTCGAAGCCGAGGGCGGCCCGCTTGGCAATCGCCATGCCCACCGCGCCCAGGCCCAGCACACCCAAGCGCTTGCCAGCCAGGGAAGGGCGCATGACCTTGGCCCACTCGCCCCGGCGCACACTCGCGTCAGCCCGGGGAATGTCGCGCACCAGTGCCAGCAGCAGCGCCATGGCATGGTCAGCGACTGACGAGGCGTTGACCCCGGCGCCGTTGGTCACCACGATGCCTCGATTGCGTGCGGCCTGCAGGTCCACCTGTTCGTAACCGGCGCCGATCACGCAAATGATCTGCAGGTTGGGCAGGGCGGCCATTTCCTTGGCGGTCAAACCCAAGGGGCCGCGGGTCAGCACTGCGCCGAAGCGCTCACCGTGTTCGAAAATCGCTGTCTTACGTTCGGCCGGCGTGGGCGCCAATTCCAGGTGGTAACCCTGCCGCTCGAGAATCGGCAGGTATTCATTGACGGTTTCAACCAGTACCAGAACGGTTGCGGTCATGCTGGGCTCCTGTGGGCGCTTTGTCGAACATCAGGTATTCAACCTGATTGTAGGAGCCGAGGGCAGGGGGAGCTTGGGCTTTTTGGATTCATTTTTGGATCCCTCTTGTGGGAGCGAGCTTGCTCGCGATAGCGGTGGCTCAGTCAATGAAGATGTTGGATGTGCCGGCCTCGTCGTGAGCAAGCTCGCTCCCACCGGGAATGCGGAGAATGCAGGGAAATACGGTGACCATTTCTATGACAGCGATCTGATCCGCATAACCGCTCCTCAGCTAAGTCTTTGCTTCTGCTCGCTAATCCCGGACAATCGCGCCCCTGTTTCGGCCAGGGCGCTGCCTGTCGGGGTTTTCCGACTCGTCCTGGTCGGGTGCAAGTGACCGGAAAACGGAGATCCGACCGGATGAATGATCAGGCCAATAGCGTCGAAGAGCGCTTTGAAACGACAGTCCCAGCCACCCTCAGCCAATGGAGTCGCCAGGACACCACCTGGATGCTGGGTCTGTTTGGCACCGCCATCGGTGCAGGCACTCTGTTCTTACCCATCAACGCGGGCCTGGGCGGTTTTTGGCCGCTGCTGATCCTGGCGTTGCTGGCGTTCCCCATGACGTTCTATGCCCACCGGGGCCTGACCCGTTTCGTGTTGTCCGGTCGCGATGGCGCGGACATCACCGACGTGGTGGAAGAGCATTTCGGCCTCAAGGCCGGTGCGCTGATCACGCTTTTGTATTTTTTTGCCATTTTCCCGATCCTGCTGATCTACAGCGTGGCGCTGACCAACACGGTGGGCAGTTTCCTGGAGCATCAGTTGCACATCCAGCCACCGCCTCGGGCGGTGTTGTCGCTGGTGCTGATCCTCGGCCTGCTGGCGGTGGTCCGTTGTGGTGAACAGGCGATCGTCAAGGCCATGAGCCTGATGGTCTATCCGTTCATCGTGGCGCTGCTGTTCCTGGCGGTGTTCCTGGTTCCCCACTGGAGCGGCGGCATCCTGACCACGGCGTCCACGCCGCCTGAGGCTTCGGCGCTGCTGCATACCTTGTGGCTGGCGATCCCGGTGATGGTGTTCTCATTCAACCACTCACCGATCATCTCGGCCTTTGCGGTGGACCAGAAACGTCGCTACGGCGGCAACGCCGAGGAGCGCAGTTCGCAGATCCTGTCGCGCGCCCATGTGCTGATGGTGGTGATGGTGCTGTTCTTCGTGTTCAGCTGCGTGCTGACCCTGAGCCCGGCGCAACTGGCCGAAGCCAAGGCGCAGAACCTGTCGATCCTGTCGTACCTGGCCAACCACTTCAGCAACCCGACCATCGCCTTTGCCGCGCCGTTGATTGCGTTTGTCGCCATCTCCAAGTCGTTCCTCGGGCACTACATCGGCGCCAGCGAAGGCCTCAAGGGCCTGATCGTCAAGAGCGGCCGGCGGCCGGCGCCCAAGACCCTGGATCGCCTCACCGCCGCGTTCATGCTGGTGGTGTGCTGGATCGTCGCTACCCTCAACCCGAGCATTCTGGGCATGATCGAAACCTTGGGCGGGCCAGTCATCGCGGCTATCCTGTTTCTGATGCCGATGTATGCCATTCGCAAAGTTCCGGCCATGGCCCGTTATCGCGGCCAGGCCTCGAATGTCTTCGTTACGTTGGTGGGTTTGGTGGCGATTACGGCGTTGGTTTACTCCCTCTTGGCGTAGGCCTTTATTGGAGGGCGAGGTTGGTGTTTATATTCGTTTCTGCGGTAACGGATATGTCCCCAACAAAAAGGCATTCCCTGAAATAGAAAAACGCCGCCCCTCGCAAGAAGGGCGGCGTCTTTTGTCGGGCGTTTTAAGCTTTAGGCTTGAACGACCGGGATGTTGGCGTTTGCAGCCGCCTCACGGAACTCGGCGATCTGGTCGAAGCTCAGGTAGCGGTACACGTCCGCTGCCATGCTGTCGATCTTGCCAGCGTATTCCATGTACTCCTCGACGGTCGGCAGGCGACCCAGGATCGAAGCAACGGACGCCAGTTCGGCCGAAGCCAGGTAGACGTTCGCGCCGTCACCCAGACGGTTCGGGAAGTTACGGGTCGAAGTCGACACCACGGTGGAGTTCGGCTCGACGCGTGCCTGGTTACCCATGCACAGCGAGCAGCCTGGCATTTCCATCCGTGCACCGGCCTTGCCGTAGATGCCGTAGTAGCCTTCTTCGGTGAGCTGGTGAGCGTCCATCTTGGTCGGCGGCGACAGCCACAGACGGGTTGGCAGCTGGCCCTTGACCTGCTCCAGCAGCTTACCGGCAGCGCGGAAGTGACCGATGTTGGTCATGCACGAACCGATGAACACTTCATCGATCTTCTCGCCAGCAACGCTGGACAGCAGACGGGCGTCGTCCGGATCGTTCGGCGCGCAGAGCACAGGCTCGCTGATGTCGGCCAGGTCGATTTCGATGACTTCGGCGTATTCGGCGTCGGCATCGGCTTCCATCAGTTGCGGGTTGGCGATCCAGGCTTCCATCGCTTGGGCGCGACGTTCCAGGGTACGTGCATCACCGTAGCCTTCACCGATCATCCAGCGCAGCAGGGTGATGTTAGATTGCAGGTACTCGGTGATCGACTCTTTCGACAGCTTGATGGTGCAACCGGCAGCCGAACGTTCGGCCGAGGCGTCGGACAATTCGAAAGCCTGTTCCAGGGTCAAGCCTTCCAGGCCTTCGATTTCCAGGATGCGGCCGGAGAAGGCGTTTTTCTTGCCTTTCTTCTCGACGGTCAGCAGACCGTTCTGGATGGCGAAGTACGGAATGGCATGAACCAGGTCACGCAGGGTGATGCCAGGCTTCATTTTGCCCTTGAAGCGCACCAGGATCGATTCCGGCATGTCCAGCGGCATGACGCCGGTGGCTGCGGCGAACGCGACCAGGCCGGAACCGGCTGGGAACGAGATGCCCATCGGGAAACGGGTGTGCGAGTCGCCACCGGTGCCCACGGTGTCTGGCAGCAGCATGCGGTTCAGCCACGAGTGGATGATGCCGTCGCCCGGACGCAGGGAAACGCCGCCGCGGGTCATGATGAAGTCAGGCAGGGTGTGGTGGGTGGTGACGTCGATCGGCTTTGGATAGGCCGCGGTGTGGCAGAAGGACTGCATCACCAGGTCAGCCGAGAAGCCCAGGCACGCCAGGTCCTTCAGTTCGTCACGGGTCATTGGACCGGTGGTGTCCTGGGAGCCCACGGTGGTCATTTTCGGTTCGCAGTAGGTACCAGGACGTACGCCTTGGCCTTCTGCCAGACCGCAAGCCTTGCCGACCATCTTCTGCGCCAGGGTGAAACCCTTGGTGCTTTCAGCTGGGGCTTCAGGCTTCTTGAACAGGTCGAACGGTGGCAGACCCAGCTCGGCGCGAGCCTTCTCGGTCAGGCCACGGCCAATGATCAGCGGAATACGACCGCCGGCACGGACTTCGTCCAACAGCACAGGGGTCTTCATTTCGAAGGTGGTGATGACTTCGTCGGTACCGTGCTTGCAGACTTTGCCGGCATGCGGGTACAGGTCGATCACGTCGCCCATGTTCATGTTCGAAACGTCGAACTCGATTGGCAGTGCGCCGGCATCTTCCATGGTGTTGTAGAAGATCGGAGCGATTTTGCTGCCGAAGCAGAAACCGCCGGCACGCTTGTTCGGCACATAAGGAATGTCGTCGCCGAAGAACCACAGCACCGAGTTGGTCGCCGATTTACGCGAGGAACCGGTACCGACCACGTCACCGACGTAGGCGATCGGGAAGCCTTGGCCGCGCATTTCTTCGATCTGCTTCATCGGGCCGGTCTTGCCTTGCTCGTCCGGAACGATGCCGTCACGGGCCATTTTCAGCATGGCCAGGGCGTGCAGCGGGATGTCAGGACGCGACCAGGCGTCTGGAGCAGGGGACAGGTCGTCGGTGTTGGTTTCGCCGGTTACCTTGAACACGCGCAGGCTGATCTTGTCGGCCAGCACCGGGCGCTTCTTGAACCACTCGCCGTCAGCCCAGGATTGCAGCACGGCTTTGGCGTGAACGTTGCCGTTCTTGGCTTTTTCAGCCACGTCGTGGAAGGCATCGAACATCAGCAGGGTGTGCTTGAGTTCTTCGGCGGCTACCGGCGCCAGCTCGGCGTCGTCCAGCAGCTCCACCAGGGTCACGATGTTGTAGCCGCCCTGCATGGTGCCGAGCAGTTCAACGGCACGCTTCTTGTCCAGCAGAGGGGATTGGGCCTGGCCCTTGGCGAGGGCGGACAGGAAGCCAGCCTTGACGTAGGCAGCCTCGTCGACTCCAGGCGGAACGCGATTGGTGATCAGGTCAACGAGGAAAGCTTCTTCGCCAGCCGGAGGATTTTTCAGCAGCTCGATCAGGCCTGCGGTTTGTTCGGCGTTAAGCGGCTGGGGAACGATACCCAGGGCTGCGCGCTCTTCGATATGTTTGCGGTAGGCTTCAAGCACAGTTATTACCCTCATCAGTGGTCCCAAATGGGTGTCCGGGACGCTCATCCAGGAACCCACGGTACTCATGCGCGTTGGCGGCTTTTTGAGCCACCACGCCAGAGTTTCCGCACGTTCCTCACAGAAGCTGCTTTCAAAGTTTTACGCCTGCAGAACGGGGAGCTGATGAGGGTTGGCGTTGGGCTTTCCCCGCTGGAAAGACCCTTCGCCAACACCGCTCTGAAGGAACGACTGTGCTCGTGACGCTTTGAAAACAGCTTCTAACGGACATTGGCGCCTTAAAAGGCTGGCTGATTCTACGGGAAAAAAAAATTAAAGGTAAGTTGGGCCTGGAAGTTTGAGGGGTGATCAATCTTAGACAAAGGGCTAACATGCCGGCCTGTCCTGTTTTTGCGTGTGCGTTTCCTTATGCCCAACCAGCTCATCAAGACCCCCTGCGTCGGCCTTTGCTCCACTGTCTACGGTGACCTGGTGTGCCGTGGCTGCAAGCGGTTCCACCATGAAGTGATTCACTGGAACGGCTACAACGAGGACGAAAAGCGCGCGGTGTGGATGCGGCTCGAGCAGCTGTTGGTGCAGGTGATGGTGGCCAAGCTGGAGGTTTTCGACCCGGTATTGCTGCGCCAGCAACTGGAGTCGCGCAAGATCCGCTTTGTGCCGCACCAGTCGGAATATTGCTGGGCCTACCAGTTGATCGCCCGGGGCGCACGGGTGATCAACAACCTGGAGGCCTACGGCATGGTGCTGATGCCGGAGTTTCGCGACTGGGATCTGCCGGACCTGCGCGATGCCATTGATCGGGAGTTTTTCCTTCTGTCCGAAGCCCATTACCAGCGTTATATCGCGCCGGGGTTCCTGAAGGATGCGATTGGCGGCTGACAGCTTTTTGTGGCGAGGGGATTTAGCGAAACGTCGCACCGCCCCGCTGTGGGAGCAAAGCTTGCTCGCGATGCAGGCGCCTCGGTTCCAGAGAGACCGCGTCGTTTTTATCGCGGGCAAGCCTTGCTCCCACAGATAAATCCCCTCGCCACAGGTTGACGTGTCAATCCTTGACCGCCAACTCCACCAGATGGTCCTCGACCTCCTGCGGCTTGAGCACCAGCACATCGCTTTCCAGCGTATCGAGCACAGCCTCGGCGGTGTTGCCGATCAAGACCCCGGACAACCCCGAGCGGGCCACGGTGCCGATCACCGTCACTGCCGCCTGCAGCTTGCGCGCCATGTACGGAATCAAGACGTCCGCCGGACCTTCTTCGATGTGCAGGTGCTGGTCATCGATGTCGAATTCGGCCTGGAACGCCCGGCATTGTTCACGGTACTTGGCCTCGATGGTTTCCTTGAGCTGGAATGTCGGGTCGGCGGACGAGAGCATCGGCGAGGGGTGGGCGCTGATCACATGCAGGTGCGCCTTGGCGAGGAGGGCGATGTCATAGCCATGATCGATGATGGTGGAGTGCAAGTGGCGATGCTCGCCATCGGCATTACCAACGTCGACGGCAGCGAGGATCACCTTGTCTTTCCAGGAACCGGCGGTTTTCACCAGCAGCACCGGGGTTGGGCAATGGCGTAGCAGCTTCCAGTCCGCCGGGGTCAGCAGGGCTTTTTTCAGCGGACTGTCAGGGAAGTGCTGCTTGATCACCAGCCCGCAACCTTCCGCCTGCTGCACATCGATGATGGTTTCGTGGAGGCTTTCGTTCCAGGCCTGCTCGGTGGTGACGCTGTAGCCGTCGGCCAGCAGTGCGGCCTTGAGCACGCTGAGCAGGCCGGCATGGTCATGCTTTTTGTCGCACACCAGCAGGTGCAGGTGGGCCTGGGTCACTCCGGCGATCAGTTTGGCGCGCTTGAGCGCCAGGCTTTCCGAATGTTCGGGCTCAATAACCACCAGGATGCTGCGAATGGCTTGCATGATCGGCGTTCTCCTGCAATGAAAAGGCTGGCGTTGCTCAACTATAGTTGTTGTGGGCAGTCTAGTTGTTGTGGATGAGTCTTCGACTTGATGCATATCAACGGCGGTGGCTGGTGGTCTGGGGGCAGGCCGGTATAATCGGCGCCCTTCGCTCGACTACCTTTTCCCGTGAGCCCCATGAATCTTCCCGAAATTCACGAATTCCTTGGTTGCCGCACCCCCGATGCCTGGGTCCAGGCCGCGCTGGCTGACCAGGAAACGATGCTGATCGACCACAAGAACTGCGAATTCAAGGCGGCCAGCACCGCCCTGAGCCTGATCGCCAAATACCATTCCCACGTCGATCTGATCAATCTGATGTCGCGCCTGGCCCGGGAAGAGCTGGTGCATCACGAGCAGGTCATGCGCTTGATGAAAAAACGCAAGATCGGCTTGCGCCAGCTCTCCGCCGGGCGTTATGCCTCGGGGTTGCGCAAGGTGGTACGCAGCCACGAACCGGTCAAGCTGGTGGACACCCTGGTGGTCGGCGCCTTCATCGAAGCCCGCAGCTGCGAGCGTTTCGAGGCCTTGGTGCCGTACCTGGACGAGGAACTGGGCAAGTTCTATTTCGGCTTGCTGAAAAGCGAAGCCCGACATTTCCAGGGTTACCTGAAACTGGCTTACCAGTACGGCGACGCCAAGGACATTGCCCAGGTGATCGACAAGGTCCGTGAGGCCGAGCGGGAGCTGATCGAATCGCCGGATGTGGAGTTTCGTTTCCACAGTGGTGTGCCTGCGGCATAGGGCCTTATGCCGCGCTGCCTCTCAAACGCTCAGCCCCAGGCGTTCATGCCACTGAGCAATGGATTCCTCGGGATAGACCTCGAACTGCTGGTCGCCCGGATGCGCCTCGACTTCCACCCACGGCGCCTTGGAACCCAGCATCAGGTGGGTGTGCTCCGGCGGCACCGGTAGCGGTGTGTCGATGGCCGAGGCAAAGGGGTGAATCAGCTCCGGCCATTCGGGGCTGAACAGCCATAGCCCCGAACCGCACAAGGAACAGAAGTGCCGTTCGGCGCTGCTGCGGTGGGCGCGTTTATCGCCTTCGTCCTTGAGTCGTGCGTGGTAGATCGAGATGTGCTTGCGACCACGCACCTTCATGCTTTGGGCATCGCCCCCCAGGTTGATCGCAAAACCGCCACCGCCCTGGGTCTTGCGGCAGATCGAGCAGTAGCAGCGCTGATAGGGGTAGGGGTGAGCACTGTCGAGGGTGAACGACACCGCGCCGCAGTGGCAGGATCCTTCTAGCTGCATGGGGAACCTCCAGTGGGATTGGAAATGACTCAGTACAGCCTAGACAGTTTGTGTCTTGACAGTTGGATTGAAGGTGACCATGCGACCGCCTTCGCGAGCAAGCTCGCTCCCACAGGGGATTTTCTGTGTAGATACAATTTGTGGACACTGAAGATCAACTGTGGGAGCGAGCTTGCTCGCGATGAACGATGACACGGTCTAGCGACCGGGCACCCGCCACAAATACCACGCCGCCACCGTCCGATAAGGGCTCCAGGCCAGGCCGATCTCAACCATCTGCTTGCGGCTGGGCTGTTGCTCCAACCCCTTGAGCCGTCGATAACCTTCACGTACGCCAAAGTCATCGGCTGGCAGGATGTCCGGCCGTTCCAGGCTGTAGATCAGCAGCATCTCCACGGTCCAGCGCCCGACGCCGCGCAAGCTGACCAGGCGCTCGATCAACGCTTCATCCTCCATCGCCCGCGCAGTGGCGTAATCCGGCACGATTCCGTCCAGCGTTGCCTGGGCGATGCCCTGGATCGTCGCGATCTTGCTCGCGGAAAACCCACAGCCGCGCAACTGCGCAACGTCTGTCGCCAGGATCTGCCCGGGATTGGGGAATGCCTGCGCCGGGAACAACGCCAGCAGCCGACCGAGGATGGCATCGCCGGCCTTGGCGTGCAGTTGCTGGTAGGCAATCGCCCGCACCAGGGCTTCATAGGGGTCGCGGGCCGGCTTGGGTTGCAGCAGGCAAGGGCCGATCGCCTCGACGTGACGTCGCCAGTCTTCGTCGAGGCTTGCCAGCCAGGCGCTGGCCTCATGGTAGGGCACAGACATCGGATATTTGTTCTCCGGGGCGCTCAAAACGCCAGGGGCAGTGAAACCTGCACCGCGGCTTTCTCCAGCCGTAGCAGAAACGCCTTGCGCGGCTGTCCGCCACCATAGCCGGTCAACGAGCCATCCGCACCGATCACCCGGTGGCAGGGAATGACGATGGCCAAGCGATTCTGGCCGTTGGCCAGGCCCACGGCGCGGCTGGCGCCAGGGCTGCCCAGCGCCGTGGCGATGCCGCCGTAGCTGCGGGTTTCGCCGTAGGGGATCTTTTGCAGTTCAGTCCAGACCCGTACGGCGAAGGCGCTGCCGGGCATGTGCAGCGGGACGTTGAATGCCGTGAGCTTGCCGGCGAAATACTCGGCCAGTTCGGTTTCGATCTGTTGCAAATGAGCGTTGTGCCCCGGCGCAACCGTGTAGCCGTAGCGTTGCTGCAGCTCTTCCAACTCCTTGGTCAGGGCCGGGCGGTCGAGGAATTCCAGCAGCACCAGGCCTCGTCGTTCGGCCATGGCCAACATGGGGCCCAGCGGTGTGGTCAGGCGGGTGAACAACAACGGTTCGCTGAGGGCTGCGCGGCCCGGCGTGATGTGGAAGGATTTCACGAAGGCGTCACGAAAACCGCTCAATGACTCATAGCCGGAATCGAACGCGGCATTGTCGATGGAGCTGCCGTCCTTGATGCCGCCCAGGGCAATGCCCAGGCGGCGGGTGCGCAGATAGGCGTGAAAGGTCATGCCGAAATGTTGCTTGAACCAGCGGCGCAGTTTCAGCGGCTCGATACCTTGTTCCAGTAGCAGGGCATCGGTCCAGCGCAGGTCGGGTTCGGCGTCGACGGTTTTGAGCAGGGCCTGGATCCAGTCCGGCGCGATGGCGGCGGCGTCCAGGGGCTTGCAGCGCAGGCAGGCCCGGTAGCCGGCCGACATGGCTTCGTCGGCATGGGCGAAGAACTCGACGTTCTCCGGTTTCGGCTTGCGCGCGGTGCAACTGGGGCGACAGAAAATACCGGTGGTCTTGACCGCAGTGAAGAACACCCCCTCGTAGGCGGTGTCTCGTTCGAGCATGGCGCGGACCATCTCGGCATGGGGCGGGAGCAGCGAGTCGTGTAGGTTCATGGGCCTGAGCATAGAACCGTGCCCGGAACGACTCCACCGAAAAATCGACAGTGAATTTCCGTTCACTTGGTCGGACGGTCACGAACAAAAATTGAACCTGCGAGTCTTAAAGGTTCAACCGTTGTTTTTGTCTTTCGGAGACATCATGTCCAAACATAAAAAATCCCTCATCGCCGTTGCTGTCTGTGCCTTGGCGTTCGGTGCCTCGGCCTTGCTGCCTGCTGAGTTGTCGCCTATCGGTTCGAGCTATGCCGCAGGCGGCAATGGGGGTGGTGGCGGCCACGGTGGAGGAAACGGCGGCGGCAATGGTGGTGGCAATGGCGGTGGCCACGGTGGTGGCATCGGTGGCGGCACCGGTGGTGGCCAGGACCATGACAAGTCTGGTGATTCCAGCGGCCTTGGCAAAGGATTGGCTAGCGACCACACCGGTACCCGCACCCGTGATCATGGCCTGAGCGGCAAGCACACCGGCACCACCCGCACCGACCGCACCAGCAAGGCTTCGCTGACCTCGAGCATCGCCAACGACCGTGATACCCGTGGCCTGACCAAGGCATCGGCGATTTCCACCGCTACACCAGGTACCCACAACACCAAGGGCCTGACCAACGCGACCAGCTCTTCGATCAAGAACGACCGCTGATCGCTTAAAAAAGCCGCGACGCCTGTGCATGGCGCCGCGGCTTTTTTGTTTGTCTGTTTTGCCTGACCTGACGTGTTCAATACTTCCAGAACACCGGCGTGAACAACACCAGCACCGTCAGGATTTCCAGCCGACCCAGCAGCATACCAATGGTCAGCAGCCATTTAGCCGCATCAGGCAAGGTCGAGAAGTTGCCGGCTGGCCCGATGATCGTGCCCAGCCCCGGGCCCACGTTGCACACGGCGGTGGCCGCGCCGGTCAGGGCGGTGGTCCAGTCCAGGCCGATCAGCGCCAACCCCAGGGCGATAGCGCCAATGGTGATGGTGAAGAAAAACGAAAAGGTCAGTAGCGAACGGACGATCTCTTCGTCGATGGGGTGATTGTTGTATTTTTTCTGGATCACCGCCCGGGGATGGATCAGTTGTTTCAGGCTGCCCATCAGTAACTCGCCGGCTACCTGGAAGCGGAAGATCTTCAGTCCGCCGGCCGTCGATCCCGAGCAACCGCCAACGAACGTCAAATAGAAGAACAGCAGCAAGGCAAAGCTGCCCCATAGGGTGTAGTCCCCCAGCGCCACGCCCGTGGTGGTGACCACCGACGTCACGTTGACGGCCACGATGCGGACCGCGTCCCACCAGCTGTAGTCGCTGTTCAGACTCAGCCATGTCCCCACGATGAGCCAGGTGATGACCAGGAATCCGACGAATCCCCTGACTTGCTGGTCCTTGAGCAACGCGCGTTTGTGGCCGCGCAAGGTGGCGACGTACAAGGTGAACGGCAGCGCGCCTGCCATCATGACGACCACCGACACCCAGTGGATGGCCGGTTGGGGCCAATGCCCCAGGGAAGCATCTGAGGTGGAGAAGCCGCCTGTGGAAATCAATGACATCGCGTGGTTGATCGCTTCGAAGGGCGTCATGCCGGCCAGCCACAAGGCCAGGGTGGCGAGGGCGGTCAAGCCGACATAGATCCACAGGATGTAGTTCGCCGCGACATGGGAGCGCGGCGTGACTTTCTCCGACCAGTCCGACGACTCGGTCTGGAACAGCCGCATACCGCCGACCCGTAGCAGTGGCAGGATCGCCACGGCCATGCCGATAAAGCCGATCCCGCCGAGCCAGTGCAGCATCGAGCGCCAGATCAACAGGCCGGGGGAGGCCGTGTCCAGGCCGGTAAGGATGGTCGAGCCGGTGGTGGTGATGCCGGACATGGTTTCGAAAAAGGCATCGGTGTAGCTGATGTGCTGGATGAACACCATGGGCAGGGCGGCGAAGCTGCAGACGATGACCCAACTGGCGGTGGTCAGCAGATACATGTCCCGCGGGCGCATCTGGGTGTGTGCAGGCCGACCGCGCGCCACCAGCGCGACGCCGCAGACGAAGGTGATCAGGCTCGACCACAAAAACGCCGAGAGGTCATCGTTGCGCTCGTACATCACCAGCGTCAAAAGCGGGATTGCCATGCTGGCAGCCAGGGTGATCAGGAAAATACCGAGGATGAAGCCAATAAACCGCACAACCGCAATGGACATAGAACACGCCTGAATGAATGAGCCGCACAGTATTGTTTTTGTGGCGGGCTGATGGGTAGCCCCTTGGGCAGTTTTGTTCAATACCGCCCGCGATTGGCAATTTACCTTGATCGCCACCTCACAGATATGAAGAAGGTATGCGATGAGTTTGATTCTTTCCATGGCGGCGTTTGCCCTGGTCGCCTCCATTACACCCGGCCCGGTCAATATCGTCGCCCTCAGCTCCGGGGCGCGGTACGGGTTTCGTGCGACGTTGCGCCATGTGGGCGGTGCAACCCTGGGGTTTGTCTTGCTGCTGGTGCTGATGGGGCTGGGGTTGCATGAAGTGTTGCAACGCTGGCCTGGCCTCACACGGGTGGTGCAACTGGGCGGCGTGGCGTTTTTGTTGTTCATGGCCTGGAAACTGGCGATGGATAACGGGCACCTGGGCGCCGAGGACGAGGGGCGAGCGCCTTCGATGTTCTATGGCGCGCTGATGCAATGGCTAAACCCCAAGGCGTGGCTGGCCTGCGTGGCGGGAATGGGGGCGTTCGTGGCCGATGGCGAGGCGCGGCTGGTGTGGCAGTTTGCGGCGATCTACCTGGTGATCTGCTACGTCTCGGTGGGCTGCTGGGCCTACGCCGGGAGTTTCCTGCGCACCTGGTTGGGTAATCCGGCGACCATGCGCCTGTTCAATCGGACGATGGCGGGGTTGTTGGTGGCCAGTGCGGTGTATCTGTTGTTGCCTTGAGCCAACCCGTCCTTGCGGTCAGGTGGTGCGGTATCAGCCGCGATATTGCCCGGGCGTAGCCGCCAGGTGTTGCTTGAAGGCACGCTGGAAATGCGCCTGGTCGGCAAACCCGCTGTCCAGCGCCACGTCGGCGATCAGCTTGCCTTCGCGCAATTGGCGCCGGGCAAACTGGATCCGGCGGTTGACCAGGAAGGCGTGGGGCGTCATCCCGTAATGGCGCTTGAAGGCTCGGCTCAGGTAGGACGGCGACAGTTGCGCGGCGGTGCAGATGTCTTCCAGCTTCAAGGCTTCGCTGCAATGGTCGTGGATAAACTGCGCCGCACGCATGAGGCCTGGATGACTGCCCCGGTCCGGGCGACCGGCAGGGTTGAGCCGTTGTTGCAGGTCGATAAAAAATGCCTCGGCGGCGGCGTGCTTGTGGTGCGTGTCGAGCTGCTCATCCACCAATTGCTCATACAACCTTCCCAATGCGGCAAACAGCTCCACATCGCGGCTGTGCGTGGTGGCGAAGCCCTGGAAATCCAGGCTTTCGTCAAAGCCGATACGGCGCTGCAAGTCTCTGAGCCACTGGGTGTCGACGTACAACATCACGTAGGACCACGGCTGATCGTCGATCGGGTTGCACGCGTGGACGTCGCCCGGGTTCATCAGCACCACCGTGCCGCTTTCCACCTGGAAATTCGAGCGTTCGTGAACGTAGGTGCTGCGCCCGGCGGTGATCGCGCCGATGGAAAAGTGGTCATGGGAATGGCGCGAATAGCAGACCTTGCGTCCATCGCCGATGGCCCGGGCTTCGATGAAGGGCAGGGCCGCGTCGCGCCAGAAGCGTGGGGCGTCGTCATGGGGGGCGTGCTTCATCGGTCAGCGTCCTCGTCTTGAACCTGAGTGGCAGTGTATTAGTCCTGACCGGTAAATGCCCGTCGGATTTAGCCCGTTCGGTTTGAAGGGCTGGGGTCCTGGACTAGACTTCATGAAGTCCTGCCAATGGAGTTTCCGATGCTTGCGCCACGCCAACCGGACGACGAAGCCGCTCGCCTCAAGAATCTGCACTCGCTCAAGCTGCTTGATACCGCACCCGAAGAGCGGTTTGACCGCCTGACCCGCCTTGCCCGACGCCTGTTTGACGTGCCCATCGCGCTGGTGTCGCTGGTGGACGCCAATCGGCAGTGGTTCAAGTCCAGCGCCGGCCTGGACGCCAGCGAAACCTCGCGGGAGATTTCCTTCTGTGGGCATGCGATTTTGCAGGATCAGATCCTGGAGATCTGCGACGCGGAACAGGATGAGCGCTTCCACGACAACCCACTGGTCACGGACAAGCCTGGCATTCGCTTCTATGCGGGGCATCCGCTGGGGATGGAGGACGGCAGCAAGCTCGGCACGTTGTGCCTGCTCGACACCAAGCCGCGCAAGCTCAATGACGAAGAGCGCGAACTGTTGCGCGACTTGGCCCGCATGGCCGAGCAGGAAATGGTCGCGGTGCAGATGGCGAGCATGGACGAGCTGACGCTGCTGTCCAATCGGCGTGGCTTCAGGATGTTGGCCCAGCATGCGTTGAATGTGTGTGATCGCTTGTCGCGACCGGCGACGCTGCTGTTCTTCGATCTCAACGACTTCAAGCCGATCAACGACCGTTATGGGCACGCCGAGGGCGACAACGCGCTGAAAACGTTCGCCGATGTGCTGCGTATCGCCTTTCGCGAAAGTGATGTGATCGGCCGCCTGGGCGGTGACGAATTCGTGGCGTTGCTCACCGGTTCTTCCCATGTCGAGATAGCGGCAATCATGGCGCGGCTCCAGGAAATCCTCGATGAGCGCAATGCGATGTTGCAGCGTGGCTATGACATTCGTTTCAGTGTCGGCCAGATCGAGTACGACCCCCAGCGTCATCAGTCGATCGACCTGCTACTGGCGGACGCGGATGCGGCGATGTACACACAGAAACAGGCGCTACGCAGCTAGCACAGGCTGATCCCTGTGGGAGCGAGCTTGCTCGCGAAGGCGTCGGCACAGTCAATATCAATGCCAGCAGACCCACCGCCATCGCGAGCAAGCTCGCTCCCACAGGGGGGGTTGCAGTGGGCATAAAAAAACGCCGCATGGCCTTTCCAGGACAAGCGGCGTTTTTGCTGCAACGTGAAGATTACTCTTCGATGTTGCCCATGGCGGTGGTGTTGAAGCCGCCGTCCACGTACATGATTTCACCGCTGATGCCCGACGCCAGGTCCGAGCACAGGAAGGCGCCGGCGTTGCCGACTTCTTCGATGGTGACGTTGCGACGCAGCGGGGTTTGCGCTTCGTTGGCGGCCAGCATCTTGCGGAAGTTCTTGATGCCGGAAGCGGCGAGGGTGCGGATCGGGCCTGCCGATACGCAGTTGACGCGGGTGCCGTCCGGGCCCAGGGAGCCGGCCAGGTAACGGACGCCGGCTTCCAGCGAAGCCTTGGCCATACCCATGACGTTGTAGTTCGGCATGGTGCGCTCGGCGCCCAGGTACGACAGGGTCAGCAGGCTGCCGTTGCGGCCTTTCATCATTTCGCGACCGGCCTTGGCCAGGGCCACGAAGCTGTAGGCGCTGATGTCGTGGGCAATGCGGAAACCTTCGCGGGTGGTGGCTTCGGTGAAGTCGCCGTCCAGTTGGTCGCCCGGGGCGAAGCCCACGGAGTGCACGATGCAGTCCAGGCCATCCCACTTCTTGCTCAGTTCTTCGAAGACCTTGGCGATTTCTTCATCGCTGGCCACGTCGCACGGGAAGCACAGCTCAGGGCTCGAACCCCAGCCTTGTGCGAACTCTTCGACACGACCCTTGAGTTTGTCGTTCTGATAAGTGAAGGCAAGCTCAGCGCCCTCGCGATGCATGGCGGCGGCGATGCCGGATGCGATGGACAGCTTGCTGGCGACACCGACGATCAGTACGCGCTTACCGGCGAGAAAACCCATGTGTTGCTCCTCTTTCAGGTTATTCGGCAGTTGTTGGGGCCAGGAAGGCGGCCTCCAGCAACTGCTGTGTATAGGGGTGCTGCGGCGCGGCGAATATGCTGCGGGCATCACCTTGTTCGACCACTTGGCCATGCTTGACCACCATCAACTGGTGGCTCAGCGCTTTGACGACAGCCAGGTCATGGCTGATAAACAGGTACGTCAGGTTGTACTTGGTTTGCAACGACCGCAACAGCTCCACCACTTGGCGTTGCACGGTACGGTCCAGGGCCGACGTCGGTTCATCCAGCAGAATCAACGCCGGCTTGAGCACCAGGGCCCGGGCAATGGCGATACGCTGCCGTTGCCCTCCGGAAAATTCATGGGGGTAGCGGTTCCGGGTTTCCGGGTCCAGGCCTACCTCCTTCAATGCCGCGATTATCGCTTGTTCCTGTTCGGCTTCGGTGCCGATCTTGTGGATCCGCAGGCCTTCGCCAACGATCTGGCTCACACACATCCGTGGGCTCAGGCTACCGAACGGGTCCTGAAACACCACTTGCATCTCCCGGCGTAGCGGCCGGACTTGTTGCTGCGTCAGGCTATCCAGCTGCTTGCCTTCGAAACGGATCCCGCCCTGGCTGCCGATCAACCGCAGGATTGCCAGCCCCAGGGTGGATTTGCCGGAACCGCTTTCGCCGACGATGCCCAGGGTCTGGCCCTGGGGCAGGCTGAAGCGGATACCGTCCACGGCCTTGATGTAGTCTACCGTGCGCTTGAACAGGCCTTTCTTGATCGGGAACCAGACTTTCAGGTCCTCGACCTGCAACAGCGGCGGGCCGACGACGTTGCTCGCCGGGGTGCCGCTGGGTTCAGCGCCCAGCAGTTCCCGAGTGTACGGATGCTGCGGTGCCCGGAACAACTCTTCGCACGATGCCTGTTCGACGATGCAACCGCGCTGCATGACACATACGCGATGCGCAATTCTTCGCACCAGGTTCAAATCGTGGCTGATCAGCAGCAGCGACATGCCCAATCGCGCCTGCAATTCCTTGAGTAATTGGAGGATTTTCAGCTGGACGGTGACGTCCAGTGCGGTGGTCGGCTCGTCGGCAATCAGCAGTTCCGGCTCGTTGGCCAGGGCCATGGCGATCATCACCCGCTGGCGCTGGCCGCCGGACAGCTCGTGGGGCAGGGCCTTGAGGCGCTTGTGGGGCTCGGGAATGCCGACCAGCTCCAGCAACTCAAGGGTCCGGCGGGTCGCGACCTTGCCGCTCAGGCCCTTGTGGATGCCGAGCACTTCATTGATCTGTTTTTCAATGGAATGCAGCGGGTTGAGGGACGTCATCGGCTCCTGGAAGATCATCGCGATCCGGTTGCCACGGATATGACGGATGGTTTTTTCCTTCAAACCCAGCAAATTCTGGCCAGCGTACTGGATGGTCCCGGTGGGGTGATGGGCCAGCGGGTAAGGCAGCAACCGCAGGATCGAATGGGCGGTAACCGATTTGCCCGAGCCGCTTTCACCCACCAGGGCCAGGGTTTCGCCGCGCTTGATATCGAAGCTGACCCCCTCGACCACGCGCTGGCGGCGTTCGCCGACAATGAACTCCACCGCCAGGTCGCGCACTTCGATCAGATTATCCTGGTTCATTTCACTTCCTCGGATCGAAGGCATCGCGAGCGGACTCGCCGATGAACACCAACAGGCTCAACATCAGGGCCAGCACGGCGAACGCGCTGATGCCCAGCCATGGCGCCTGGAGGTTGGATTTGCCCTGGGCCACCAGCTCGCCGAGGGACGGCGCGCCTGGCGGCAGGCCGAAGCCGAGGAAATCCAGGGCGGTGAGGGTGCCGATGGCGCCGGTGAGGATGAACGGCATGAACGTCATGGTCGAGACCATGGCGTTGGGCAGGATGTGGCGGAACATGATCGCGCCGTTCTGCATGCCCAGCGCCCGGGCAGCACGCACGTATTCCAGGTTGCGCCCGCGCAGGAACTCGGCACGGACCACATCCACCAGGCTCATCCAGGAAAACAGCAGCATGATGCCCAGCAGCCACCAGAAGTTGGGCTGGACGAAACTGGCCAGGATGATCAGCAGGTACAGCACCGGCAACCCGGACCAGATTTCCAGGAATCGTTGGCCGGCCAGGTCCACCCAACCGCCATAGAAGCCCTGCAGGGCGCCGGCGATCACGCCGATGATCGAGCTGAGCACGGTCAGCGTCAGGGCAAACAGGACCGAGATGCGGAAGCCATAGATGACCCGGGCCAGGACATCGCGACCCTGGTCGTCAGTGCCCAGCCAGTTCACGGAAGAGGGCGGCGCCGGGGCCGGGACCTTCAGGTCGTAGTTGATGCTCTGGTAGCTGAACGGAATCGGTGCCCACAGCACCCAGGCGTCCTTGGCCGCCAGCAGTTCGCGGATATAGGGGCTCTTGTAGTTGGCTTCCAGCGGGAATTCGCCGCCGAACGTGGTTTCCGGGTAGCGCTTGAGGGCCGGGAAGTACCAGCCGTTGTCGTAATGCACCACCAGCGGCTTGTCGTTGGCGATCAGCTCGGCGCCCAGGCTCAGCCCGAACAGGATCAGGAACAGCCACAGGGACCACCAGCCACGCTTGTTGGCCTTGAACAGTTCGAAGCGGCGGCGATTGAGAGGGGACAGGTTCATCTCAATGCTCCCGGCTTTCGAAGTCGATGCGTGGATCGACAAAGGTGTAGGTCAGATCGCCGATCAGCTTCACCACCAGCCCCAGCAAGGTGAAGATGAACAGGGTGCCGAACACCACCGGGTAGTCGCGGTTGATGGCCGCTTCGAAACTCATCAGGCCCAGGCCGTCGAGGGAGAAGATCACTTCCACCAGCAGGGAGCCGGTAAAGAAAATCCCGATGAATGCCGAAGGGAAGCCGGCGATCACCAGCAGCATGGCATTGCGGAATACGTGGCCGTAGAGCACTCGATGGCGGGTCAGGCCCTTGGCCTTGGCGGTGACCACGTATTGCTTGTTGATTTCGTCGAGGAAGCTGTTCTTGGTCAGCAGGGTCATGGTGGCGAAGTTACCGATCACCAGGGCGGTGACGGGCAAGGCCAGGTGCCAGAAGTAATCGAGGATCTTGCCGCCCATGCTCAATTCGTCGAAATTGTTGGAGGTCAGCCCGCGCAACGGGAACCAGTCGAAATAGCTGCCGCCGGCAAACACCACGATCAGCAGGATGGCGAACAGGAATGACGGGATCGCGTAGCCGACGATGATGGCCGAGCTGGTCCAGACATCGAAATGGCTGCCGTGCCGCGTCGCCTTGGCGATCCCTAGCGGGATCGACACCAGGTACATGATCAGCGTGCTCCACAACCCCAGGGAGATGGACACCGGCATCTTTTCCTTGATCAGGTCGATGACCTTGGCGTCGCGGAAGAAACTGTCGCCGAAGTCCAGGTGGGCGTAGTTCTTGATCATGATCCACAGGCGTTCGGGTGCCGACTTGTCGAAGCCGTACATGCGCTCGATTTCCTTGACCAGCCCCGGGTCCAGGCCCTGGGCGCCGCGGTAGGAGGAGCCTGCCACCGACACTTCGGCACCGCCGCCGGCAATGCGGCTGGTGGCGCCCTCGAAGCCCTCGAGCTTGGCGATCATCTGTTCCACCGGCCCGCCGGGTGCGGCCTGGATGATGACGAAGTTGATCAGCAGAATGCCGAACAGGGTCGGGATGATCAGCAGCAGTCGCCGAAAAATATAAGCCAGCATTTCGTTACTCCACGCTCGCAGGGGCGGCGATTTGCTGCTCGATGACCTGCTTCTCTACTTCATCGGCCGGCTTGACCTCCGGCTTGACCCACCAGGTGGTGGTGCCGATGTCATAGGTGGGCGTGATTTTCGGATGGCCGATGTGGTTCCAGTAGGCCACGCGCCAGGTCTTGATGTGCCAGTTCGGGATCACGTAGTAGCCCCATTGCAAGACCCGGTCCAGCGCACGGGCGTGGGCCACCAGGCTCTTGCGCGAATCGGCGTTGATCAGTTGTTCCACCAACTGGTCCACGGCCGGATCTTTCAGGCCCATGGTGTTGCGGCTGCCGGGCTTGTCGGCGGCGGCGGACATCCAGAACTCGCGTTGTTCGTTACCCGGCGAACTGGATTGCGGGAAGCTGCCCACCACCAGGTCGAAGTCCCGGGAACGCACGCGGTTGATGTACTGGGACACGTCCACGCGGCGGATCACCAGGTCGATGCCCAGGTCGCTCAGGTTGCGCTTGAACGGCAGCAGCACCCGTTCGAACTCGGTCTGGGCCAGCAGGAACTCCAGCACCACCGGTTTGCCCTGGGCATCGACCATCTTGTCGTCGACGATGCGCCAGCCGGCCTCTTGCAGCAATTGGTAGGCCTTGCGCTGCTGGTCGCGGATCATGCCGCTGCCGTCGCACATCGATGGCTGGAAGGCGTCAGTGAAGACCTGTTCGGGAATCTTGCCGCGCAGGGGCTCGAGGATCTTCAACTCGTCTTCGCCGGGCAGGCCGGTGGCGGCCATTTCCGAATTCTCGAAATAGCTGCGGGTGCGGGCGTAGGCGCCGTTGAACAGTTGCTTGTTGGTCCACTCGAAGTCCAGCAGCAGGCTCAAGGCCTTGCGCACCCGTATGTCCTGGAAGATCGGCCGGCGCAGGTTGTAGACAAAGCCTTGCATGCCGGTGGGGTTGCCGTTGGGGATCTGCTCCTTGATCAACCGGCCTTCGGTCACGGCCGGGATGTTGTAGGCATTGGCCCAGTTCTTGGCGGTCATCTCCAGCCAGAAATCGAACTGACCGGCTTTCAAGGCCTCGACCGCGACGGTGTTGTCGCGGTAGTAGTCGGTAGTCAGTACGTCGAAATTATAGAAGCCGCGATTGACCGGCAGGTCCTTGCCCCAGTAATCCTTCACCCGCTCATAACGGATCGAGCGTCCGGCCTTCACTTCGGCGACCTTGTAGGGACCGCTGCCGAGGGGGATCTCCAGGTTGCCCTTGCTGAAGTCGCGCTCGGCCCACCAGTGTTTCGGCAATACCGGCAGTTGGCCGAGGATCAACGGCAGCTCACGATTGTTAGTATGCTTGAACTTGAACAAAACCTTGAGCGGGTCTTCGGCGATGACGTCGGCGACGTCGCTGTAATAACCACGAAACATCGGCGCGCCGTCCTTGGTCAGGGTCTGGAAGCTGAAGACCACGTCCTCGGCGCGCACCGGATGACCATCGTTGAAACGGGCTTCGGGACGCAGGTAGAAACGTACCCAGCCATTGTCCGGGGCTTTCTCGATTTTTTCGGCGATCAGGCCATATTCGGTGAACGGTTCGTCCAGGCCCTGCTTGGCCAGGGTGTCGTAGATCAGGCCGATGTCGTCGGCCGGTACACCTTTGCTGATGAACGGGTTGAGGCTGTCGAAGCCGCCAAAACCGCCCTGGCGGAAGATCCCGCCTTTGGGCGCGTCCGGGTTGACGTAGTCGAAATGCTGAAAGTTCGCCGGATACTTCGGCGGCTCGTTGTACAAGGTCACGGCATGCTGCGGCGCGGCACAAGCCAGCCCGGCGAATAACAGGCTGCTGGCCTGCAGGAGCAGGGCACGTAGAGGCTTCATTGATCTTTCTCCGAAGATTTCAGCCACCATGCGCTCAGGCCCAGGGTGTAGGGCGGCGTGGTGACGAAGGCGAACCGGTTGCGGTACGCCAGGCGATGATAATTGAGATACCAGTTGGGAATGCAGTAATGCTGCCACAGCAGCACGCGATCCAGGGCCTTGCCGGCGGCGACCTGTTCGTCGCGGGTCTGGGCGGCGAGCAGCTTTTCCAGCAGATGATCGACCACAGGGTTGGCGATCCCGGCGTAGTTCTTGCTGCCCTTGACCCCGACCTGGCTGGAGTGGAAGTACTGCCATTGCTCGAGGCCCGGGCTGAGGGTCTGGTTCAAGGTCAGCAGGATCATGTCGAAGTCGAACTGGTCCAGGCGCTGCTTGTACTGGGCGCGGTCCACCGTGCGCAGCCGGGCCTGGATGCCGATGCTGGCGAGGTTCTCGACGTAGGGTTGCAGGATGCGCTCCAGGTTCGGGTTCACCAGCAGGATTTCGAAGCTCAGGGGCTGGCTGTCGGCGTTCAGCAGGCGTTGGCCGTTGAGGCTCCAACCGGCTTCCTTCAATAACCCCAGGGCTTTGCGCAGGGTTTCCCGGGGGATGCCGCGACCGTCGGTCTTGGGCAAGCTGAAGGGTTCGGTGAGCAGTTTGGGCGGCAATTGTTCCCGGTATGGCTTGAGCAGCAGCCATTCATGGCCCACCGGCAGGCCGGTGGCGGAAAACTCGCTGTTGGGGTAATAACTGAGGGTGCGCTTGTAGGCGCCGCTGAACAGGGTGCGGTTGGTCCACTCGAAATCGAACATCAGCCCCAGGGCTTCACGTACCTTGACCTCGGCAAACGTGCCGCGTCGGGTGTTCATGAACAGGCCCTGGGTCTGGGTCGGGATCTGGTGGGGAATCTGCGCCTTGATCACGTCGCCGCGCTTGATCGCCGGAAAGTCATAGCCGTTGGCCCAGTTCTTGGCCTGGTGTTCGATGTAGATGTCGAACTCGCCGGCCTTGAAGGCTTCGAAGGCAACTTCGCTGTCACGATAGAACTCCACGTCCATGCGGTCGTAGTTGTACTTGCCACGATTGACCGGCAGGTCCTTGCCCCAGTAATCCTTGACCCGTTCGAACACCAGTTGGCGGCCTGGTTGCACTTTGGTGATGCGATACGGCCCGCTGCCCAGGGGCGGTTCGAAGGTCGTTGCCTTGAAATCGCGGCCTTTCCAGTAATGCTGGGGCAACACCGGCAGTTCACCCAGGCGCAGGATCAGCAGCGGATTGCCCGCGCGCTTGAAGACAAAGCGGATTCTCAGTGGATTGAGAATGTCGACACGCAGCACTTCCTGCAGGTTGGTGCGGTATTGCGGGTGACCGTCCTTGAGCAGCGTCCTGTAGGAGAACGCCACGTCATAGGCGGTGATGGGCACGCCATCGTGAAACCGCGCTTCGGGGCGCAGGTTGAACACCACCCAACTGCGGTCTTCGCTGTATTCCACCGACTGGGCGATCAGGCCGTAGCTCGACGTCGGTTCATCACCGGACGGCGCGTACTGGCCGGTGCCGACCATCAGTGGTTCGTTCAGCTCATTGATGCCGTATTGCAGGAAATTGGGTGTGGAAACCGGGCTGCTGCCCTTGAACGTGTAGGGGTTGAGCGTATCGAAGGTGCCGAATGCCATGACTCGCAAGACACCGCCCTTGGGCGCTTGCGGGTTGACCCAGTCGAAGTGGGTGAATCTGGCCGGGTACTTGAGCGTGCCGAACTGCGCATAGCCATGGCTTTCGCTGATGGCTGCGCTGGCGGGAGAGCTCAAGGCCAGGCTGATCAGGAGCAAGAGGAGGGGACGTATCAAGTCTGAGATCCGATCCAGGCGGCTTGGGCTTTTATGGCCTGTACAGTAACAGCTTGTATCGGCAGGAAAAAGGCGGGGTTTAGCGGGGATGCCAGTCAGCTAAGCGGATACCTGTGGGAGCAAGGCTTGCCCCCACAGATGAGTTCCCTCACCACACAAAGCTCCCCGGTCACCTCAGTGCGGGGAGTAGACCGTCAGCATCTGTCCAGGCTTGAGTGCCTTGCCCATCCGCGGGTTCCAGCGCTTGAGGTGCTGCATTTCCACGTTGAAGCGCTTGGCGACCACGTACAGCGAATCACCTTGCTTGACCTTGTATTGGGTCTGCTTCTTCTGGTCCTTGCTATTGGCGGCCACCACGGTACTGATGCGCTTGCCGGTGGTCTTGCTGGCCTTGGCGTCCTGCATCACCAGGGTCTGGCCGACCTTGAGCTTGTTGCCGCTGAGTTTGTTCCAGCGTTGCAAGTCTTTGGTCTGGACGTTGTTGGCCTTGGCGATCTGGGCGAGGTTTTCGCCGCGCTTGACACGGTAGGTTCGCCGGGCGCCTTCCACGTCGCTGTCGTCGGCTGTCTCGAACACCGGCTTGAGCGAGCGCTGGCTGATCAGCTCTTCGGGGCGCATGGTCGACAGGCTGGCGGTCAGCAACTGGGCCTTGGACGTGGGCACCAGCAGGTGCTGGGGGCCGTCGATGGTGGTGCGCTGCTTGAAGGCCGGGTTGAGCTGGAACAGCTCGTCTTCGTCGATGTTGGCCACCGCCGCGACCTTGGACAGGTCCATGCGCTGGTTGATCTCGACGACCTGGAAATAGGGTTCGTTGGCGATCGGGTTGAGGTTCACGCCATAGGCATCGGGCGAGAGCACCACCTGGGACAGCGCCAGCAACTTCGGCACATAGGCCTGGGTTTCGCTGGGCAGCGGCAGGTTCCAGTAGTCGGTGGGCAGGCCAAGCTTCTCGTTGCGCTCGATGGCGCGGCTGACCGTACCCTCGCCGGCGTTGTAGGCGGCCAGCGCCAGCAACCAGTCGCCGTTGAACATGTCGTGCAGGCGCGTCAGGTAGTCCAGGGCGGCCGTGGTGGAGGCGGTGATATCGCGACGCCCGTCATAGAAGCGGGTCTGGCGCAGGTTGAAGTAACGCCCCGTGGACGGGATGAATTGCCACAGGCCCACTGCGTTGGCCCGGGAATAGGCCATGGGGTTGTAGGCACTCTCGATCACCGGCAGCAACGCCAGCTCCAGCGGCATGTTGCGCTCTTCGAGGCGTTCGACGATGTAATGGATGTACAGGCTGCCACGCTCACCGGCGTTTTCCATGAAGGAAGGGTTGCTGGCGAACCACAGGCGCTGTTGCTCGATACGTGGATTGACGCCGGCCGTTTCCTGCAGCTGGAAACCCTGGCGCATGCGCTCCCAGACGTCCTGGGGTACTTGAGGGCTGGGTTTCTCACTGAGCCATACCGGCTTCTGTTTGGCGCGAGCGGCGATATTCGGCGTGTGCGCCGCGTCGGTCTGCGGCAGCTGGCTCGTGCTCTGGCAGCCCGCCAATGTGGCGGACACGGCCACCGCAATGGCTTGAGCCAAGCGGGTCAATGTGTCTGACTGGACGGACCTGCGTATAGATGACGACATTGGCTGGAAGTAAGTTCCGGGCAAAAATGTCGGCCGATTCTAGGAAGCGCACCCCAACAGGTCAACCTTTCAGAATTTTTGTATCAATCGATAGCTGCCTTAGAACGTATCTTTCCAAGCCCTCAAGGCCGCAAAAACCTCACTCGGCGTCTGGTTTCGCTGGCCGTTCCGTTCGTCTGCTTTTTGTTTAACAGATGTTTCAGTCGTGCGCAGGAACGGGTTGGTGAGTTTTTCCAGGGCCAGGGTCGAGGGTAGCGTCATGATGCCTTCGCTGCGTTGCTGGCTGACTTTTTCCAGGCGGGCGGCGACGTCCGGGTTGCCGGGCTCCACGGCGGCGGCGAACTTCAGGTTGCTGAGGGTATATTCATGGGTGCAGTAGACCAGCGTATCTTCAGGCAGGGCGGCGAGGCGACTGAGCGAATGGTGCATTTGCGCAGGCGTGCCTTCGAAGAGCCGGCCGCAACCGGCGGCGAACAGGGTGTCGCCACAGAACAGCAGGCCGTGATGGTAGTAGGCGATGTGCCCCAGGGTATGGCCAGGCACGGCATAGACATCGAAGTCCCAGCCGAGCACGCTGACCTTGTCGTTATCATGCAGGGCCTTGTCCCGCGCCGGGATGTTTTCGCTGGCCGGACCGTAAACGGTGGCGTTCGTCGCATTCTTCAGCGCCTGGACGCCGCCGACATGATCATGGTGATGGTGGGTGATCAGGATGTCGCTCAGGACCCAGCCCGGATGGGTCTCGAGCCAGGCCTGCACCGGCGCGGCGTCACCCGGGTCGACCACGGCGCAGCGCTGGGTGGCGTGGTCCTGTAACAACCAGATGTAGTTATCGGTGAATGCGGGCAGGGCACTGATCTGTATCATCGTGGAATTCGCCAAGCGGAAAACAAAGGCGCATCTTAGAACTTCCTGACGCGTTGGAGAATGCAATGACCGATGAAGCGTTCGCTCAGGCTGATCCTGACTGGCTGGCGTTGATCAGCGCCGCCCGTGAATGGCTGTCCGGCCCTGTCGGGCAATTTTTGCTGGAAGAAGAACGGCACATGCTCGAAGACGAGTTGGGCCGGTTCTTCGGCGGCTACCTGGTGCACTACGGGCCTTCGGCGCAAACGCCGCCGTCGGCACCGCAAGTCCAGCGCAACGTGCGCCTGGGAGCGCCGTTGCCCGGGGTGGAAATCGTTTGCGAAGAGCAGGCCTGGCCGTTGAGCGAGCATGCCGCCGACGTGGTGCTCATGCAGCACGGCCTGGATTTCTGCCTGTCGCCCCACGGTCTGTTGCGTGAAGCCGCCAGCAGCGTGCGCCCCGGTGGGCACCTGTTGATCATCGGCATCAATCCCTGGAGCGCTTGGGGCTTGCGTCATGTGTTTGCCCACGACGCCTTGCGCCAGGCCCGCTGCATCTCGGCGTCGAGGGTCGGCGACTGGCTGAACCTGCTGGGCTTTGCGCTGGAGAAACGCCGCTTCGGGTGCTATCGTCCGCCGCTTGCGTCGCCCAAGTGGCAGGCGCGCCTGGCCGGCTGGGAGCGCAAGGCCGGTGACTGGCAGCTGTCCGGCGGCGGTTTCTACCTGTTGGTGGCACGCAAGATCGCGGTCGGGCTGCGCCCGGTGCGCCAGGCGCGACGCGAGCCGATGGGCAAGCTGATTCCCTTGCCAATGGCCAAGGTCAATCGTCGCCATATCGAGCCGTAACCTTTTTCGATGGTTCTTGCCGGCATTGGGCTGCGGGTGTTGTCGGGCCCGATCGGCGGGCCTTTGCATTTTTTTGGATAGATTGGCATGAGCGATAGCGTAGAACTCTTCACTGATGGCGCCTGCAAGGGCAACCCCGGTCCAGGCGGCTGGGGCGCGTTGCTGGTGTGCAAGGGCGTGGAGAAGGAACTCTGGGGCGGCGAAACCAATACCACCAACAATCGCATGGAGCTGATGGGCGCCATCCGTGGCCTGGAAGAGCTCAAGCGGCCTTGCGATGTGTTGCTGGTGACCGACTCGCAGTACGTCATGAAGGGCATCAACGAGTGGATGGCGAACTGGAAGAAACGTGGCTGGAAGACGGCGGCGAAGGAACCGGTGAAAAACGCCGACCTCTGGAAGCTGCTGGATGAACAGGTCAGCCGCCACAACGTCACCTGGAAATGGGTGCGCGGCCACATCGGCCACCACGGCAACGAACGGGCCGACCAGTTGGCCAATCGTGGGGTCGATGAGGTTCGGGGCTACAAGCAGGCCTGATTCAGCCGGATGTACCCTCCTGTGACGAGGCGCTTGTGTGGGAGCAAAGCTTGCTCGCGACACAGGCGCCCCGGTTTTCCTGAAAGACCGCGTGATCTTCATCGCGAGCAAGCTTTGCTCCCACAGTGTTTGCTTTCGCTCATCACTTGCTTCCACCAGCCTGGCTCCCAGGTAAATCCCCTTGCCACAAGAGCGTGTTAAGATCCGCGCTTTTGCAAGACTGCCCGCTGAGAGCTGAACACTGATGGCCAACAGATCTGTAGTACTGGATACCGAAACCACCGGCATGCCGGTGACCGATGGTCACCGGATTATTGAAATCGGTTGTGTCGAGCTGATCGGCCGGCGCCTGACCGGTCGCCATTTCCACGTTTACCTGCAACCGGATCGCGAAAGTGACGAGGGCGCCATCGGCGTGCACGGCATCACCAACGAATTTCTGGTGGGCAAGCCGCGTTTCGCCGAAGTGGCCGATGAGTTCTTCGAATTCATCCAGGGCGCGCAGTTGATCATCCACAACGCGGCGTTCGACGTCGGGTTCATCAACAACGAATTCGCCCTGATGGGCCAGCACGACCGGGCTGACATTACCCAGCATTGCACCATCCTCGATACCCTGATGATGGCCCGGGAACGTCACCCTGGGCAGCGCAACAGCCTCGACGCCCTGTGCAAGCGCTACGGCGTCGACAACTCCGGTCGTGAACTGCACGGCGCCTTGCTCGACTCCGAGATCCTGGCCGACGTCTACCTGACCATGACCGGCGGCCAGACCAGCCTGTCCCTGGCCGGTAACGCCTCGGACGGCAACGGTACCGGTGAAGGCTCTGGCAACCAGGCCACGGAAATCCGGCGTTTGCCCGCTGACCGCCAGCCATCGCGGATTATCCGCGCCAGCGAAAGCGACCTGGCCGAACATGCCGCGCGTCTGGAAGCCATCGCCAAGTCCGCAGGTGCTCCGGCATTGTGGACGCAGTTGGCCGAGTCGCAGGCTACGGCGAACTGACCCCTTGTGGGAGCGGGCTTGCTCGCGAAAGCGGTGAGTCAGTTTGCATCGATGCCAAAGGTGCCGCCGTATTCGCGAGCAAGCCCGCTCCCACAAAGACTGTCACTCTCTTTCGTTTCATTTCTCGCCACAATCGCCACGACCTTCTAACCTGAGGTAACGGGCAGGCTACGGATCCCGCTTGATGTGTGAAGATTTGAAAGGCAAGGGCAATGGATGGCACCACGCCGTTGGTTGTCTCAAGGAATGAGGACCTTCCCCAGTATGCAACCGGTCATGAATCCCAAACACCCCGGGTTGTCGGTGCGCATCGTCGATGACGGCTTTGCCGCCTATATCTGGGGCAGCGACTTCAGCTTCGAAGTCAGCGACTACGCGACGGCGCAGATCGGCCGGCCCGTCAACCAATGGGCGGTGACGCCCATTGTTCCCTATCGCAAGTGCTATGGCATCGATCCCGAGGAATTCAGCAGCTTCCGCAATGCCCCGGACAGCGAGATCTTCATGGCTTATCTCGACGACCAGCCCGTGGGGCATCTGGTGGTCAGTACCAACTGGAACGGCTATGCCCACATCGACGAGTTGGCGGTGCATGCGCCGGCCCGTCGCCACGGGGTGGCCAAGGCGTTGCTCGATGTCGCCCAGTTCTGGAGTCGCAAGAAAAAACTGCCGGGCATCATGCTCGAGACCCAGAACAACAATCTGGGTGCCTGCCGGCTCTATGAGCGTTGCGGCTACGTGCTCGGCGGTATCGATCACCTGCGCTATCGCGGCATTGACCGGCATACCGACGAAGTGGCGTTGTTCTGGTACCGGCTGTTCGATGATCCGCTGGGCATGTCGATCAGTGGCTCAGCAACGCCTCGGCTTGTTCCGTAACCCGTTCCAGCAGCGATTGGACGGCGGGTGAGGGCTGCGTGCCGTTCAGGCTCAGGGCATAGAGACCGATCGCAATGGCGGGTGATACCGGGCAGACGTCCAGGCCACTGCCCTTGGCGCCCGAGGCCGTGAACGGGTCGACGATGGCAAGGCCTTCGCCGGCCTCGACCATGACACGCATCATCTGATGGGTCTGGACGCGGATCTGGATCATTGGCGCCGGACGCAGCGCCGCCAGTTTATGCTCGAAGGCAGGGCTCAGCGGGTCATGGCCATCCAGGCCTACCAACGGCTGGCCCGCCAGGTCCTGGAGCGAAATGTATTTCTGTCGTGGTTGCAGCCAGCCGTGAGGTGCCAGCAATTGCAGTTTGCCCTGGGCGATCATCTGGCAATGAATGTCGGGGTGTTCGGGGTCGTGCAAGCTCAGGCCCAGGTCGCTTTCACGCAACAGCAGGCTGTGGACGATGTCGCGGGTCGGTTGGCTGAGCAGGGTGCACGGCGCATCCGGATGGCGGCGACGCATGGCGGCAATGCTCTGGGGCAACAACTGCTGGGCCAGCGGCGGGGTGCAGATAATGCGCAAGGGTGGCGCCTGATAGTGTTTCAGGCTGCTGGCCAGGCGCTGCACCGGTTCGAGGGTGTCGTACACCCGCGTGATGCCGTCGCGCAGTTCGAGGGTTTCCCGGGTGGCCTGCAGGCGCCCGCGCACGCTGGCAAACAGCATGAAGCCCAGCTGGGCCTCGGCATCGCGCAGGATCGCCTCGACCTCCGCCACCGGCAGTTGCAGCCACTCGGCCGCCGTGCCGAGGTGACCGGTCTGCAGCAGCGCCTGGATCACTTCGATGTGGCGTAAACGCATGCAAGAAGTCCATGTTCGGCGGGTGAGCCATTGAGTGGCTGAATCCTAACCCAAGTCCGGGCACGACTTCTGCTCATAACTGCCGGTTATGAAGCTATTTGCGTTTCAGTGGGTGTTTGCACCTGCAGTGGCGTTTCCGGTTCGCGCGTCAATTCGATTTGAGATTGCACCAGCATAAATTTGCCGTCTTCGAGTTTATTGACTCGATCACCGATGGCCAGCTTATAAGTGGTGACAGGCTCCTTGCCGTTTCCGTCGGGCGACGGGGTCGATTCCTGAAACTCATGCACTGAGTAGACGCGACCTTCGGCGTCCCGCGCATGAAATTGTCCGACAAGTACTGCTGCCATTGCTTAGAACCTCTGGAAATAAATCACTCGATTTGCGGTTCTGTAGACCTTGGTCAAGCGCGGTAAGTTTTCCTACATGAAAAAAATAGTCCAGCCGACAGGTTTTCGTCGCTCCGCTGGTCCAATTGTCACCCCGATCATCTATAACTACAGGCTCCTTTGAGCCGATAGTCGAGAAGCCTCTCATGAGTAATGTCTACACAGTGGCCGTTTTAGTGGGCAGCCTGCGCAAGGCATCGATCAACCGTAAGGTCGCGCTGGCACTGGCTGACCTGGCGCCAGCCAACCTCAAGCTGAACATCGTCGAGATCGGCGAGTTGCCGCTCTACAACGAAGACATCGATGTTTCCCCTCCGGCAGCCTACAGCACTTTCCGTCAGCAGGTGGGCGCGGCCGACGCTTTGTTGTTCGTCACGCCTGAGTACAACCGCTCGGTACCTGCGCCGCTGAAAAACGCCATCGACGTCGGCTCGCGTCCCTACGGCCAGAGTTGCCTGAGTGGCAAGCCGGGCGCGGTGATCAGTGCTTCGCCGGGCGCCATCGGTGGTTTTGGTGCCAACCATCATTTGCGCCAGTCGCTGGTATTCCTTGATGTTCCCTGCATGCAGCAGCCGGAAGCCTACCTGAGCGGTGCCGGGACGGCGTTTGACGAGGCGGGCAACCTGTCGGAGTCGGTACGGCCCTTCCTGCAGACGTTCATCAATGCCTACGGCAAGTGGGTCGAGCAACACAAGAAGGCTTGATGCTCCTCTGGACTTAAGGCAAGGCACCTTTGTGGTGAAGTGACTTTCTGTGGGAGCAAGGCCTTGCTCCCACAGGCCTCGCGCCCACAGTGGGATACATTCCCTCATCGCGGATGCATCGACAATCCAATCCCCGCTTTACTGGATATTCGAATTTCCATATATTCGCCCTTCGCTCATCCAGGCCTTCCTTCGCCATGTCTGATTCCCACAACCCTGTCCATGTCTTCAAGGCGCTGGCCGATGACACCCGTACGCGCATTGCGCTGCTGGTGGCCCGTGAAGGCGAGTTGTGTGTCTGTGAGCTCACCGCCGCGCTGAGCCTGAGCCAGCCGAAGATTTCCCGGCACCTGGCGCAGTTGCGTAACGCCGGCCTGCTCAGCGACCGGCGCCAGGGGCAATGGGTTTACTACCGTCTGCATCCGCAGTTGCCGGCCTGGGTCAGCACTTTGCTGGCGCAGGCGTTGGCGGCCAACACGGCGTGGCTGATGGCGGATGTCGAGCGTTTGGGTGCCATGGCTGATCGTCCGGTGGCGCGTTGCTGCTGATTTCCTCTTTTCTATCCTTCTTTCAAGGCTGTTGCGCATGCTGATCGCGTCATTGATTTTCCTGCTGACCATTACGTTGGTGATCTGGCAGCCCAAGGGGCTTGGCGTCGGCTGGAGCGCGACGCTCGGCGCGCTGCTGGCGTTGTTGAGCGGGGTGGTGCAGGTCGGCGACATTGCGCTGGTCTGGCAGATCATCTGGAACGCCACCGGTACGTTTGTCGCGCTGATCATCATCAGCCTGCTGCTGGACGAGGCCGGCTTCTTCGCCTGGGCGGCCTTGTACGTGGCCCGTTGGGGAAAGGGCAGCGGGCGCAAGCTGTTTGCGTTCATGGTGCTGCTGGGCGCGCTGGTGTCGGCCCTGTTTGCCAATGACGGGGCGGCGTTGATCCTGACGCCCATCGTGATTTCGATGCTGCTGGCGTTGCGGTTTTCCCCGGCGGCGACCCTGGCATTCGTGATGGGTGCCGGCTTCATTGCCGACAGCGCGAGCCTGCCGCTGGTGGTGTCGAACCTGGTGAACATCGTCTCGGCGGACTTCTTCGGCATTGGCTTCAACCGCTACGCGGCGGTCATGGTGCCGGTGAACCTGGTCAGTGTCGCGGCCAGCCTGGCGATCTTGCTGTGGTTCTTTCGTCGCGACATCCCGCGCGACTACGACCCCGCTCAACTGGATGATCCGGCGACGGCGATCCACGACAAGGCAACGTTTTATGCCGGCTGGGTGGTGCTGGTGATCCTGCTGCTGGGCTGCTTTGCGCTGGAGCCGCTGGGGATTCCCATCAGCGCGATTTCCGCGGTCTGTGCTGCGTTGCTGCTGGCTGTCGCGGCCCGCGGCCACAAGATTTCCACCCGCAAGGTGATGAAGGAAGCGCCCTGGCAGATCGTGATTTTCTCCCTCGGCATGTACCTGGTGGTCTATGGCCTGCGCAACGCCGGGTTGACCGGCTACCTGGCCCATTGGCTCGACGGCTTCGCCGAATATGGCGTGTGGGGTGCGGCCATGGGCACCGGCGTGCTGACGGCGTTGCTCTCGTCGGCCATGAACAATTTGCCGACGGTGCTGGTCGGCGCCTTGTCCATCGATGCCAGCCAGGCCACCGGGGTGGTGAAGGAGGCGATGATCTACGCCAACGTCATCGGCAGCGACCTGGGCCCGAAAATCACCCCGATCGGCAGCCTGGCGACTTTGCTGTGGCTGCATGTGCTGGAGCGCAAGAACATCCAGATCGGCTGGGGGTACTACTTCAAGGTCGGGATCGTACTGACAGTGCCGGTGTTGCTGGTGACATTGGCAGCGCTGGCGGTGCGGTTGTCACTCTAGACCGAGTTGGCTTCATCGCGAGCAAGCTCGCTCCCACATTGGAATGCATTCTCCTCTATGAATGTGCTCCCCTGTGGGAGCGAGCTTGCTCGCGATGAGGCCCTGGCAGACACTCCAAAACTCAGCTGTTTTGGCCCGGCACATCCGGCCAAAGATCGGCCACCAGGAATAGCCGCTCTGCTTCTTCCCACTCCCCCTCGGCATTTTCAGTCAGGCGCACCATCAGTTGCGCTGGCGCCATCGGGTCAAGGTCCAGTCGCCAGGCGTCCAGTTGCGCGGTGCTCCAGGTCTGCTCCGCCGGATAATGCGCCGGGGCCAACCAGGCGGCGCGGGGCAGGGGTTGCCAGCGCCCAGGTGGGCGCTGGGCGACGAATGCAGGCCAATCCCGCTGATGCAGCCAACTGCCCCGCAAATGCCGGGGATGCGCACCGGTCGGCGGGTCGGCGTGGCCCGGCCAGGGGTAGAGCAGGTAGCCGCCGAGCCAGAGCTCGGAGCGGAACACCTCGAGGCCGGTCGGCTCAATGCCCAATGCTGCCAAGGCCTCGCGGCTTTCCGGGCGGGCTGAGATGGGGAGTTGGTGCTCGCGCAAATGCGCCAGTTTACGGTCGAGTCGGTCATGGCAGCCCGGCCCGAGCCACTGCGCGGTGTCCCGGCCATCCCCTTGCTGCGGGCCGAGGTACAACTTGATCGCCAACTCCAGATGATGGATGCCGTCACGATCGCGCAGCAGCAGGTCCAGTTCGCCCAGCGTATGGCCTTCGTGGCGGATCGGCAGGTTCGCGGCAATCAGTTCGATGCCAGGCGCGTGCTGCACGGCAAACTGCCACAGCCTTTCGTAATACAGGCCCAGGCGTCGCGTCCGTCCCAGGGACAGGCAGTGCAGCAGCGGGTAGCTGTCGCGGTCCAGTTGTCGCAGCCAGTGCTCCAGCTGATCAGGCGCCTGCACCCAGTCGCTGCCGGCCAGGGGATGGCGCTGGGGCCAGGGCGTGTCGATGAGCATCGGCGGGGCGATGATCGCCCACGCGAGGTCGCGCACTTCGGGATGGCGAAGGCGGCGGGGCAAGTCCAGCAATTCAGGGAACAGGATCATTTTGCGAGCATAGCTGCTGCGACGAAGGCTTAAAGGATTTTGTCTATGGAGCGCTTTCGCCCATAATCGTGGTTTTCGCCCGTCGCAGACCCTCGCAGGAGCCTCATGGAGCAATTTCGCAATATCGGCATCATCGGTCGCCTGGGCAGTTCGCAGGTGTTGGACACCGTTCGCCGTCTCAAACGTTTCCTCCTGGAGCGACACCTGCATGTGATCCTCGAAGATACCATCGCCGAAGTCTTGCCGGGCCATGGCCTGCAGACGTCGTCGCGCAAGATGCTGGGCGAGGTCTGCGACATGGTGATCGTGGTCGGCGGCGACGGCAGTCTGCTGGGGGCCGCCCGGGCCCTGGCGCGGCACAATATCCCGGTGCTGGGGATCAACCGGGGCAGCCTGGGGTTCCTCACCGATATCCGCCCTGACGAGCTGGAAACCAAGGTCGCCGAGGTGCTGGATGGCCACTACCTGGTGGAAAACCGCTTCCTGCTGCAAGCCGAGGTCCGTCGTCACGCCGAGGCCATCGGCCAGGGCGATGCCCTCAATGACGTGGTGCTGCACCCCGGCAAATCCACGCGCATGATCGAATTCGAGCTGTACATCGACGGCCAGTTCGTCTGCAGCCAGAAGGCCGACGGCCTGATCGTCGCGACCCCGACCGGTTCCACGGCCTACGCGCTGTCGGCCGGCGGGCCGATCATGCACCCCAAGCTCGACGCTATTGTGATTGTGCCCATGTACCCCCATACCTTGTCTGGGCGACCGATTGTGGTCGATGGCAACAGTGAGCTGAAAATCGTCGTGTCCAAGGATATGCAGATCTACCCGCAAGTGTCCTGTGACGGCCAGAACCATTTCACCTGCGCGCCGGGTGACACCATCACCGTCAGCAAAAAAGCGCAGAAGCTGCGCCTGATCCATCCGCTGGATCACAATTACTACGAAGTCTGCCGGACCAAGCTCGGCTGGGGCAGCCGGTTGGGGGGTGGAGGCGACTGATGCTCGATCCTGCGCGCAGTTACGATTTGATCGGTGACGTGCATGGATGCGCCCTGACCCTGGAACACCTGCTGGACCGACTCGGTTACCACAAGCAGGGTGGGGTCTGGCGGCATCCGTCGCGCATGGCTGTGTTCCTGGGGGACATCATCGACCGTGGCCCGCGGATTCGCGAGGCGCTGCACATCGTCCACGACATGGTCGTGGCCGGCCAGGCGCTGTGCATCATGGGCAACCACGAGTTCAACGCCCTGGGCTGGAGCACACCGGCTTTGCCCGGCAGCGGCCAGCGCTACGTGCGCGAACACACGCCTCGTCATGCTCGCCTGCTCAACGAGACCCTGACCCAGTTCGAGCAGCATCCCGGCGACTGGCATGACTTTCTCAAGTGGTTCTATGAGCTGCCGCTGTTTGTCGACGCCGGCCGGTTCCGGGTGGTGCATGCCTGTTGGGATTCGGACCTGATCGAACCGCTGCGCGGCCTGTTCCCGGACGGTTGTGTCGACGAGCATTTCCTCCAGGCCTCGGCGCAACCGGGCAGTTTTGCCAGCACGGTGTTCGATCGTTTGCTGCGTGGCACCGACATGCGCCTGCCCCACGGCCTGACGCTGACCGGTGGCGATGGCCTGACTCGTTCGTTTTTCCGCACCAAGTTCTGGGAAGACGACCCGCAGACCTACGGCGACATCGTGTTCCAGCCCGACGCCTTGCCAGAACCGGTGGCCCGCACACCGCTGTCGCCGGATGAAAAAAACAACCTGCTGCGCTATGGCGTCCATGAACCGTTGCTGTTCGTCGGCCACTATTGGCGCAGCGGCAAGCCCGCGCCCATTCGCCCGAACCTGGCCTGCCTGGATTACAGCGCGGTGCTTTACGGCAAGCTGGTCGCCTATCGCCTCGACCAGGAAACCCGCCTGGATCCGCACAAGTTCGTCTGGGTCGATGTCGAGCGGCCGGAGGTGGTGCAGTGAGGCTGTCTGTCACGCGAACGCATTTTTTGAGGAAGTGCCATGGATGATTCGACGTTCGACCAACTGGAGGCCGCGCTCCTTGCCGCGCCCGGTAACGTCGCGCTGCTGACACTGCTGCTCAACGCCAGTGTCGAGCGCAGCGAGTACGCGCGCGGGCTTGAGTTGCTGCCTGCCGATCTTGAGCAATGGAGCGATGCCCAGGCCTTGAAAATGGCTGCGGCCGGGTTATGTATCGCCGCGGGCCAGGCGCAACGGGCCCTTCGCCTGATTGAAGGCGACGAGCCTGCTGCGCGGATGCTCAGGGCGCGCGCCTTTGCGGCCCTGGAGCAGATGAAGGAGGCCCAGGTGGAATACCGCGCCGCGGTGGATGCCAACCCGGCCCTTGAAGACATGGCGCTATGGCGTCGGTTGAACGTATCCGTGACCGACTTTTCAGCTGCGCAAGGGCGTCCGCGCTTGCGCGTGATCTCCAATGACAACACGGACCAGACCGAGGTCCGTCGACTGTTGATGCCGGAAAAGGAAGTCCTGTCCTTCGATGACATCGGTGGCCTGGACGAGCTGAAGAAAACCATCCACAAAAAAATCATCCTGCCATATCAGAAGCCCGGCCTGTTCCAGCGCTTTCGCAAGCGGGTCGGCGGTGGCGTGTTGCTCTATGGGCCTCCAGGGTGTGGCAAGACCATGCTGGCCCGGGCCACGGCCGGGGAGTGCAAGGCGACGTTCTTCAACGTGGCCATTTCCGATGTCCTGGACATGTACATCGGCGAGTCCGAGCGCAAGTTGCACGCGCTGTTCGAACAGGCCCGTGCCCAGGCGCCGGCGGTAATGTTTTTCGACGAGGTCGAGGCCTTGGGGGGCAAGCGCTCCAATACCCGGGATTCGACGTCTTCGAAGCTTGTCAGTCAGTTCTTGTCCGAGATGGACGGTTTTACCAAGGACAATCACGGCGTACTGATTCTCGCCGCGACCAACGTGCCTTGGTCGGTGGACTCGGCTTTCAGGCGTCCGGGGCGTTTTGACCGGGTACTGTTCGTGCCGCCGCCGGACCGGCCGGCCCGGGAAGCCATGCTCAAATTGATGATGCAAGGCCGTCCGATGGCCGAGGACATCGACTTTGCCTTCCTGGCGAAAAACACCTCGGGCTTTTCCGGTGCGGACCTGGGTGAGTTGGTGGAAACCGCCGCTGACGAAGCGATCGAAGAGTCCATCAGCGGCGCGAGCGAGCAACCGATCTGCGACCGACATTTCAAGCAGGCGCTCAAGGAAGTACGGGCAACCACCCTGGAATGGCTGACCACGGCGCGCAATTACGCGCGTTACGCCAATGAAGGTAACCAGTACGACGAAGTGCTGGCCTTCCTCGACAAACATGGGAAGGGCCGTTGATGGCGCAGTACGGTGGTTATCGCATTGAAGACGAACCGCGTCCGGGCGCTCTGGCCAAGTGGGCCGTCTCGCCTTTTTGGCCGTTGTTGGGGCTGATGCTGGGGGGCGCCTGGCTCGGCTTGCCGTGGTTTGTCTTCAACGCCATCGCGGTGGGCAGCCCGACCCGCGTACGTGAGTGGTTGCTGGCCGGCCTTTGCCTGGTGGGCAGCCTGGTCATCGGCGTGGTGCTGCTGCAATTGGTGGACGCCGGTTACATTCAGAACCAGGCGCAGATCCAATACGCCTTGTTGACCCTGGTGGTGTGGAAACTTGCCATCGGGTATCTGCTGTTCATGCAGCAAAATGCGACCATCGAGATCTACCAGTACTACGGTGGCGTGCTGAACCGCTTTGGCTTGCCCGTCGTGCTGGTTGGCGCTTTCGTGCTCAAGGGCATGGTCATCAAGTGGGTGCCTGCCACTCTCTGGTATCTGGTGGTGAGCTGATGAATACCGATTATCTGCTGCAACTGGCGTATCAACGCTTGCAGGCCGACCATTACGACGGTGCTATCGACGCGCTGCGCCAATTGCTGGCGAGCGATCCGGATTCGGCCGAAGCCCATGCGTTGCTGGCGGTATGCCTGATCAATCTGCGCCGCGTGCATGCTGCCAGGCGCGAGGTGCAGTTGGCGCTGGCAGCCGATGCACAACTGCCGCTCGCCCATTACGCCGCCGCCCAGGTTGCCATTGCCCTGCGCAAGTTCAAGCTGGCCCAGGAACACTTGACCCAGTTGCTGGACATGGAACCGCTCAATCCGGTCAATTACCGCACCCTGGCCGATCTTTACCAGTTGACCGGCCGTCTGGAGCAAAGCCGCGAGCCGTTGGAAAAAGCCCTGGAACTGGGGCCCGACGATGCGTCAAATCTGGTTGCCATGGCCCAGTTTTATCGTGCCAGCGGTGACTGGGGGAAGGCGCACCAGTTCGCCCGCCAGGCCTTGCAGGCCGAACCGGGGCATACCGGGGCCGTGGTGGTGCTTGGGCATCTGTTGTTGCGCGAAGGTGACGTCGAGGGCGCGCGTGAGCACGCCATCTGGGCCTTGCAGGAAAACGCCAATGACCGGGCCGCGCTGCACTTGCTGACCGCCGTCAAGGCCCGCAGCAGTCTGTTTTTAGGAACATGGTGGCGCTTCAACAGTTGGATGAGCGAGCGTAGCGCCAGTCGCGCCATTGTGGTGCTGTTGCTCATGTTCGTGGTCTATCGGGTGGTGGTCATCACCCTGACGGCCCAGGGCTACCCGCAGGTGGCCCAGGTGATTGACTGGTTGTGGCTGGGGTTTGCCGCATACACCTTTACCGCGCCACAGATATTCAGGCGCTCCCTGGAAAAAGAGCTGGCCCAGGTCAAGCTGTCCAGGGAATTCTAAATTAGCGGGTATCCACACGGCTGTCAGTCGTGCTTTGCCTTGGAAAACCACGACATTATTGGAGATTGCTTAACATGTCGTCTTTTGCAGAAATGATCGAGAACATCACACCCGATATCTACCGGAGCCTGAAACTGGCGGTGGAAATCGGTAAATGGGCCGACGGCAACAAACTCACCGCCGAGCAACGCGAACTGTCGTTGCAGGCGATGATCGCCTGGGAAATCCAGAACCTGCCCGAAGAGGAGCGCACTGGTTACATGGGCGCGCAGGAATGCCATTCGAAGTCCACTGAAGTGCCGAATATCCTGTTCAAGTCGGACGCCATCCATTGATCGAGATTGGCCGCGGTGCAATCAGCAAGATGTCGGCGCGCCTTGACGGGCCGACCGTTCAATACGCCTTTCGCCTGGGCAATGTCGAGGTGCCGGTCAATCCGTTGATCGGCAGCACGGTGCGCCTGGAGTACCTCGGTGCTATCCACTGCACCCACTGTGGACGCCGGACCAAGACCAGCTTCAGCCAGGGTTATTGCTACCCCTGCATGACCAAACTGGCCCAGTGCGACCTGTGCATCATGAGCCCCGAGCGTTGCCATTACGAGGCGGGCACCTGCCGCGACCCGGCCTGGGGCGAGCAGTTCTGCATGACCGATCATGTGGTCTACCTGGCCAATTCCTCGGGCGTGAAGGTCGGCATCACCCGCGCCACGCAATTGCCGACCCGCTGGCTGGACCAGGGCGCCAGCCAGGCGCTGCCGATCCTGCGGGTCGCCACCCGCCAGCAGTCGGGTTTTGTCGAAGACCTGTTCCGTAGCCAGGTGGCGGACAAGACCAACTGGCGCGCCTTGCTCAAGGGCGACGCCGTGGCGGTGGACCTACCGGCGATCCGCGACTCGCTGTTCGAAAGCTGCGCCCAGGGATTGCAGGCGTTGCAGGAACGATTCGGCCTGCAAGCGATCCAGACCATAGCGGACGTCGAACCCATCGAGATCCGTTATCCGGTGGAGCAATACCCGGCCAAGATCGTCAGCTTCAACCTGGACAAGAACCCGATCGCCGAAGGCACGCTGCTGGGGATCAAGGGCCAGTACCTGATTTTTGACACCGGCGTGATCAATATTCGTAAATACACGGCCTACCAGCTCGCCGTGCATCAGTAGAAGGATTCGACCTATGCGCACCGAACAACCGAAGATGATTTACCTGAAGGACTATCAGGCGCCCGAGTACCTGATCGATGAGACGCACCTGACCTTCGAGTTGTTCGAGGACCACAGCCTGGTCCATGCGCAACTGGTGATGCGCCGCAACCCCGAGCGCGGTGCCGGGCTGCCGCCGCTGGTGCTCGATGGCCAGCACCTGGAACTGCTCTCGCTCAAGCTCGACGATGCCGACCTGGGGCAGGGCGACTATCAACTGGACGACAGTCACCTGACCGTTCACCCCAAGGCCCAGGCCTTCACGGTCGACACCACTGTCCGGATCCACCCGGAAACCAACACCGCCCTGGAAGGTTTGTACAAGTCCGGCAGCATGTTCTGCACCCAGTGCGAGGCCGAAGGTTTCCGCAAGATCACCTATTACCTCGACCGCCCGGATGTGATGAGCAAGTTCACCACCACCGTGGTGGCCGAGCAGCACAGCTATCCGGTGCTGTTGTCCAACGGCAACCCGATTGCCAGCGGCCCCGGCGAAGACGGCCGGCACTGGGCGACCTGGGAAGACCCGTTCAAGAAGCCGGCCTACCTGTTTGCCCTGGTGGCCGGCGACCTGTGGTGCGTCGAAGACACCTTCACCACCCTGAGCGAGCGCACCGTAGCGCTGCGCATCTATGTCGAGCCGGAAAACATCGACAAGTGCCAGCACGCCATGACCAGCCTGAAGAAGTCGATGCGCTGGGACGAAGAGGTGTACGGGCGCGAGTACGACCTGGACATCTTCATGATCGTCGCGGTCAACGATTTCAACATGGGCGCCATGGAGAACAAGGGCCTCAATATCTTCAACTCCGGCGCCGTGCTGGCCCGCGCCGAAACCGCCACCGATGCCGCGCACCAGCGGGTCGAGGCGATCGTTGCCCACGAATACTTCCATAACTGGTCGGGCAACCGCGTGACCTGTCGCGACTGGTTCCAACTGTCGCTCAAGGAAGGTTTCACGGTGTTCCGCGACGCCGGGTTCTCGGCCGATATGAACTCCGCCACCGTCAAGCGCATCCAGGACGTGGCGTACCTCCGTACCCACCAGTTCGCCGAAGACGCCGGCCCCATGGCGCACCCGGTGCGTCCGGACAGCTTTATCGAGATCTCCAACTTCTACACCCTGACTGTGTACGAGAAGGGCTCGGAAGTGGTTGGCATGATCCACACCCTGCTGGGGCCTGAGGGTTTCCGCAAGGGCAGTGACCTGTACTTCGAACGCCACGACGGCCAGGCCGTGACCTGCGACGACTTCATCAAGGCCATGGAAGATGCCAACGGCGTCGACCTGGCCCAGTTCAAGCGCTGGTACAGCCAGGCCGGTACACCACGGCTGGCGGTGAGCGAGTCTTATGATGCCGCCGCCAAGACCTACAGCCTGACCTTCAGCCAGAGTTGCCCGCCGACCCCGGACAAGCAGGAAAAGCTGCCGTTCGTGATTCCCGTGGAGCTGGGCCTGCTGGACAGCCAGGGCGCTGAAATCCCTCTGCGCCTGGCCGGTGAAGCGGCGGCAGACGGCACGTCCCGAGTGATCTCGGTGACCGAAGCCGAGCAGACCTTCACCTTTGTCGACATCGCCGAACAGCCGCTGCCTTCGTTGCTGCGTGGTTTCTCGGCGCCGGTGAAGCTGAGCTTTCCGTACGACCGCGACCAGTTGATGTTCCTCATGCAGCACGACAGCGACGGCTTCAACCGCTGGGATGCCGGCCAGCAATTGTCGGTACAGGTGCTGCAGGAACTGATCGCCCAGCATCAGCAGGGCGCCAGCCTGGTGCTGGACCCGCGCCTGGTCAGTGCATTGCGCAGCGTGCTGTCGGACGAGTCCCTGGACCAGGCCATGGTCGCCGAAATGCTCTCGCTGCCAAGCGAAGCCTACCTGACGGAAATCAGCGAAGTGGCTGACGTCGAGGCGATCCATGCCGCCCGTGAGTTCGCCCGCCAGCAGTTGGCCGAGAACCTGTTCGAAGCCCTTTGGCTGCGCTATGCAGCCAACCGCGACCTGTCGAAGAAAACCCCTTATGTGGCCGAGGCCGAGCATTTCGCCCGTCGCGCGTTGCAGAACATCGCGCTGTCGTACCTGATGCTCACCGGCAAGCCTGAGGTGCTGAGTGCGACCCTGGAGCAGTTCGACTCCGCCGATAACATGACCGAGCGGCTGACTGCGCTGGCGGTGCTGGTCAACTCGCCGTTCGAAGCCGAGAAGGCCAAGGCGCTGGAAGTGTTTGCGGAAAACTTCAAGGGCAACCCGCTGGTCATGGACCAATGGTTCAGCGTCCAGGCCGGCAGCCCGTTGCCGGGTGGCCTGGCGCGGGTCAAGGCGCTGATGGAGCACCCGGCGTTCAATATCAAGAACCCGAACAAGGTGCGGGCGCTGGTGGGAGCGTTTGCGGGGCAGAACCTGATCAACTTCCACGCGGCCGACGGTTCGGGTTATCGCTTCCTGGCGGACCTGGTCATCCAGCTCAATGGCTTCAACCCGCAGATCGCCTCCCGGCAACTGGCCCCGCTGACTCGCTGGCGCAAATACGACAGCGCCCGCCAGGCGCTGATGAAGGCCGAACTGGAGCGCATCCTGGCATCCGGCGCGCTTTCCGCCGATGTGTTCGAGGTGGTGAGCAAGAGCCTGGCATAAACAGGCACTGCCTTACCTTTGTGGCGAGGGGATAAATCCCCTCGCCACATTCATCACCCTCACGAATGTCTTCTGATTCACCCTTGGCCGATATCCCCCCGGTTAACAAAAGATAACGTGGCGTCGATTGTCAGACCTTTCGAAAGCCCGATAGGATAGGTCTGCTTCCGAAGTGGCTCTAGATTGCAGGTTTCAGGACTATGCTCCAGGACTGGCAACGTACCAAGCCATAACAATAATAATGGGGGAAAGGTCTATGAATGAGCCTGTCATGGCTGTGGGCCGCAGCCGGCCGCCGATGCTGCGCAGAGTCGCGTTGCTGGCTTCGGCGCTCTCGCTGCTGGGCTCTGCGGTGTTGTCGGCACCGGTGATGGCTGTTGCGGCGTCGACGTCCGATGTCATCTATTCCGTCGAATCGGCCAAGGCCAGCAAAACCCTGATGCTCGATGTGGTCCACGCCGGCCAGCGCCTGGTGGCGGTCGGTGATCGCGGGCACATTGTCTATTCGGACGACCAGGGCAAGTCCTGGACCCAGGCCAAGGTGCCGACTCGCCAACTGCTCACGGCGGTATTTTTCGTCGATGACAAACACGGCTGGGCCGTGGGGCACGACGCGCAGATCCTCGCCAGCGATGACGGCGGCAGCAGCTGGACCAAGCAATTCGAAGACCTCACCCGCGAAGCACCCCTGCTGGACGTCTGGTTCAAGGATGCCAGCAACGGTTTCGCCGTGGGCGCCTACGGCGCACTGCTGGAAACCACCGACGGCGGCAAGCACTGGGAAGACGCCAGCGACCGCCTCGAAAACGAAGACCAGTTCCACCTCAATGCGATAGCCGCCGTGAAAGATGCCGGGCTGTTCATTGTCGGCGAGGCTGGCAGCATGTTCCGCTCCGCCGACTGGGGCCAGACCTGGGAAAAGGTCGAAGGCCCGTACGAAGGCTCGCTGTTCGGGGTCATCGGTACGGCCCAGCCTTCGACGTTGCTGGCCTATGGCTTGCGCGGCAACCTTTATCGTTCCACTGACTTCGGCGGCACTTGGGATCAGGTCGAGCTCAAGGCCGCGCGCGGTGCCCTGGAGTTCGGCCTGTCAGGCGCCACGCTACTGGCGGACGGTTCCATCGTGATTGTCGGCAACGGCGGCAGCGTCGTGCGCAGTACCGACGACGGCGAGACCTTCAGCGTGTTCAACCGCCCGGACCGAATTTCCGTGGCGGCCGTCACGGCGGCAGGCAACGGCAACCTGATTCTGGCGGGGCAAGGTGGCGTTCGTGCCACCACGTCCACCGGCGCCGAACTGAGCAAATGAGTCACGCCTGCAAGACGGGCACAAAAACAAGAAGGCGGACCCCATGAGCAGTCATCACCAAGACAAGGCGACGTTCCTCGAGCGCCTGATTTTCAACAACCGCCCGGCAGTGATCATCATTTGCCTGCTGGTCAGCATTTTCCTGTTCTGGCAGGCCACGCTGATCCGGCCGTCCACCAGTTTCGAAAAAATGATCCCCCTCGAGCACCCCTTCATCCAGAAGATGCTCGAGCACCGCAACGACCTGGCGAACCTGGGCAACACGGTGCGTATTTCCGTGGAGGCCACCAACGGCGACATCTTCTCCAAGGAATACATGGAGACCCTGCGTCAGATCCACGATGAGGTCTTCTACATCTCCGGCGTCGACCGTTCCGGGCTCAAGTCGTTGTGGAGCCCGAGCGTGCGCTGGACCGAAGTGACGGAGGAGGGCTTCGCCGGCGGCGAGGTGATCCCCCAGAGCTACAACGGTTCGGCCGACAGCCTCGATCTGCTGCGTAATAACGTGCTCAAGTCCGGCCAGGTCGGGCGCCTGGTGGCCAACGACTTCAAGTCGAGCATCATCGACATCCCGCTGCTGGAGTCCTATCCCGACCCGCAGGACCAGGGCAAATTGCTCGCCCTCGACTACCGGAAGTTTTCCCACGAGCTTGAAGACAAGATCCGCAACAAGTTCGAAGCCCAGAACCCCAACGTGCAGATCCATATCGTCGGTTTCGCCAAGAAGGTCGGCGACCTGATCGACGGCCTGGTCATGGTGGTGCTGTTCTTCGGCGTGGCTTTCGTTATCACCCTGATCCTGCTGTACTGGTTCACCAACTGCATGCGCAGTACCGTCGCGGTATTGACCACCACCCTGGTGGCGGTGGTCTGGCAACTGGGGCTGATGCATGCGGCCGGTTTCGGCCTGGATCCGTACTCGATGCTGGTGCCGTTCCTGATCTTCGCCATCGGCATTTCCCATGGGGTGCAGAAAATCAACGGCATCGCCTTGCAGTCCAGCGATGCGGACAACGCCCTGACAGCGGCGCGGCGCACCTTCCGGCAGTTGTTCCTGCCGGGGATGATCGCGATCCTGGCGGACGCCGTGGGTTTCATCACCTTGCTGATCATCGACATCGGCGTGATCCGCGAACTGGCCATTGGCGCCTCCATCGGCGTGGCGGTGATCGTGTTCACCAACCTGATCCTGCTGCCGGTGGCGATCTCCTACGCTGGCATCAGCAAGCGTGCGGTCGAGCGCAGCAAGAAAGACGCGACCCGCGAACATCCGTTCTGGCGCCTGCTGTCGAACTTCGCCAGCGCCAAGGTCGCGCCGGTGTCCATTGCCCTGGCGGTGATCGCCTTTGGCGGTGGGCTCTGGTACAGCCAGAACCTGAAGATCGGCGACCTGGACCAGGGCGCGCCGGAACTGCGTCCGGACTCGCGCTACAACCAGGACAACAACTTCATCATCAGCAATTACTCCACCAGCTCCGATGTACTGGTGGTGATGGTCAAGACCAAGGCCGAAGGCTGCTCGCGCTATGAAGCCATGGCCCCCATCGACGAGCTGATGTGGACGATGCAGAACACCGAGGGCGTGCAGTCGGCGATTTCCCTGGTGACCGTGTCCAAGCAGATGATCAAGGGCATGAACGAGGGCAACTTGAAATGGGAAACCCTGTCGCGCAACCCTGACGTGCTGAACAACTCCATCGCCCGGGCCGATGGCCTGTACAACAACAGTTGCTCCCTGGCACCGGTGCTGGTGTTCCTCAACGACCACAAGGCCGAGACATTGGACCGCGCGGTGAAGGCGGTGCAGGACTTCGCCAAGGAAAACAACCGCGATGGTCTGGAGTTCATCCTTGCCGCCGGTAACGCAGGCATCGAAGCGGCCACCAACGAGGTGATCAAGGCATCGGAGCTGACCATCCTGATCCTGGTGTACATCTGCGTGGCGACCATGTGCATGATCACCTTCCGTTCCTGGGCGGCGACGCTGTGCATCGTGTTGCCGCTGGTGCTGACCTCGGTGCTGGGCAACGCCCTGATGGCGTTCATGGGCATTGGCGTGAAGGTCGCGACCCTGCCGGTGGTGGCACTGGGCGTGGGGATTGGCGTGGACTACGGCATCTACATCTACAGCCGCCTGGAGAGTTTCCTGCGCGCCGGGTTGCCGTTGCAGGAGGCTTACTACCAGACGCTGAAATCCACCGGCAAGGCGGTGCTGTTCACCGGTTTGTGCCTGGCCATCGGTGTTTGCACCTGGATCTTCTCGGCCATCAAGTTCCAGGCGGACATGGGGTTGATGCTGACGTTCATGTTGCTGTGGAACATGTTCGGCGCGCTGTGGCTGCTGCCGGCGCTGGCGCGGTTCCTGATCAAGCCTGAGAAACTGGCGGGGCAGAAGGGTAATTCGTTGTTTGCGCATTGATCGACGGTAGAACCTGCCCAATGTGGGAGCGAACTTGCTCGCGATAGCGCTGTGACAGTCAATGAAGGTGTTGAATGTCAGTGCGCAATCGCGAGCAAGCTCGCTCCCACAGGTTTTTACAGCCTCGGTGGCGAGGTCAGCCTGATGCATCGCTGTCATCAGGCGCCAACGGCAAGAACTTGCTCTGTGCCATGAGCTTGCCGATTTTCCCTCGATGCACATTCACCACCGCGTAGGGGCTATCAGCCTTGGCGAGCAGCGAGTGATAGTCTTCCCTGCGTTGTGCCTTGGTTTTCAGGTGCGCGACGCTGTAGTCGGCTTTCGGCGTATCGATTTTTTCGTAGTGAAAATGCGCATACCAAAGGGGGAAGCCGTCCCGGTCGTTGATGGCATATTCCTGGAGGAAATCCTGGCGGGCTCCTTTCAAGGCCTTGCGTTCACCCAGTCGTGCAACTTGAACCAGGTCTTTTTCGAACAGGTACTGGAGGTTGCCGTCGGTGGGCGGCAGGTGCAGGCTCAGTTGGACACGCAGGGCGCTGCCCCTGGACGTCAGTCTGGAGATGGCCTCGGCCAACTGTCTACCCAGCGCTTGATCAGCCGCTGTGCGTGGCGTTTGTGAGGCGACGAAGGCCCTGTCGAGTTCTTCAGAAAGCGTGCGGAAGCGACTTGCCTCATTGTTCATGATCTCCTCGATTTCCTGAGGATGACGGCAACGCTTTTTATAGCTTTCAGCGCGGCGGAGACGTTTCTCCAGTTCCTCCAGCAGTGTTCGCGCATCGCCGTTTATCGCGTTGATCGATCGGGTCCTGGGGGCTGGAACCGGTCGGTGTACGTCGACAACGTCCCATACGTCGTCGTGACGCGAATAGGTGGCAAGCACCTGATTGTCGACTTCGGAGCGCAACTCGACGACTTCAATCGGCAAGGAGGTGCCGGCAGGTTTCAGGTCACCAATCAGAACGCCACTCCTGCGGGTCGTGATCACCTTTTTCTGAAGGCGCCCGGAGTGCGTCTTCGGGCGTTTGGGCGCACGCTTGCGCGGTGTCGGTTCGGGTTTGACTTCTGCCGCCAGTCTTCCGGAAGCGTCCTGGTACAGGCTGTCAAGCAGCGTGGCCAGCCTGTCGAAATAGGACTCGTTGATATCGTCGACATAAAGCGCCTTCATGCCCTGCAACGCGTCGAGGGCCTCGCCATAATGCTCGGTCAGGCTGGTCAGTACCTCAAGCTGCTCAGAGGCGGTCAGGTCGTACAGTTGCAGGTCAGCGTGGGAGCGCACCTGCTCGGCCAATGGCCTGACGATGCGATACAGGCTATCGGGCAAGCTGGTTTCGGGGTGTTTGATGGCCAGCATCGGCAGGGCGGCCAATTGCAGGGCCTTGGTGCCTATGACATTCCGTTCATTCTGCGGACGGCCGCGGGTCAGGCGTTCGAATGCCTGGGCTCCCACGGAATCCAGGTTCAATAGCTTCTCCAGGTACTCATCCTTGAGTTGCAGCCAATGGATGGCGCGATCATTGATGTCGCTCATGGCTTCAAGGAAGATCACGTAGCCCTGCATGTCGCGAACCACGGCTTCTTCCACAAACGTTCCGGAAAACTGCGGGTGAGCGGCATTCAGGGCCCGTTGATCCATCTCGACGACCAGGAAGGCCTTGCGGGCATTGTTGACCACATTCTCCATCAGCCCGCGGAGGCTTCCAGAGGGCAAGCCAATGCCCAGTCTTGCGCGCTCGGGCGCACTGTCCAGCAGTTTCAAATAGATGTCGGTCTGCTCGTTGAGCAGGTCATAAAACACTTTTCGTTTTGGCGCGCGCTGTTCCTCGGTATAGGCGTTTCCTTCCTCGAGCCGGGTCATCACTTGTTGGGCAATGTCCAGGGATCGTTGTCGTTCGTTCTCCTGGGCGAGGTAATTGTTCATTTCAGCGCTCAGCTCAATGGCTTTGTGGGCATTGAGGCGACGCTGGTCAGCCAGGCGCTTGGGCGGCGCACCGCCGCGCAGGCGCAAGCGCAGGTCAAGGGACCAGTTGCCGTCCAGGTCCGATTGCAGCGCAGGTCCGGTCTGTGTCGGGTCGAGCGGGTCGACAATCGTGGTGCTGCCGTCCGGGTCCGGGTTGACCGGGTACAGCCCGTCTTGCAGCAACGCGTGCCATTTGTTGGCGATCACGTACAAGCCCTTGAACGGGCCATTTCCAATCGGCTCAGGCAAGGCAGTCGGACGCGCCACCTGCATGCGTCGTATGCGGGTGCGTTGTTCCTGTGTCAGGTGACGGCGAGGGCTGCTGAAACTGAAGTCCAGCGACCTGCTGGGTTGTTCGCCAGGCAAGGCGACGGATCCTTCCAGAACGCTCGGCGAGGTCGGTTCGGGCCACTGCTGTGCAACGACACGTGGCGCGGGGGCACGCATCGCGTGGTCCTTGATCGATGCGGGCGTGACTGCGCGAACCGGTGCACGGACGGCGGGAAAATGGCTCACCAGCATGGCCAGGTTGACCAGCAAATCGACGGTGGCCAGCTCCCGCGTTGCCGGATCGTCACTGCTCAGGGCCGGGATATCTTGACTGGCGCTGGCCATCAGGCTCCATAGCCAGACGGTGGCCATGGCCGGGCCGCGCAGCAACGGAAACAGCAGTGTATTGAACAGCAGGCTGCCGCCCTTGAGTAACACCGCCCAGCGGCTTTCGCTGTTGGAGACAGAGTTGCGGTCGGCCTGGGTGACCAGGGCTCGGGCGTTGCAGCCGTAGAGGTACTGCATCAATTTGCCGTTGCGCAGGTATTGCAGCAGTTCATCGTTGCCGGCGTCGACGGCGAGCGTTGCCGGAACGGGCTTTTCGGGAACGCTGAACTCGTCGCCCTCGAAGAAACGCACGATGTGCGGTTCGAGGAAGCCGCCATTGGCATACACCGGGCGTGCGTCGTCGGACATCCAGGTCAGGACGCTGTTCTGCAAGTCTGCGGCGCTCACGACGGACTGCAACAGTGCCTGGCGCGTCGCAAACTCCAACAGCACGGGCGCGTACAGGGGGCGATACAACAGGTGCGGGCCCGTTCTGGCGTCCTGCGCCTCGACGATGAACATGTTGCTCACGAGGTCGGGCCGGGCCTGGGGCTTGCGCAGGAAGGCCAGGTGTCGAATGACCACGGGGCGACCGTCAACCTGTCGGTCCTCAGCATCGGGTTGCAGCAGGGCCTCGATCAGATGCAGTCCTTGGCGAGTCATGCCGTTTTTGTTGTCGAGCATTTGCTGCAGCGCCTCGAGCGGCAACTGCGCCGGGAGTTGTTCGGCGAACGTCCGTTGAAATGCCTGCGCTTGAGGCGAGTCGCTCAATAGGGCTTGTTGCAGGTAGCGCGGATAAACCGTGCCGATGTCGACCTGTTCGATCAGCCCGCCCCTTCGGGTAATGAAGTCCGGCGTCAACCAGGCAGGCAAGGCCAGACCCCGGCGATGACTGAGTTGCAGGTTGCCACTGGGGCGTGCGACGAGGTTGTCGATGGCCAGTTGCGTCAGGCTCATCGTTCTTTTCGCGCGGATGCCAACGGTCCCGGGGTATCCCGCCGAGACGGTGAACGTCAGTACCACATCGTCGGGTTGGTAGTGACTGGGTTGCACCTTGGCCGGGCTGCTGTCGTTAGTCTTGCCCATCTGCGTGAGCAACTCGTCTGCGGTAAAAGCCTTGATGTCGCTGAGTGCGGGACGTCCTTGAGTGCGTTGCTTGAGGCTGGCCAGTGCCAGGCTGCATCGCTGGAACGTTGCTCGATCGACGACGGAGGCTTTTTTCAGCCATTCGGGCAGCAACGGCCCGAGTCGTGCCGATGTTTCAGGCGTGAGGCGCGGCGCGTCGTGCAGATAGCGAGCGGGATCGCTCAGCTCGCTGTAGAGCGTCTTGAGGTCTGGCAGGCCGATTCGGGAGGGCAACTGTACCGCCTGCACATCGGCCAGTTGTTGCTCCAAGATCATGGCGGCCTGGGTGTCGAAGGCATGCCCGTCGATTTCGTAGCGTTGACAGGTCACGCTGTCGACGACATAGCGACTGGCGATCCGTTCGCCCCAATACCGGTTGAAGGCTTCCATCGACTCGAAGGACTGCACGGCGCTGCCGGGGCTGCAAAGCACAATGACGAGGCCGTAGCGAGTGTAATGGAGCAGCAGGATCTCGTTGCTGGGCAGCACGCTGTTGGAGGTGCCTTGGGTGACAGTGCTTTCCAGGCTGTAGGCGTAGACGGGCGGGACATTGTGGCTAAAGCGTTGTTCACGGTCCGGCCAGCGGACGATCTGGGCCAGGGTCTCGCGTGCCGGTTCGGTCAGTCCTGGCTGTTGCAGCCCCCGGATATGCAGCATGTTCTTGAGTGTGTCGCTGAGCCATTGCCAGCGGCTGGTGCGGACAGGGGCATCGGTTTGCGGGCGGGGGCCGATGTCAGCGTTCCAATAACGGGTCAGTGCGTCTTCCAGCCCGATTGGAGCGGTCGAGGGCAGTTCAAGCAGCAGTTTTTCGATGACCTGCATGTCGAGCTTTTCATCCCGTGGCCAAAGGCGCTGCGGCGGCGTGTCGGAGAGGTAGCAATCAAGATTTCCCCGGGGGCTGAAATCCACGGAGGTGCCGAGGGCCAGGTATTCGAGCACCCGCGGCATGAACGGTTGAAAGTGCCAGCCACGGGTGATCGCATTTGGTGTGGCCAATTGGGTCTTGGCGAGATCGATGGTCAGCGAGGGGTATCTGGCCTTGATGGCCTGTTGGAGCATTTGTTGCGCGACTTGCTCGAAGGTCGGGCGGTCGGCGAATGACTGGCTGACGGTTTGCGCAAGGGCAGAGGGGCTGTCAGCCGGGGAGGGCGAGGTCATAAGAAGTCCTTTTCCTGAGCTCATGGCCGTCGGGATGACGACGAGTCAAGTATCGACCTCCTGTTTTCCTGGTGTGCGGTATATAGCTACTGCCCGGTTGAGCGCGCGTTGTGGCAGGCCTGGTAGTCGCTGCCGTAGGCTGCGATCCGTTCGCTTGGGATTCAATGGGCAGGGGAAAGATCGCAGCCTCGTTGCACTCGGCAGCTCCTGCGGGGCTCAGGCTGGATCGTTGCCCAGTACCACATTCAGCGCGCTGCGGGCATCGTCCAGTTGCACCAGCGTGGCATGGCGGGCACCGAGGGCGTCGCGGTTCTCGATGGCGGTGAGGATCGCCTTGTGTCGCGGCATCGCCAGTTCATGCAGGTTGGGCCGCTGGTTGGAATGCTTGAGCGCTTCGGCGATGGCCACTGACAACATGTTGCAGAGGTTGGCGAGCAGGTCGTTGTGGGTGGCGTCGGCGATGCGGCTGTGAAAGTCCAGGTCCGGTTGCAGCACGGCCTCGGGGGTCGGGGCCGCTTCCATGCGCTGGTAGGCCTCGCGGATGGAAGCGATGTCGTCCTCGTTGGCGAACTGTGCGGCGAGGGCGGCGGCGGCCGGTTCGATGATGCTGCGCACGCTGGTCAGCAGGTTGAAGAATTCATTCTGCGGGCTGCTCTGCATCAGCCAATGCAGCACATCTGGGTCGAGCATGTGCCACTCCCGCCGAGCCTTGACCACCGTGCCCACGCGCGGGCGCGAATACACCAGGCCCTTGGCGACCAGCACTCGCGTGGCTTCGCGCAGCACCGGGCGGCTGACCGCATACTCTTCGCACAGCAAGGCTTCAGCGGGCAGTTTGTCGTCCGGTTTGAAGCGCCCGGAAACGATCTGCATGCCCAGTTCCTGGACGATGCGCGCGTGCATGCTTTTGCGGTCGGAGGGTTTACGGTAATCCATGGGATGCGGCGCGATCCTGTGCGAGGGGAGTGCTGCGCATGATAGCAGGCGCGGCGATGGCGGGTCGCTAATGCGATTTTTGATTTGGATACAGACCCATTGTGGGAGCGAGCTTTTTGTGGGAACTGAGCTTGCTCGCGATAGCGGTGTCACAGACAACAGAGATGTTGACTGGAAGGGCCTCATCGCGAGCAAGCTCAGCTCCCACAAAAAGCTTGCTCCCACAGAGGCTTGCTTCCACAGGGGGATGGGTGGGGTCAGTGGGAGTGGCGTGGCACCTCGGCGCCGCGGCAGCCGACCAGGAAGTCGAAGTCACAGCCCTGGTCCGCTTGCAGCACGTGGTCGATGTACAACTGCCGGTAACCGCCCACCAACAGGTTCTGCGGTGGCGGCAGGTCTGCCAGGCGCGCCGCGAGTTCGGCGTCCGGGATGTCCAGGTGCAGGCGGCCGCTGGCGCAATCGAGTTCGATCCAGTCGCCTTCCTTCACCGCCGCCAGAGGTCCGCCGGCGGCGGCTTCCGGTGCCACGTGCAGGACCACGGTGCCGTAGGCGGTGCCGCTCATGCGGGCGTCGGAAATCCGCACCATGTCCGTCACGCCCTGGGCCAGTAGCTTGGCCGGCAAGCCCATGTTGCCCACTTCGGCCATGCCCGGATAACCCTTCGGCCCGCAGTTTTTCATCACCAGGATCGAGTTGGCGTCCACGTCCAGTTCCGGGTCGTTGATCCGTGCCTTGTACTCGTCGAAATTCTCGAACACCACCGCGCGACCGCGATGCTGCATCAGTTCGGCGGTGGCGGCGGACGGCTTGAGCACCGCACCCAGTGGCGCCAGATTGCCGCGCAGCACGCAGATACCGCCGTCGGCGCGGATCGGGTTGTCCAGGGTGCGAATGACTTCGTCCTGGCCGTAGATCGGTGCGTCCTTGGTGTTCTCGCCGAGGCTCTTGCCGTTGACGGTCAAGGCGTTCGGATGGGGAATCAGGTTGGCTTCGCCGAGGCGACGCAGCACGGCGGGCAGGCCACCGGCGTAGTAGAACTCTTCCATCAGGAAGCGCCCGGACGGCTGCAGGTCGACGATGGTCGGCATGCCGCGACCGATGCGGGTCCAGTCGTCCAGGTCCAGCTGCACGCCGATGCGACCGGCAATGGCCTTGAGGTGGATCACCGCGTTGGTCGAACCGCCGATGGCCGCATTGACGCGGATGGCGTTTTCGAACGCTTCCTTGGTCAGGATCTTCGACAGTTTCAGGTCTTCACGGACCATTTCCACGGCGCGCATGCCGGACATATGGGCCAGCACATAGCGCCGTGCGTCCACGGCCGGAATCGCCGCGTTGTGCGGCAGGGAAGTACCGAGGGCTTCGGCCATGCAGGCCATGGTCGAGGCGGTGCCCATGGTGTTGCAGGTGCCGGCCGAGCGGGACATGCCACCCTCGGCCGCGAGGAAATCGTCAATGGTGATGGTGCCGGCCTTGACCTGTTCGCTCAATTGCCAGACCACGGTGCCCGAGCCGATGTCCTGGCCTTTGTGCTTGCCGTTGAGCATCGGCCCGCCGGTAACGACGATGGCCGGTACGTCACAACTGGCGGCACCCATCAGCAGGGCGGGGGTGGTCTTGTCGCAACCGGTGAGCAGCACCACGCCGTCAATCGGGTTGCCGCGAATCGCCTCTTCCACGTCCATGCTCGCCAGGTTGCGGGTCAGCATGGCGGTGGGGCGCAGGTTCGATTCGCCGTTGGAGAACACCGGGAATTCCACCGGGAAGCCCCCGGCCTCGATCACTCCGCGCTTGACGTGTTCGGCGATTTGCCGGAAGTGCGCGTTGCACGGCGTCAGCTCCGACCAGGTGTTGCAGATGCCGATGATCGGCTTGCCGTGGAACTGATGGTCGGCGATGCCCTGATTTTTCATCCAGCTGCGGTACATGAAGCCGTTCTTGTCGGCGGTGCCAAACCATTGGGCCGAGCGCAGGGAGGGTTTCTTATCAGACATGATCGATTCTCTTATTGTATGACTATATTGTTCTAGCTGAAGCGTAACATAAGCGCAATTTGTGCGGTTTGGAAGTGTTGTTGGGTAAATAGTATTACTATATAGTCCGATTCAATGGAGGGATTGTCCTGGCGGTCATTCGCGAGAGAAATCCCCCGAGGTTCCATAACAACAACAATCGGAGACCGGTCCCATGAGCCAGGAATTGCGGCTTATACGTCGCATCACGCTGAAACTGATTCCCTTCCTGATCCTGCTGTACCTGATCGCCTACGTGGACCGCTCTGCGGTGGGCTTTGCCAAGCTGCACATGGGCGCCGACCTCGGTATCGGCGACGCCGCCTACGGCCTGGGTGCTGGGCTGTTTTTCATCGGTTATTTCCTGCTGGAGATCCCCAGCAACCTGATGCTGGAGCGCTTCGGTGCCCGGCGCTGGTTCGCGCGGATCATGATCACCTGGGGCGCCATCACCATCGGCATGGCGTTCGTACAAGGCCCGCATAGCTTCTATGTGATGCGCTTTTTGCTCGGCGCGGCCGAAGCCGGGTTCTTCCCGGGCGTGCTGTACTACATCACCCAGTGGTTCCCGGTGCGCCATCGCGGCAAGATCCTCGGCCTGTTCATTCTTTCCCAACCCATCGCGATGATGATCACCGGCCCCGTGTCCGGTGGCCTGCTGGGCATGGATGGCATCCTTGGCCTGCACGGCTGGCAGTGGCTGTTCATGGTCATCGGCCTGCCAGCGGTACTGTTGACCTGGCCGGTGCTGCGTTACTTGCCGGACGGCCCGCAACAAGTGAAATGGATGGACCAGGCCGAGAAGGACTGGCTGACCGGTGAACTGAAAAAAGACCTGCAGGAATACGGCCAGACCCGCCACGGCAATCCGCTACATGCCCTGAAGGACAAGCGTGTCCTGCTGCTGGCGCTGTTCTACCTGCCGGTGACCTTGAGCATCTACGGCCTGGGCCTGTGGTTGCCGACGCTGATCAAGCAGTTCGGCGGCAGTGACCTGGTGACTGGCTTCGTATCGTCGGTGCCATACATCTTCGGCATCATCGGTTTGCTGATCATTCCCCGCAGCTCCGACCGCTTGAACGACCGCTACGGTCACCTGGCCGTGTTGTACGTGCTGGGCGCCATCGGCCTGTTCCTCAGCGCCTGGTTGTCGGTGCCGGTGTTGCAATTGGCGGCGCTGTGCCTGGTGGCGTTCGCGCTATTTTCCTGCACGGCGGTGTTCTGGACCTTGCCGGGGCGTTTCTTTGCCGGCGCCAGTGCGGCGGCGGGTATTGCGCTGATCAACTCGGTGGGCAACCTGGGCGGCTACATCGGCCCGTTCGTGATCGGTGCGCTGAAGGAGTACACCGGCAACCTGGCCTCGGGGCTGTATTTCCTGTCGTGTGTGATGGTGTTCGGCCTGGTGTTGACCGGCGTGGTCTATCGCCTGCTGGAGCGCAAGCATGTGCTGCCGGCGGATCAGTTCGCCGCCAGCGCCCGTGGGGCGACACGTACCTGAGGTCACTGTGGGAGCGAGCTTGCTCGCGATGACGATCTGACAGTCGACATCTGGGGTAAATGTAAGACTGCTATCGCGAGCAAGCTCGCTCCCACAAGGGACGCACCGAATTCAAGTTTTGCTTACAAGGAGAAAGATATGCGTTTAGTTCAGTTCGAATTGAGTAACGGCGAACGCCGCGTCGGTGTGGTCGAGGGCGATCAGGTGCGCGAAGTGCAGGGCGCTCGCACCGTGCGTGACCTGGCGCTGGCGGCTATCGAAGCGGGCGTGAAGCTTGAGCAGCAGGTCAACGGCCTGGGCCTGGGGGCGAGCCATGACTACGCCCGGTTGCTCAGTGACCTGCGCATCCTGCCGCCACTGGACCACCCGGACCCGGCGCACTTGTTGGTCAGCGGCACCGGCCTGACCCACCTGGGCAGCGCCTCGGCCCGGGACAAGATGCACCAGCAGGCTGGCGACGAAGCGGCCATGACCGACACCATGCGCATCTTCAAGTGGGGCGTGGAGGGCGGCAAGCCCCAGGCCGGGCAGGCTGGCGTGCAGCCGGAATGGTTCTACAAGGGCGACGGCAGCATCGTTGTCCGTCCGGGTCATCCGTTCCCGTTGCCGCCCTTTGCCGAAGACGCTGGCGAGGAGCCGGAAATCAGCGGCCTGTATGTCATCGGCCACGACGGCAAGCCCTATCGCCTGGGCTTTGCCGTGGGCAACGAGTTTTCCGACCACGTGATGGAGCGCAAGAATTACCTGTACCTGGCCCATTCGAAATTGCGCAGTTGCAGTTTTGGCCCGGAACTTCGCGTGGGTGAACTGCCTCAACATCTGTCCGGGACCAGTCGTATCCTGCGCAACGGCGAAGTGCTGTGGCAGAACGAATTCCTCAGCGGCGAGGCGAACATGTGCCACAGCCTCGAAAACCTGGAATTCCACCATTTCAAGTACAGTCAGTTCCTGCGACCGGGGGATGTCCACGTTCACTTCTTCGGCACCGCGACCCTGTCGTTCGCCGATGGCATCCGCACGCAGCCGGGGGATGTGTTCGAAATCAGCCAGGCTGAATTCGGCGCGCCGCTGGTCAACGGTATTGCCCCGGTGGACGCGGTGTTCAACCCGGGTACTATCGGCACACTTTAAAGGAGACTTGCGATGAACCAGATCCTTGGCCACAACTACATCGGCGGGGCGCGCAGCGCAGCCGGCCAGACTCGCCTGCAGAGCGTCGACGCCAGCACCGGCGAGGCCTTGCCCCATGACTTCGTCCAGGCCACGGCAGAAGAAGTCGACGCCGCCGCCAAGGCCGCGGCGGCGGCTTATCCAGCCTACCGCAGCCTGAGTGCGGTGCGCCGGGCCGAGTTCCTCGAGGCCATTGCCGATGAGCTGGACGCCTTGGGCGATGCGTTCGTGGCCGTGGTCTGCCGTGAAACCGCGCTGCCGGCGGCACGGATCCAGGGCGAGCGCGGTCGTACCAGCGGCCAGATGCGTCTGTTCGCCAAGGTCCTGCGTCGTGGCGATTTCTACGGTGCACGCATCGACCGGGCGTTGCCTGAGCGCACGCCGTTGCCCCGTCCGGACCTGCGCCAGTATCGCATTGGTCTCGGGCCAGTGGCGGTGTTCGGCGCCAGTAACTTCCCCTTGGCATTCTCCACCGCCGGTGGCGACACTGCGTCGGCCCTGGCGGCCGGTTGCCCGGTGGTGTTCAAGGCCCACAGTGGCCACATGGCGACCGCCGAGCACGTGGCCGATGCGATCATCCGCGCGGCTGAAAAGACCGCGATGCCGGCGGGTGTGTTCAACATGATCTACGGCGGTGGCGTTGGCGAATGGCTGGTCAAGCATCCGGCGATCCAGGCCGTGGGGTTCACCGGTTCCCTCAAGGGCGGGCGTGCCCTGTGCGACATGGCGGCCGCACGGCCGCAGCCGATCCCGGTGTTTGCCGAAATGTCGAGCATCAACCCGGTGATCGTGTTGCCACAAGCGCTGGAAACCCGTGCCGAGAGCGTCGCCCGCGACCTGACCGCCTCGGTGGTGCAGGGCTGCGGTCAGTTCTGCACCAACCCTGGCCTGGTGATCGGTATTCGTTCGCCGCAGTTCACCGCCTTCACCCAGCAAGTGGCGGCGTTGATCGGCGACCAGGCGCCCCAGACCATGCTCAACGCCGGCACGCTGCAAAGCTACGGCAAGGGCCTGCAGAAGTTGCTGGCTCACCCGGGCATCGAGCATTTGGCCGGGCGCGAGCAGCAGGGCAACCAGGCCCTGCCGCAGTTGTTCAAGGCTGACGCCAGCCTGCTGATCAACGGTGACGAAGCGCTGCAGGAAGAAGTGTTCGGCCCGACTACGGTGTTTGTCGAAGTCGCGGACCAGGCGCAACTGGGCGCCGCGCTGCACGGCCTGCACGGGCAACTGACGGCAACGATGATCGGCGAGCCAGCGGACTTCGAACGGTTCAGCGAACTGACTCCGTTGCTGGAGCAGAAGGTTGGCCGCATCCTGCTCAACGGTTATCCGACCGGGGTGGAGGTGTGTGATTCGATGGTGCACGGCGGGCCTTACCCGGCGACGTCCGATGCCCGTGGTACGTCGGTGGGCACCCTTGCGATCGATCGTTTCCTGCGTCCGGTGTGCTTCCAGAACTATCCTGACAGCCTGTTGCCCGAGCCGCTGAAGAACGCCAACCCGCTGGGGATCCTGCGGTTGGTGGATGGCGTGCCGGGGCGCGAGGCGCTCTGACGGTTGCGGTGAGGCCGTTACATTCAAGTTGAATGTGCCGGCCTCATCGCGAGCAAGCTCGCTCCCACAGGGGGGCTTTGGTGAGTACAGAGTTTGTGTTCGCTGAAAATCCAACTGTGAGCGAGCTTGCTCGCGATGGCGGTTTTGCAGGTGACACCGTTTTCGAACCTTATGGCCCAAGGCCCAAGCCCACATTGGGTTATCATGACTACTTTCCCAATGACCGACTGATCACCATGACTGCCGTAACTGACACCCTGCTCAATGCCCTTCACAAATGCGACATGCTGATCATAGACGGGCTGCATGCATTCGATTTTTACCTCGACGAGCAGGACCAATTGCACGTCGAGTGCATGAACGGTCGCACCCTCGAGTACTGGCGCTTCACGCCAGCGCAGATGCAGGCGGCGACCTTCGATAAAGCCACGAACCACTGGATCATCACCAGCGATTCGGGCGACCACCACTTGGAGTGCGTGGAAGCCACCAGCGGCCACGACGATGAGGACGAAGAAGATGAAAATGCGTAGTCTCTGGCCGCTGTTGATGGCCGGTAGCATGGGCGCCATGGGTGTCCAGGCAGGTACCGATGAACACCATCAACTGCTGGTGGGCTCCTACACCGCCGGCCAGAGCCAGGGCATCTACCGGATGCAATTCGACAGCCGCACCGGCCAGCTCGATGCCAACCCGTTGCAAGTGATCAAGACCGAAAACCCTTCGTGGCTGACCCTTTCCAAGGACATGACCCGGCTGTTCGTGGTCAACGAAAACGGGCCGGGCCAGAAAGACCCGGTGGGCAAGGTCAGCAGCTACGCCATTGACCCGAAGACCCATGCACTGAGCCTGATCAACCAGGTGCAGTCCCTGGGCAACGAGCCGACCCATTCCAGCCTCAGCGGTGATGGCCGGCATCTGCTGGTCAGTAACTACTCGGTGGTGGAAGACCCGGGCGGCACCCTGGCGGTATTGCCGGTAGGCGCCGATGGCAAGCTGGCGTCGGTGGTGCAGTTGAGCAGTCATCAGCCGAGCAAGGTCAACCCTGAGCGGCAGATGTCGGCCCATGTGCACGCCGCAGTGTCCTCGCCCGATGGCAAGTACGTGTTCGCCAACGACCTGGGGGCGGACAAGGTGTTCATCTACCGCTACGACCCCAAGGCCAATCCAGAGCTGCCATTGACCGCCGCCGATCCAGCCTTCGTGCAGTTGCCACCCGGCAGCGGCCCGCGTCATCTGTTGTTCAGCGCTGATGGCAAGCACGCCTGGCTGACCATGGAAATGAGCGCGCAAGTGGCGGTGTTCGATTATCAGGATGGCCGATTGACCCAGCGTCAACTGGTCGACCTGGCGGCTGGCAAGCCGCAGCCGGGCAGGGCGGCGGCTGCGCTGCATGCTTCCGCGGATGGCAAGTTCCTCTACGTCAGCAACCGTGGCACCACCAACGAAGTGCTGGTGTTCGCCATCGACCCGGCCGCCGGCACGCTCAAAGAGCTGCAGCGACGCTCGGTCGAAGGCGATCATCCACGGGAGTTCAGCCTCGACCCGAGCGGGAAATTCCTGCTGATTGCCAACCAGAAGAGCAACCAGATCGTGGTGATCGAGCGCGATCCGAAGACCGGCCTGCTGGGTAAAACCGTGCAGAAAATGCCGATGGATGCGCCCAGCGATTTGAAGTTCATCGTCCGTCAATAGAGCGTAGGCCCCGTTTTTCGGGGCCTGCGCCGTTGTATCAACGAGACTGATATTCGCAAGTGATGTAAAGCATTTCAACGCGGGACGCCTCGGCGCGTAAGTTTGCTTCACGGCCCAACCGGGCAAGTCAGCCAACTGAATCCGAGGTCTACCGCCATGAATCTGAATCTCTTCTCCGTGATCGCCGCTTCTGCCATCTCTGCCACCGTGGCGCTGCCCGCCAGTGCCAGCGTCGAGATCAGCGACAAGAAAAATCGCACCCAGAGCTACACCGAGAAATACCTGCAACAAAGCGCTAACTTCTATGCGGCGTTGGACCACAAGACCCAACACTGAAATATCGCGCAACGACCGAAGCCTGCGATCTTTTCATCTTCACCGACCCTCAGGTGCAAGAGAAAAGATCGCAGGCTTCGCCGTTTCTGGAGAAATCCTGCTGTAATATCACTTGGCCATGTGTTTAAATTTGACGCTGATAAATTGACTCCTTTGCCGATTAAGGACCGACACCATGGCGATGCGTCTGGCGGTGATGCTGCTGTTTCTCTATTCCACTCCGATTGTTTCCGCGGCCCAGCCAGATTCCGGCGAGTTGGAAGCGGCGCGTGAGCGATTGTTGAGCTTGCTTAGCGACTGATTGGATCTGGTCATAGAGATTGTGTGGGAGCAAGGTTTGCCCGCGATACAGTCGACTCGATTTCTGAAGGACCGCATCGTCTTCATCGCGGGCAAGCCTTGCTCCCACAGATATTCCCTCGCCACAGGGTTGTGTGCAGGCTGCTACTTGGCCATGATCGCCACGAACAGCTCGCAATCCAGGAACCTCTGCAACCAGTCTTGTAGCCGAGGGTAGGGCGCCTGGGCAAACCAGTCGCGGTCGACGTGGGCGAACTGCCGTATGAAGGGCATCACTGCCACGTCGCCCAGGCTCGGGTGATGCGCCGCCAGAAACGTCCGGGTCTCAAGCAAGGCCTCCAGCCTGCGCAGAAAGCTTTCACCCTCGCTACGGTAATGTTCCTTCGGGTACTCGGGATGGCGCTCGGGGTATTTGTAGTGATTCAAGTGCAGCTTGAATACCTGGTCGTTTTCCTCGATCAACGCCGCTGTCAGCGCCTGGCCTTCGGGGTCGTCCCGTAGCCTCCAGTCTTGCGGATCGTGCTGGGCCAAGGCCCAGTTCATGATCTCCAGGCTTTCATCGATCACCCGGCCATCGACCTGCAGCACCGGCACCGTGCCTTTGCTGGAAAGCGCGAGCATCTCGGCTGGCTTGGCCTTCAGGCTGACTTCGACAATATCCAGTGCGACCGCGCTGTAGCGCAAGGCCATGCGCGCCCGCATCGCATAGGGGCAGCGGCGGAAGGAATAGAGCGTGGCGTGGCTCATTTCACCTCCACTGTGCTCAAGCCGTTGCCCTGGCGACGCACCTGGATCTGCACCGGGATCCGCTCGTGCATTTCCTGCACGTGGGAGATCACCGCGACCTTGCGGCCCTGGGCCTGGAGGCCGTCGAGGGCGTCCATCGCCAGTTGCAGCGATTCGGGGTCGAGGCTGCCGAAGCCTTCGTCGATGAACAGCGATTCGATCTTCAGTGTGCTGGACGCCATCGAGGCCAGGCCCAATGCCAAGGCGAGGGAGACCAGGAAGGTTTCGCCGCCGGACAACGAATGCACCGAGCGCAGTTCATCGCCCATTTCCGTGTCCATCACCAGCAGCCCGAGCATGCTGCCGCCGCGCTTGAGCCGGTAGCGGCGCACCAGTTGCCGCAGTTGGGCATTGGCGTGGTGCACTAGCAAGTCGAGGTTGTAGGCCTGAGCCAGCTTGCGGAAACGGTCGCCGGTGGCCGAACCGATCAGGGCATCGAGGCGCGCCCAGCGCTGGTACTCGTTGTAGGCCTGTTCGATCTGCTGGGCCAGGGCCTGGTTGGCGTTCTGCCGGCGCTGGTCTTCGGCCTGTTCGGCGCGCAGTTCGGCGCAGTGCTGTTCGCTTACGGCGAATTGGCCTTGCAGTTCGGTGAGAGCCTGGGCGAGTTGCTCAGGCGCCAGGTTGCCATTGTGTTGGGCCTGGTGGTTTTGCAGGCGCTGCTCGCGTTCGGTGAGCAGGACTCGGGCTTGTTCGATGGCTTTTTCGCTGTTGAGCAAGCGCTGGCGCAACTGGCTGACGTGTTGCTCGTCCAGGCCGAGCAGGGCCTTGAGGGCGGCATCGTCCAGTTCCGGATGGGTGGTGCGCCATTGCGCGATACCGGCGGCCAGCGCCTGGCGTTCGTGGTCCAGGGATTGCGCCTGTTCCTGTCGGGCCTTGAGTTCGGCGGCCAGTTGCACCAGATCGTTGCGCAATTGCTGCAACTGCTGATTGGCCGTCGCCTCGGCATCCCGCGTCTGTTCCAGGCGCTGGTCGAGTTGTTGCTGCCACTGTTCGGCGCTGGTGTGCTCGCCGAGCAATTGCGTGAGTTTCTCCTGGCAGGCCTGTTGTTGCTCGCTCAGGGCGCTGAATTGCAGGCGGGCCGCTTCCAGTTGCTGGAGGCGGGTCTGCTGGCGGTCCTGTTCTTTCTCCAGGGTCTGCTGGCGCTGGAGCTGTTCGCCCAGTTCGTCGCGCTGCTGTTCCAGTTGCTCCAGGCGCTGGGCGATCTGCTGGTCGAGCTGCAAGAAGGTTGCGGCGGGTTCGCTGCGCAAGGCTTGCAGGGTGTCAGCGGGTAGCAGGGCGCTGAAGTGGCTCAGTTCCTCGGCCAGGCGCTGGCGGTCGCGGGCCAGCTCCTGCTGCTGGTTGCCCAGGTGCTGTGAGGCCTGTTGGCTGGCTGCCTCGGCTTCACGCAGCCGCTGCGCCATGCGCGCGGCGTCCTGCTGCAGGGTCAGCAGGGCGGTTTGCCGTTGTTCGTCCTGGCTGATGCGCAGGTTCAGTTGGCTGTTCTGCTGGGTCAGCCAGGCGTCGCGCTTGTTCGCTTCCTGGGCCAGCAGTTGCGCCGACAACGGGTGGGCTTCAAGGCTGGGTGCCAGGCTCTGTTGCTGGCTGGCGAGCTGTTCCTGCTGCTGTTTGAGTTCCTTGAGCTGGGCGATGACCCCGCTGTATTGCGCCCGCAGGTCGATGACTTTTTCATTGAGCAGGTCGACGGCCTTGCGGGCGTTGGCCTCTTCGGTTTCATCAAAGCGCCCGAGATTTTCCAGCAAGGCTTCGGGCTGATGATAAGGATGCTCGATGCTGCCACACACGGGGCAGGGCTGTTCATCCTGCAACTGTGCGCGCAGTTGCTCGACGCTTTCGCTGCGGGCCAGGCGCTGGCGCTCCAGCAGTTCACGGGTGACGGTCAGGGTCTGTTCGGCAATGGTCAGTTCGGCCTTGGCTTCGCCGCCTTCACGCACCAGCCGGTCACGTTCCTGCAACGCCCGTTGCTGGCGTTGTTCAAGTTCGGCGCCGCGTTTGTCCAGCTCTTGCTGACTGGCCCACAGCCGGGTCAGGTCTTCAAAAGCACGCAATTGCTTGCGGTTGTCTTGCAGCAGATTGCCAAGCAACTGGATCTGTTCGGCCACTGCCTCCGGCTCGGCACCGGCTTCCTTGTAGAGCACTTCGAGGTCTTGCCGGTGGGTGGCCAGTTCCTCGGCGGCGCGGGCGGCGCCTTGTTCCAGTGTGGCGAGTTCGGCCTGGCCCTGGTTCAGGCGATTGCCGATCAGCATCAGTTGTTGGAGGCGATCGCGATAGGCGTTCCAGGCATCGCTGAGCGGGGTCAGGTGCGTGCTTTGTTCCAACGTGCCGGCGATGCGCTGCAAGCGCTCTGCCACCTGCCTTTGCTGTTCGAGCAAGGTGTCGATGGTGCGCTGGCCTTCGGTGCAGGCCTGCTGTGCCTGTTCCTGGCGCTCGGCGCCCTGGCTGGCGTCCCTGGCGAGGCGGGCCAGGGTACTTTGCTCTTCAAAGGCCTGGCGCAGCAACGGCGCGCTGTCGCTGCTGTGTTGCCGGGCCGCAGCCAGCGCCAGTTGCGCGGCGCCCAGGCTTTTTTCCAGTTCGGCCTGCTGGTCATGGAGATTGAGCTGCTGCTGGGTAAGCTGCTGGATCTGCACGGCCAAGGGATCGAGCTGTCGGCTCAGTTCGGCCTGGCGGATGAACTGATGGCGCTGGGGCGCCAGTTGCTCCAGGCGGACCAGTTTCAGGCGTTCGTCGGCCAGGGCGTTCCAATCGGCCTGGGCCTGTTGCAGCTGTTCGGCGGCGCCGGCGTGTTCATCCTGCAACAGGCCCAGGTCACGCAGCCAGGTGTGCTGCTGCTCCAGTTGCTTGAGTTGTGCCTGTTGGGCCTTGAGTTGTTGCTGGGCGTCGTTGAAACGCTGGTCCAGCTCGGCCCGGGCCTCGGGGGCCAGCGGCGTGACACCGGTGGCCTGGTCCTGCAATTGCCGGTGGCTGTCCTTGGCTTGCTTGGCCTTGTCGAAGGCGCGGCGGCCGAGGCGGGTATACAGGGCGGTGTCGGTGAGCTTTTCCAGCAGTTCACTGCGATCGTTGTCATCGGCCTTGAGGAACGCGCTGAACTCGCTCTGGGCCAGCAGCACGGCCCGGGTGAACTGTTCGAAGTTCAGGCCCAGGGCCGCTTCGAGCTGGGTCTTGTATTCGCCTTTCTGGCTCGCCAGCAGTTGATCGTTGTCCAGGTCCCGCAGGCTCTGGCGGCTGGCTTGCAACTTGCCGCCGGCTTTTTCCCGGGCGCGATTGGCTTCCCAGCGGGCCCGATAGCGGCGTCCGTCGATGCCGCGAAAATCCACTTCGGCATAGCCATCGCCGGTACCTCGGCGCAACAGCGTGCGCGGATCGCCCGTGGCAATCTCGCCATCGACGTCCGGTACCTTGGCGTCACGCCCGGTGTTATTGAGGCGCGGCACGGCGCCGAACAGCGCCAGGCACAGGGCGTCGAGCAGCGTGCTCTTGCCGGCGCCCGTGGGGCCGGTAATGGCGAACAGGCCGGCGCTGGCCAAGGGTTCGGCGGTGAAATCGATTTCAAACGGCCCGGCCAGGGACGCCAGGTTCTTGAGGCGGATCGCGAGGATCTTCATGGCTGCTCGCTCTCCATCTGCACGTCTTGCAACAGCACGGCAAAGTCCTTGAGGGTCTGTTCGTCCACTTCGTTGCCGTAGGTGTCCTGCCAGGCGCGGCTGAACAACTCCTGCGGGCTGAGTTGATCCAGCTCCACCAGCGCGCTGCCATCATCGGCACTGCCAGCGCCACCGTTGCCGGCATACTCGGCGGCGATCCGCACCAGGCGTACGGCCTTGCCTTGCAGTGCGGTCTCCACCTGGTGACGCAGGTCCGGCTGCGGCTCATCGAGGCGCACCCGCACTTCCAGCCAGGGTTGGCGCTGGACATCGGCCAGCAGGTCGATGTCGGGCAGGTCCTTGAGTTGCACCAGGAGATCGGCCAGTGGCGCCGGGCCCAGGCGTTGCAGGTTGACGGCCCGCGGGATCAGGCGCGGCTCGACCTTGACCAGGGCTTCGCCGTCCAGGGTGATGTCGAGGATCTGATGCTGATAGCCGATCTCCGAAAATGACAGCGGGATCGGCGAACCGCTGTAGCGGATACGCTCTTCACCGTTGACCTTCTGCGGCTTGTGCAAGTGGCCGAGGGCGACGTAGCTGATGCTCGGGCCGAACAGGCTGGCGGGCAGGGCCTCGGCGTTGCCGATGATCAGGCTGCGCTCGGAATCCTCGGACACCGAACCACCGGCCATGTGCGCATGACTGATGGCGATCAGCGCCTGGCCTTTCTTGCGCTTGCTGTTGGCCGCGGCGATCAGCCACTCATGCACCTGGCCGATGCCTCGCAGGTAGTCGTCGCCCAGTTGCGCACCGGTGACTTCGGCAGGGCGCAGGAACGGCAGGGCCAGGCACCACGCCTTGACCTTGCCTTTGGCATCGGGCAACGGCAACAACAGGCGCTCGACGTCCAGTTGACCGTCGTCCAGCCACAGCACCCGGCCCAGGGCATGGGTGCGCAGGCGTCGCATCAGCGGCGCAGGCAATTCGATCCGCGAGCCGGAGTCGTGGTTGCCGGCGATCATCACGATGGTCAGGTTGGCGTTCTGTTCATGGGCGCTGACGATGAAATCATACAGCCGCTCCTGGGCTTTGACCGGCGGGTTGACGGTGTCGAAGATGTCGCCAGCGATCAGCAATACGTCGGGCTTTTCGTGGGTCAGTTGACGCAGCAGCCAGTCGAGGAAGCAGGCGTGTTCGAAATCGCGTTCCTGGCCGTGCAGGTTTTGCCCCAGGTGCCAGTCGGAGGTGTGAAACAGACGCAAGGTGAACTCCAGGAAACTGATGATGGCCGCGGTGAAGAAGAGGGCGGCTAAAAGAAGCAGAGTTTACTGGGAAACCGGGGCTAGGACTTGTTCAACTTTGCTGGATCTATGAACACTGATCCTGTGGCAAGGATATTTATGTGGGAGCAAGGCTTGCCCGCCATGCTCCCACCCGTTTTGCTCGCACATAAAACCCCTCGCCACAAAGGCTACGAAAAAAGCGGGTTTATTTGGGGTAAAGCGGCGGCAACCCCGAATCACCCGCCGAGCCCAGCCCCCCTTCGGTGGGCGGGATGGTGCGGATGGCCCGCCACAAGTCTTCACCCTGCCAATGCTGGCCGGTTTCGCTGTAGAGCGCGCCGTTGAGGCCGTCCAGGGCGTCGGACAGCGGCACGAAACGCGCCGCCATGTCGGCCAGGGTTTCCGGCTGCTGGCGGGCCCAGGCGTCCAGGGCCTGGCGGGTGGCGTGGGGGTCGTTGGCCAGGCAGGTACGTTTGAGATCATCGAGCAGGGTGCGTGGACTCGGTCCGGTCTGGGTCGAGCGCAGGATTGCCGGCTGCCAGCGGGCGCGCCACCACAAGCCAAAGCCCAGCAGCGTGGTGCAGGCGAGGAGGAAGGTGCTCAGTTGCCAGTACCACAGGGCCTCGCTGTCGACCGTTGTCACGATCTGCGTCGTGCCGGCCGGCGTGTCCACCATCAGGCTTGGATTATTCGCCACTTGCAGGGTCCGTGCCGGGAGGCTCGTGCGGTCCAGGTGGTCTTCCAGGGTGTTCCACCAGACCACTTCCACCGGTGGCAGCTCGATGGTCCCGCTGCGGTTGGGCACCAGGGCCTCGCGGTCTTCGCGGCTGCCCACCAGCCCGCGCTCGCTGTTGCGGCTGCTGAGTACCGGTTGGTCCGGATAGCGTCGCAGGCCGTTGATCTCCGTGGCCGGTAGCGGTGGCAACTGGGCGCTGGCCAGGCCTTCGGCTTCCAGGGTCAGGCTGCGGGTCAGGGAATCGCCCACCTGGCTGTGGGTCGGTTCCGGGCTCCAGCTTTCACTCAAGGACAGGCTGCGTGCGGGTAGCCAGGGCACGTCGGCCGGATAACTGTCAGGCTTGGGCTTGACGCGCAGCAACAGTTGCGTGGAGCTTACCCGCATCAACTGGCCGGGTTTGGGGCCCGAAGGTACGGTGTCCTGGGCCACCGGCTCGACCAAGGTGGCACTGAATGTCTGGGCCGGAATCGTCAGTTCGCCGCTGCGTTGCGGATAGATGCCGTAGCGCAGTTCGATCACGCCATGGCGGACATCGTTGATGACTTTTTCATAAGTGCGCGATTCGCCCAGTTGCTCGGTGCGGGCATCGGGAATGTGCAGCGGCGTGAGGCTGCTGTCGTCGTACAGCGACACCGAATGGTAGATGCGCAGGGTCAAGATCGCCTGGGCCTGAACATACACTTCGGTCTGGTCGAGGCTGGCCTCGATGAACACTGCTGCCAGGGGCTGGGAGGCGTTGCGGGTTTCGCCTTCGACCACTTGCAGGGTGATCGGCTGGCTGGTCACTTCGCCCAGTTGCAACGGCGGAATGATCACGGTGCCGCTTTGGCGCGGCAGCAGGGTCACGATCCAGCGGGTGGTGGCACGGTTCTCACCGTCGAGGGTCGTCAACTGGTTGACCTGACGGGTACCGCGCACATCGAACAAGGCCTGGAGCGGGCCCAGGTCCGGTTTGCCGAACAACGTGGCGTCGTTGGATTCCAGGGTCAGTTCCACCGTTTCCCCGGAGTTCAGGCGGCTGCGGTCCACACTGGCAGTCAGCTGTGCAGCCTGGGTTCCAGAGGCCCAGAGCAGCAACACGAGGAGGTAGGCGGTGAAGCGGGTCATTGGGTTTTTTCCTGGGCCTGATGGCTTTGCTGTTCATACCAGAATTTACGCCTGAGCAGCTCCCCTGGATTATCCGGGATCTGGCGCAGCCATTGTTCCAGTGCCTGGCGCTGTTCTTCTTCATTGCGCTGACCTGCGGCAGGACGCAGTGGCGGGGTGGTGGTCTGCTCATCGGGCAGTTCGCTGCCCGGTACATCCTGGGCGGCAGGCGGTTGTGCCGTCCGCGGGGGCTGGGACTGGTCCGATGTCGTGCTTGGCTCGTGGGAGGGTTGTCCCGGTTCGGAAGACTGGGTGGGTGAGTCGACATCCGGCGATTGCTCGGCGGGGGCCGGTTCCTCGTTTTCGGCAGGCTTGGGTTCTTCCGGTACAGCGGCCGGCTCTTTCAACAAGCTTTCCACCAGGGCCTTGTTGGTCTGGGCGGGGCGCAGGTCGGGTTGCAACTCCAGGGCCTGCTCATAGGCATCCAGCGCGGCTTCCAGTTCGCCGCTCCTGGCCAGGGCGTTGCCGCGATTGTAGTGCGCGCGGGCGTCATTGCCTTCGGCGAAGCGTCGGGCGGCTTCGCTGTATTGACCGGCTTCGTACAGGGCGACGCCTTGCCACTGGCTGTCCTCGAAGTGGGCGGCGGCTTCGGCGGGACGTTTTTGCTTGAGCAAGTGCTGGCCCTGTTGGTCGGCGCGCAGCCACAGGTCCTGGAATTCGAAGGCGTGGCCGGTTTGCGGCAACACGAACAACAGCGGCAGGCAGAACAGCCAGCCTCGCCGCCCGGCACAGGCGGCCAACAGCAGCAGGGGCAGGAGCAGCCAATAACCCTGGTCGGCCCAGGTGTCCAGGCGCAGGGTTTGTCCATCGCTGCGCAGATGGCGAGGACCGTCCAACAGACCCAGGCCGCGCAGGTCGCTGTCATCCAGGCGCGCCGGCCGGTAGCGGCCGTCCAGCTCATTGGAGAACGCCTTGAGGCCCGGGTTGTCGAGGCGCGGCAGTAGAATCGCGCCTTGGGCATCCTTGAGGTAGCTGCCATCCTCTTGGGCCACGGGGGCACCTTCCCGGGTACCGATGCCCAGCATCAGCCATTGCGTGGCGGAACCGTCCAGGGCCTGGCGAATGCCTTGGCGCTCCTGCTCATTCAGCGATGAGCCGATCAGCAGGATCCGACCCTGTCCAAGCTCGCTCTGGTCCAGCAGGGTCAGCGCCTTGCGGACCGCCAGGTCGGCACGATGGCCGCTCTGCGGCATGATCGACGGCGCGAGGGCTTCGAGCAGGTTGGCGCTGGTGGACAGGTCGTCGGACAGCGGCACCAGCGTATGGGCACTGCCGGCATAGACGATGATCGCGGTCTGGGCGTCGCTGCGGTTCTGCAACAGGTCCAGTACCTTGCGCCGAGCCTGTTCCAGGCGCGTGGGCGGGACGTCGGTGGCGAGCATTTCCGGGGTCAGCTCCAGCACCACCACCAGCGGGTCGGCGGGTTTCTGGCTGGTCTGTTCGACCCGCGCCCAACTCGGCCCCAGCAACGCCAGCACGATCAACAGCCAACCCAGGCCCAGGGCAATCCACGGCAACCGGCTTTCACGGCCACTGCCGCCACTGAGCAGCACAGCATGAAAGGCGGGAGGCAGGATCATCTGCCAGCGGCCCACGCGTTTCTGCCGGTGCCACAGTTGCCAGAGCAACCAGCCCAGCAGAGGCAGCAGCAACACGAACCAGGGGCGTAGCCAATGTGGCCAGAGGGCGATCATCGACGCCTCCGCAAGCGCAGGCGCTTGAGCCGCTGGCGCCACTCGGTGTGTTGGGCTGGCTGGAACAGCGGCTGGTTGAACAGGCGCTGCAACGGATTGTCCGGCCAGCGCGCCCGGGCCACCAGCAACATGCTCAACAGCAGCGCAACGGCCAGGGGCCAGTGATACAGCGCCAGGGCAGGACGGGCCTGGGTCGGTTGCTGGGTCACCGGTTCGAGCTGGTCGAGGGTGGTCTTGATCGCCAGTAATTGCTCACCATCCTGAGCGCGAAAATACTGGCCGCCGGTGACTTGGGCGATTTCCTTGAGTGTCGGTTCGTCCAGGTCCAGGCTCGGGTTGACGCCGAGCGAACCTGTGGTGCCGCTTTGTTCCGGGTCGGCGCCAATGCCGATCGGGTAGATTTTCACGCCTTCGTCGGCGGCCAGTCGCGCGGCGGTCAGGGGGTCGATTTCGCCGCCGTTGTTGGCGCCGTCGGTGACCAGGATCAACACGCGACTGTGGGCCGGCCGCTGGCGCAGGCGCTTGAGGGCCAGGCCGATGGCGTCGCCGATGGCCGTATTCTTGCCGGCGATACCGATGCGCGCCTCATCGAGCCAGTGGCGCACGGTGCGGCGGTCGAAGGTCAGCGGTGCCTGCAGATAGGCCTGGCTGCCGAACAGGATCAGGCCGACCCGGTCACCTTCGCGGCCTTCAAGAAAATCCCCGAGCATGTGCTGGACCAGCGCAAGGCGACTGACCTCTTCGTCTTTCCATTGCATGTCGGGAAAGTCCATGGAACCCGAGACATCCACCGCCACCAGCAGGTCGCGACCGCTGGCGGCAATGGGCAATGGCTCGCCCAACCACTGCGGTCGGGCAGCGGCGATCAGCAACAGCAGCCAGAGCAGGATGAAGGGCGCCTGTTGCCGCCAGGTTGGCAGATTGGCCCGGGCCCGCCGCCCCACCAGGCCTTCCAGGTCGCCGAGGAAACTGACTTTGAGCGCTGGCTCGCCGCTGTCGGCCGCCGGCAGCACCAGGCGCATCAGCCAAGGCAGCGGCAACAGGGCGAATACCCACGGCCAGGCGAACTCAAACATGTTTGCGAATCCAGATTTCGACCGCCTGGGTCAGGCCGGCGATGGCTTTGTCATCGAGCTTGCATTCGGGTTTGTAAGCGCCTTCCACCAGCACCATCCAGCGGGTCAGGCCAGCTGCCGGGCAGCGGTTATCCAGGAAAGCCAGCCATTTGCGCCCGTTGAGGGTGTGGCTCTGGCTGTAGGGGTAATGGTTGCGACACAGGCGTTTGAGCAACCCGTTGAGCTGTTGCAGCCAGGCCCCAGCCGGCGCCCCATCGTAGGGTTTGGGCAGCAGGGCGAGTTCGGCCAGCGCGGCCAGTCGCACCGGGTCCAGGGGTTGTTCGGCACGGGGGCCGGTGCGCTTGGCGGGAATGAACCGGCGCAACTGCCACAGGCCCAGGCCCAGCAAGGGGATCAACACCAGCAGCAACCACCAGCCCGGCGCGGGAGGCCAGAAACCGATAGGGGGCGGCGCTATCAGTGGCTGCAATTTATCCAGGTTGCTCATCGACTTTTCCCGGCCCGCTTGGGGTTCAGGTATTCGCGCAGTTGCTCGACCATGTCGCCCTGGGTGCTGAGGGGCATCATCAGGATCCGCAGCTTCTGCGCCAGTATTTCCCAGCGCTCCTGGCGTGCCTCGGCCTGGGCGCGATAGGCCTGGCGCAGTTCGAAGTTCAGGGTGTCGAGCTCCAACTGTGAAGAGTGTTGGGCGAAGCGCAGCAGGCCGGCGGCGGGCAGGGCGTGATCCAGCGGGTCCGACAGCGGCAGCAGCAACAGGTCGCAATGGCGCGACAGCAAGCTCAACTGCTGTTCGGCGCTGTCGGACAACGCACGCTCGTCGCAAATCACGATCACCAGGCTGCCGGGCCGCAGTACTTCCCGGGCGCGGCGCAGGGCGATGCCGAACGAGTCGCGATCCGGCTCGCCTTCGGTGTGCAGTGACTGATTGACCCGCACCAGCCGGTTGAGCAATTGCAACAGGCTCTGTTTGCTGCGCCGCGGCTTGACCTCGTAATGGGTGTTATTGCCGAACACCAGGCCGCCGACCCGGTCGTTGTGCCCCAGCGCGGCCCAGCCGATCAGGCTGGCGGCCTGGGCGGCGAGCACCGACTTGAACATCAGCCCCGAACCGAAGAACAGCCGGTGGCTTTGCTCGATCATGATGAAGATCGGCCGCTCGCGTTCTTCGTGGAACAGTTTGGTGTGGGGCTCCTGGGTCCGGGCGGTGACGCGCCAGTCAATGGTGCGTACGTCGTCGCCGGCCTGGTAGACCCGCACCTGGTCGAAATCCACCCCGCGTCCGCGCAGCTTGGAGTGATGCAGGCCGATCAGCGGACTGCGCTGTCCCGGTGTCGAGAACAACTGCACCTCGCGCACACGATGGCGCATCTCGATCAGCTCCGAAAGGCTGACGCGGATGCCCGGTGCGGGCGCCAACGGGTTATTCATGACTCATGCTCAAGCGACAGCGACGACGTCGAGAATCCGCTGCACGACCCGGTCCTGGTCGATGCCAGCGGCCTCGGCTTCGAACGACAGGATGATGCGATGGCGCAGCACGTCGAACAGCACGGCCTGGATATCTTCCGGGCTGACAAAGTCGCGTCCGGCCAGCCAGGCGTGGGCACGGGCGCAGCGGTCCAGGGCGATGGAACCCCGCGGGCTGGCGCCGTAGGCGATCCACTCGGCCATTTCCGGGTCGAACTTGGCCGGGTTACGGGTCGCCATGATCAGTTGCACCAAGTATTCCTCCACGGCGTCGGCCATGTACAACCCGAGGATTTCCTTGCGCGCGGAGAAAATCGCCTGCTGGCTCACGCGGCGTTCGGGCTTGGTCTCGCCGTTCAGCGCTTCACCCCGGGCCTGCTGCAGGATACGGCGTTCCACCGCGGCATCGGGAAAGCCGATCTTGACGTGCATCAGGAACCGGTCGAGCTGGGCTTCGGGCAGCGGGTAGGTGCCTTCCTGCTCGATCGGGTTCTGCGTGGCCATCACCAGGAACAGCGGCGACAGTTCATAGGTGCTGCGCCCGACGCTGACCTGGCGCTCGGCCATGGCTTCGAGCAAGGCCGACTGGACCTTGGCTGGGGCGCGGTTGATTTCGTCCGCCAGCACCAGGTTATGGAAAATCGGCCCTTGCTGGAACACGAAACTGCCGGTTTCCGGGCGGTAGATTTCCGTACCGGTGATGTCGGCGGGCAGCAGGTCGGGGGTGAACTGAATGCGATGGAACTGCGCTTCGACGCCTTCGGCCAGTTCCTTGATGGCCTTGGTCTTGGCCAGCCCCGGCGCGCCTTCCACCAGCATGTGGCCGTCGGCAAGCAGGGCGATGAGCAGGCGCTCGATGAGTTTTTCCTGGCCGAGAATCTGCGTTGAAAGAAAGGTTCGCAGCGCAAGCAGCGCTTCACGATGTTCCATCGGTGACTGTTCCTGGAAAGGGTGGCCCCAGGCGTTCGGATAACGCCGGGGCTGGGGGCGTTACTTTAATGCATGGCGGGGGGTGGCGACTAACGGGATTTTGATCAGCCGTGTGAATTGTGATCAGCTTGGAAACATTGTGGGCTGGGTTTGCTTGCCATGAATCCCACCCGGACAGGCGCACTTACCCCGTGGCGAGGGAGCTTGCTCCCGCTTGAGTGCGAAGCACTCATAAAATGAAGGGGTGTTTATCCGGACGTAGGAGTGCTCTGGAACAGGCTACGTTGTCTTGCGCCATTGCCTACAACTGCGCCAGAATCCGCCGGCTTGTGCGCTTGGGAGGCAGGTTCTATCGTTTCCGGGTCGCTGATGAATCAGCGATCGGGTTTGGTAGCCCGGTTTTCTGGCGCAGGTGCAGCCTGATATAGGGGGCTTTTCGTCCTCTGTTTTATGGTGGTCATGCGCAGGGCGTCCTTGGACGCGCCGGGTTGCCAGGTAACCGGTCTACCAACCTTCGTATGGCCACCTCCCTTCGTTTGGTAGCGAGAGAGATGGCTCCAATTTTCTAATCTGGAGTTTCATCTATGTTCAAAGTAACCCCCAACCCACCGAACACCGATTCGTCCTCACCGCGCCCAAAAACCAAGTCCCAAAAACACGACGAAGTCACCGACCGAGTCCTCGACCATTACCTGAACCCCAAACCGGACAAACCCGAAGCAGAACCTGTCCCCGGCCAACTCTTCACCGTCAACAAAGACATCGACACCGAAAGCTTGCTTGCCTACCTCAGCGAAACCCTGGCTTCGGCCAATGCCATGGCCAATGACCTGGCTTTCGACCTGGACGGTTCACGCCGGCATTTCCTCCTGGGCATTCAGCAACTGATCGAACTGGGCAGCCTGCTGGCGAACCGTGCACTGGACAACATCGAAACCCGTCAGCCGACATAACCCCCGTGGCGAGGGAGCTTGCTCCCGCTGGGCTGCGCAGCAGCCCCAAACCGAGGCGGCGCGGTTCCCCATACACACCGCGCCCGCCGGGCCTGCGACTGCTACGCAGACGAACGGGAGCAAGCTCCCTCGCCACAGAAGCGCTGCTGTGCTCGGATGATTGCTCAGCCTACCCACGCCCCCGCATTCACCAGATTCACCGGGCGCTCCCCCGCCAATGCCATCAGCAAATTGTCCACCGCACAACGCGCCATCGCCTCCCGTGTCTCGTGGGTGGCCGAGCCCATGTGCGGCGTCGCGACCACGTTGTCCATCTGCAATAGCGGTGAATCCGCACTCAAGGGTTCGCGCTCGAACACATCCAGCCCCGCACCACGGATCTGCTGGTTGCGCAGGGCGTCGATCAGCGCCGCTTCATCGACCACCTTGCCCCGGGAAATATTGATGAAAATGGTTTCAGGGCGCATCTGCGCGAACGCTTGTGCACCGATCAGCCCTTGAGTCTCAGCGGTCAAGGGCAGGGTCAGGCAAATGAAGTCCGCCTGCTGCAACAGTGTCTCGAGGCTGCAATAGCGCGCGCCGAAACGCTGCTCGACCGCGGGCTTGGGTGAATGGCTGTGGTAGAGCACCGGCATGCCGAAGCCGAAATGCCCGCGTTGGGCCAGGGCCTCGCCGATGCGGCCCATACCGATGATGCCCAGGGTCTTGCCATGGACGTCGGTGCCGAAATGCCGCGGGCCGATGCTCTGTTGCCACTCTCCTGCGCGAACCAGGTTGGCCAGTTCCACCACGCGTCGAGCGGTCGCCAGGATCAAGGCGAACCCAGTGTCGGCGGTGGTTTCGGTCAGCACGTCGGGGGTATTGCTGAGCAGGATCCGGCGTTCGGTCAGGTAATCGATGTCGTAGTTGTCGACCCCCACCGAGACGCTGGCGATGGCTTGCAGGTTCGGCGCCAGGTCCAGCAGCGCCGCATCCAGCTTGAGGCTGGCGCCCAGCAGGCCGTGGGCGGCGGGGAGGGCGTCGCGCAGTTGCGCCAGGCCCTGGGCATCGAGGCGCTCGATGAGCGTGACGTGGGCCTGGGCTTGCAGACGGGCCATCAATTGAGGGGACAGCGCTTTGTACAACACCACATGCTTTTTCATGGGACGGGTCTCGATTCAGGAACGGGCGGGCGCCGGGTGTGGCGTCGCGGTATTGGAGACTTCCCGGTCGCTGGCGCCGGGCTTGAGGGCGAGGGTCAGTACCACCGACAGCAGCAAAGCGCCGCTCATCAGCAGGAAGGACATGCCAGGGGAGCCGGTGGTGCCGTTGAGGTAGCCCACCAGATACGAGCCGCCGAACGAACCCAGCGCGCCCATGCTGTTGATCAACGCCATGGCGCCGCCGGCGACGTTGGCCGGGAGGATTTCCGGAACGATGGCAAAGAACGGACCATACGGCGCGTACATGCAAGCGCCGGCGACCACCAGCAAGCCATAGGACCACCAGAAATGCTCGGCCCCCAGCAGGTAGGAGGCGTAGAACGCGACGGAGGCGATCAGCAGGGGCGGCCAGACAAAACGCTTGCGCTTCTGCGCCTTGTCCGACGCCCAGGACACCACCAGCATGCCGATCACTGCCGCCAGGTAAGGCAAGGACGATAGCCACCCGGCCTCGACCATGTTCATCTGCAGGCCGGCCTTGAGGATCGACGGCAACCACAGCACGAACCCGTAGACCCCGATGCTCCAGCAGAAAAACTGCAGCGCCAGGATGATCACCTTGGGCGAGCGAAAGGCCTCGGCGTAGTTCTTCACTGCCTTGATGCCGACCTGTTCGGCCGCCAAGGCGCTTTCCAGGTCCCGTTTCTCCTGATCGCTGAGCCACTTGGCCTGGGCTGGGCGATCATCGGCCAGGCGCCACCAGATAAAGGCCCAGAGCACCGCCGGCAGGCCTTCGATGATGAACATCCAGCGCCAGTCGAACTGCTGCACCAGGTAACCCGACACCACCGACATCCAGAGCATGGTCACCGGGTTGCCAAGGATCAGGAAGGTATTGGCGCGCGAGCGTTCGGCCCGGGTGAACCAGTGGCACAGGTACACCAGCATCGCCGGCATCACGGCGGCCTCGACCACCCCGAGCATGAAGCGGATCACGATCAACCAGTAGGCGTTGGAGACCACGCCCGTCAGGGTGGCCAGTGAGCCCCAGAGAATCAGGCTGACGAAGATCAGCTTCTTCACGCTGTGCTTTTGCGCGTAGATCGCCCCCGGTACCTGGAAGAAAAAGTAGCCGAGGAAAAACAGTGCGCCGAGCAGCGATGACAGCCCCGGGGTGATCATCAGGTCCTTGGCCATGCCCGAGGCGGCGGCAAATCCATAGTTGGCCCGGTCCAGGTAGGCCAGGCTGTAGGTGATGAACACGATGGGCATGATGTACCACCAGCGACGGGTGGCGAGGTTGAGCGTTTGCATGTCGTTGACTCCTGAGCTTGTTGTTTTTGTTGCAGCAGGTGCGTTTTGTGGTAGCTCTATCGCGAGCAAGCTCGCTCCCACAGGGGTTAACTCGATCCCATGTGGGAGCGAGCTTGCTCGCGATAGGCGGTTTCAAATTCAGCCAATAACTCGGTGCGCGTCGGCAACCCTTCCATATCCCCACGGCTCTGCACCGCGCGGCTGCCGATCCAGTTGGCGCGCTGCACGGCCTCGGTGATGGCGCGGCCTTCGAGCAACGCACTGATCAGGCCGACGGCGAAGCCATCGCCAGCGCCCACGGTGTCCACCACCCGGGCTACCGGTACGCCGGCGATAACGCCCTGGTCCAGGTGCGTGCGGTAATAGGCACCGTCCGCGCCGAGCTTGATCACGACGATTTCGGCGCCTTGATCCAGATAGAACGCGGCGATATCGGCCGGGTCGTCGAAACCGGTCAGCAAGCGACCTTCGCCGAGCCCCGGCAGGACCCAGTGGGCGAGGGCGGCGAGGCGATTGATTTGCGCAATCATGGCCGACTCGCTGGTCCAGAGGCTCGGCCTCAGGTTGGGGTCGAACGACAGGCTGCGGCCGGCTTCGCGCATGCGGGTCATCAATTCAAAGGACATCTCGCGGGCCGTGGCCGACAACGCCGGGACGATGCCGGTGGCGTGCAAGTGACGGGCTTCAAGCAGCGCTGGCGCGATGGAATCGATCGACAGATGACTGGCCGCCGAGCCACGACGGAAATACTCGACCTGCGGGTCGCTGCCATCGTCGGTACGCGACTTGAACTGAAAGCCGGTGGGGTGCGTTGGATCGACCGCTACGTGGCGACAATCCAGGCCTTCGTTTTCCAGGGTCTGCACCACGAAGCGTCCCAGGGAATCAGCGCCGACCCGGCTCAGCCACGCAACCTTGAAGTCCAGTCGCGACAGGCCGATGGCCACGTTGCTGTCGGCCCCGGCGATACGCTTGTGGAACTGGTCGACGCTGGCCAGCTCACCGCGCTGGTCAGCCACCAGCATCGCCATGGTTTCGCCGAACGACAACACATCGAACTCAGGCATGGGCAGGCTCCCGGCGCGATTGTCCGAGACGGGACAGCGTGGCGACATGTCCAGCGGTCAATTGCAACAAGTCTTCGCCTTGCAGCGGATATTCGGCGGCGCGCATCACACCGACGGGCATGTGCTTGAGCAGTTGTTCCCACAGGTGCAGGTCGGTCATGGCCGGAGGCACGGCGACCAGTTTGCCGTCGGCGCGCTGGGCCACTGCCTTGCAATGCACGTAAGCCACATACCGTCCGAGCTGTCGGGCGGCGACGGCGGCCGATTGGTCCTGCCATTGCCAGTTGCCGATGTCGAAGGTCATGCCGACGGGCAATGCGTGCGCTTCTGCTGCGCTGAAGAAACGTTGCAACGGTTCGATCCGTCCGCCTTGCAAGGTCTGGTCGTTTTCCACCAGCAACTGCACCGGGCTTGCGCCGAGCACATCCGCCAATGCCGACAGATCATGGGAGTCGGTGAAGTGCCCGAGGGAGACTTTCAGCCATGCCGAGCCGAACGCCTCGGACCGTTGCAGGGTCAGCGCCAGGGCGGGGTTGGGCCTGGACTGCCCGGCGAGCCACAGCTCCAGTGGCGACGAGAAAATACTTTGCAGCCCCTGGGCGCGAGCGCGAGCGGCCAGCTCGGCGGGCTGTTCGGTGGTGAGCAATTCTTCGCGCCATTCGATGCGCGAGGCACCGGCTGCTGCCAGCAGATCGATGAAACTGCCTTGGCCTTGTTGCCGTACCAGGTCGGCGCCGTAGCTGGAAAGACTGATGGAGACGGGTGGATTGTGCATTGTTTTTATACCTCTGAAACCGGTTTCAGTTTTGTGCAAAAAAAGGTGGTGTGCTTCAGGGCCTCATCGCGAGCAAGCTCGCTCCCACACGGGATCTGCGTCGCGCTGGAAATCCCTGTGGGAGCGAGCTTGCTCGCGATAAGGCCGGCTCGATCATCGAGAAACCCCACGCGTCGACCCACGCTCGATCAACCGCGCCGCAAAATCCAAGGTCCGCACTGGCCCTTTATCCCCACGCAAACGCTTGAGCAGACAGTCGAACGCACTGGCGCCGATCTCCGCTGTCGGTTGGGCCAGGGCCGTGATGCCGCTGCCCACCAAGGGGTACCAATCCAGATCGTCGAGGGCAATCAGGCCTACGTCGTCGAACAAGTGGCAACCGAGCTCGCGCAACACCGTCGTGGCGGCCAGCGCGGCAATGCCATTGGCACAGAACAGCGCCTTGGGGCCTTGCCCCGGTTGGGCCAGGAAAGCCTTGATGCGCGCGCTCAGTTGATCGCAGGTTTCCACCACGGCGCCGGTCAGGGCAGGGCGTCGCGCGATGCCGGTCTTGAAACTCTCGACTCGCTCGATTCGTGAGCTGGTGCCGTCGAACGGTTCGGTCACCAGCAACAGATCGCGGTAGCCCCGTTGTTCGAGGTGATCGAGGGCCATCTCGACGGCCTTTGGGTTGTCGAGGCCGACCAGGTCGCTGTCGAGTTGATCGACCTTGCGATCCACCAACACCAGAGGCATTTCGCTGCGCAGTTCAAACAGTTCGTCACGGTGGTGACCCAGGGTGTTCACGATCAACCCTTCGATGTTGTAGGCGCGCAACAGCGCCAGGTGCTGGCGCTCCTGCTCGTCATCACGGTCGGTGTTGCACACCACCAGGCTGTAGCCATGGCGACGACAGGCGGTTTCCACGCCATGCATCACGGCAATCGAATAGGGGTTGCGGATATCGGCCACCAGCATGCCGATCAGGCGTGTGCGCCCGCGCTTGAGGCCGCGGGCCATCTGGTTCGGCCGGTAGCCCAGTTCGCTGATGGCTTGCTCGATACGCCGGGCAATGGCCTCGGAGAGCAGGGCGCGGTCCTCGCCAATGAAACGCGAGACACTGGCCTTGGAGACCCCGGCGCGTTCGGCGACATCAAGCATGGTCACGCGGCTGCGCTGGGCGGCGGAGAAAGAATTCACGGATTGAAACCTGCTTATTGGATTTATTAGCGGTTCTGAAACCGGTTTCAGGAAACATCAGAATCCATCCCTCCGTCAAGGGCGACGTGTCAGAGGCACGACCGACGGTGGTTCACTTCAGCCGGACAAGGGCGACGATCCAGGCAGGTCGGCAGGCCGAAGTAACAGAACAGGCCCTCCAGGGCGATTTGCAGCGCGTAAGGCCGTGTGGTTAGCTGCCTGCCTTCCCCAAGCCCTTTGACGATCGAAGCCTCCATGAACTTCTCCCAGCCTCGCGTGAGATTGCTGTCGATACTGAGCGTGACCTTGTTGGTGCTGGGTTGTGCGTCCTACACCCTGTTTCGCCACAGCGGCGCGCCGGTGGATGAAGGTTTCGCCGCCGAGCAACTGAACGAAGGGGGCATGGAAGACATCGGCACGCTGGCACTGCCCGAGGTGGAGAGACGCCTCAACTATTTGATTCAGGACACCGGTGAAACGCTCCGTTCCCTGGAGCTGATCAGTGACGCGCAATTGAGCCTGAGTATTGAGACGACCGAGCCTGCCGACGAGCGGCCGTTGCAGTACGAACCGCTGTTTGTCCCACTCACCAGTGCGCAACTGAAAGCTGAACTGGCCTCGATCCAGGGCCTGCGTTTTGCCCAGAGGCTATTCGCCGACGGTTCCGAAGTGAGGCTCGACACCAGCAGCCTTGATCCGCTCTGGAAGCGCGCCGCGACGCCGGATGAACCGGTGGCCGAGCAGTACCTGCCGCAGCGCCTGCGGTTTCGCGATGGCAGCGAAAAAACCTTCGCCGATCTCAAGGCGCCGCCCAAGGTCGAGTCCGACGACATGATCACGTCCCATGACGCCTTCGCACTTGCGGTGAACAAGCCTCTGGCGAGTCTCGGCCTGACGGTCGCTTACCGCAGTTATCCGGCGTTCAGGAAAGTGGTCCTGGACAAGGATCACCCGAAGGTGACCCTGGACGATGGCCAGTCCTTCCAGCTCACCGCCCTGGGTGACGCCAGCGCCTCTGTGCGCCTGAGTACGCCGAAGATGTCGACCTTCGTGGTGCAGGGGCTGGAGGACGCGGGCAAGGCGCTCTACAGCAACGGCAACAACTCCCGCGCGTTCCCCTCCGAAGGCGATATCGCGGCGTTGCACGACTATTACAAAGCGCTGCTGCAGACCAAGGACGATCTCAAGCAGCTCAAGACCGGCCAGGCGGTACAGCAGCAGTTGGAGCGCCTGACCCAGGCGTTGGCCGCTCAGGTGGGGCCGTTGAAAAACACCGAGGTCGACTATCAATTCGAGGCCACCCCGCAACGCATCGTCATTCATGTGCTCGATCCGATGGAAGACAACAGCGTTGAGTTCACCCAGGTCGACAACGTCCTGGCGGAGCAGGCGCGTTACATCGCTCTGGACCGAAACGCCGAGCGCTACGGCTTCATCGACCAGGCCGGCCAGTGGTTGATCAAGCCCCGTTGGGTGCAGGTGCAAGACAGCCAGATGGCGGATACCTACACATTGTTTTCCCCGGAAAAGTCCAGCGACCCGGACTCGGACTGGCAGGCGTTGCGCAGCCAGCTCGCCTATTTTCCTGCCGGCAGCAACAAGCTCGTGGACCTGCCGTTCGAATACATCACCGAAACGTTGAGCAATGGCCTGCTGTTGGTGGAGCGGGAAACCAACGGACCTTATGGGCTCTACGATGCCAAGGGGCATCGTTTCGTATTGCCGATGAAATTCGTCAACCCCACCGTGACTGGCAACGTGTTCATCGCCCGTCTCGGCAAACGAACCGATGTCATGGAAGGCCTCTACGGCGCCTATATCCTGGACGGCAAGGAAATCCTGCCGGCGCAGTTCTCAGGCATCGAGCACAGCGAGGGTTTGCTCTACGCCAGCTCTGCCGACCGGAGTCGTCAGAACGTTTTCGACCTGGACGGTAAACGGCTCAACCTGCCGGGTGACAACGTGATAGGCCGGTTTGTCGGGCAGCAACCGCTGTTGGTGCAGGACGCTAAAAGCAGGAAGTTTGCTTTTATCAATCGCCAGGGGACGCGGCTGCCCATCAAGTTACCGTATGACGAGGTGGAACCGTTTTCCAACGGTATGGCGGTGGTCGCACGCGCCGGCAGCTATGGCGCCATCGACCTGGCGGGCATCTTGCGAGTCCCGCTGGAGTACAGCCAGCTCAACGCGTTCCAGACTCGGTACGCAGCGGCCATTCGGGCCGGTGGTGGTTCCGGGCTGGTCCTGATCAGTCAAGACAACAAACTGATCAAGGAGCTGGGGTCCTATGCCAGCCTGGAAGTGCCGGATAACGGCAATGAGGCCCGTTATTACGTGAGGGACCCGAAGGGTAGTGACGCGTACCTGGCCTATGACGCTGACGGCAATCTGGTGCAGAAAGACGAATAACAGCCGGTGCACGGATCCCTCGCCACGCAAGAGCAGTCGCCTTTGATCGTTCCTCACGCTCCGCGTGGGAATGCCGTCAGGGACGCTCCGCGTTCTGCTTCTGGAAGGTGACGCAGAGCGTCACGGGATGCATTCCCACGCAGAGCGTGGGAACGATCAACGCCGACAGGAATCAGAGCTGGCTTATATAGGTGCCCGTCCCCTTGAGGATGTTCTGCAACGTCAGTTCGACTCCCGCCAGGTCCGCCGCATCGGTGTCGTGGGTGATTTCCAGCACGTCGTCGCCGTTCAACGCATCGGCATCCGCCGCCGCAATCTCAATCAGCAAGCGGGTAGGGCTCAGCGTGACTTTCACGCCGTCCAGCGTCGAAGGCTCGCCATCCAGGGCAATCTCCAGTTCGTCTTCGTCGGGGTAGCGGGTCATCAGGAACATTTCGCCCTGGGCGCTGTGGCAGCAGAGCATGGCCATGTTGTCTTCTTCGTCGTCGCACGGATTGGCGATCAGCAGGGTGGTGGTCATTTGCATGGTGATGGCTCCTGGCTCGATGAGCCGAAAAAAGTGGATTTTGCCAGCCTGGAGGACTTTGCGCTGGATTACCGCAATCGGGCTGCTATTTCACACTGCCAGGTGCCGTTTCGCCCCTGGGCTGCTAGGGTTGTTCGATGAACTCGGGCCGGTTTAGCTTGCCGATGACCGAATATGTCGCAGCGCTGCAAGCAGGCACATTGTCGCACTCGTTAAGCTGCGCAACGGATGTGCACCTGCAAAGGCCATCCCGGAGTGGTTTTTGCAGGTGTCCATGACATGAAATTACATGGAAAAGGATGTGACCTGCGGGTCCTGTCCAGCTTCATCCACCTGTCATCCTGTTTCCTCTGCCCGAGAATCAGGAACGGGATGGCCGACAGCCCCGCAGGGGTTGCACGCGACGCTTCAATCAATAACAAGCCCAAGCGGAGTACCACAGATGGCGTTCTTCACCGCAGCCAGCAAAGCCGACTTCCAGCATCAACTGCAAGCGGCACTGGCGCAGCACATCAGTGAACAGGCACTGCCACAAGTGGCGCTGTTCGCTGAACAATTCTTCGGCATCATTTCCCTCGATGAACTTACCCAGCGCCGGTTGTCCGACCTTGCCGGCTGCACCCTGTCTGCCTGGCGCCTGCTTGAGCGCTTCGATCACACGCAACCGCAGGTGCGCGTCTACAACCCCGATTACGAACGCCACGGCTGGCAGTCGACCCACACGGCCGTGGAAGTGTTGCACCACGATCTGCCATTCCTGGTGGACTCGGTCCGCACCGAGCTGAACCGTCGCGGCTACAGCATCCATACCCTGCAAACCACCGTGCTGAGCGTGCGTCGCGGCAGCAAGGGCGAGTTGCTGGAAATCCTGCCAAAAGGCACCCAGGGCGACGGCATCCTGCAAGAGTCGTTGATGTACCTGGAGATCGACCGCTGCGCCAACGCCGCCGAACTCAACGTCCTGAGCAAGGAACTTGAGCAAGTGCTGGGCGAAGTGCGCGTGGCCGTGGCCGACTTCGAACCGATGAAAGCCAAGGTCCAGGAAATCCTCGACAGCCTGGACAGCAGCGCCTACGCCATCGACGCTGAGGAAAAGAGCGAGATCAAGAGTTTCCTGGAATGGCTGGTGGGCAACCACTTCACCTTCCTGGGCTACGAAGAGTTCGTGGTTCGCGATGAGGCCGATGGTGGCCACATCGAGTACAACCCCGATTCGTTCCTCGGCCTGACCAAATTGCTGCGCGCCGGCCTGACCGCCGAAGACCTGCGCATCGAAGACTACGCCGTCAATTACCTGCGCGAACCGACGCCGTTGTCGTTCGCCAAGGCCGCGCACCCGAGCCGCGTACACCGTCCGGCCTACCCGGACTACGTGTCGATCCGTGAAATCGACGCCAACGGCAAGGTCATCAAGGAATGCCGCTTCATGGGCCTGTACACCTCTTCGGTGTATGGCGAGAGCGTGCGGGTCATCCCGTACATCCGCCGCAAGGTCGCGGAAATCGAGCGTCGCTCGGGCTTCCAGGCCAAGGCGCACCTGGGCAAGGAACTGGCCCAGGTGGTCGAAGTGCTGCCCCGTGACGACCTGTTCCAGACCCCGGTGGACGAGCTGTTCAGCACTGTCATGTCCATCGTGCAGATCCAGGAACGCAACAAGATCCGCGTGTTCCTGCGCAAAGACCCGTATGGCCGTTTCTGCTACTGCCTGGCCTACGTGCCACGTGACATCTACTCCACCGAAGTGCGCCAGAAGATCCAGCAAGTGCTGATGGATCGCCTGAAGGCCTCGGACTGCGAGTTCTGGACCTTCTTCTCCGAGTCCGTACTGGCCCGTGTACAACTGATCCTGCGGGTGGATCCGAAGAACCGTCTCGACATCGATCCGGTCTTGCTGGAAAAAGAAGTGGTCCAGGCCTGCCGCAGCTGGAAGGACGACTACGCCAGCCTGGTCGTCGAGAGCTTCGGCGAAGCCCAGGGCACCAACGTGCTGTCGGATTTCCCGAAAGGCTTCCCGGCCGGCTACCGCGAGCGTTTTGCCGCGCACTCGGCCGTGGTCGACATGCAGCACCTGTTGAGCCTGAGCGAAAAAAATCCGCTGGTCATGAGCTTCTACCAGCCGCTGGGCCAGGTCTCCGGCCAGCGTGAGCTGCACTGCAAGCTGTATCACGCCGATACGCCACTGGCGCTGTCCGACGTGCTGCCGATCCTGGAAAACCTCGGCCTGCGCGTGCTGGGCGAGTTCCCGTACCGTCTGCGCCACACCAATGGCCGCGAGTTCTGGATTCATGATTTCGCGTTCACCGCCGCCGAAGGCCTGGACCTGGATATCCAGCAACTCAACGACACCTTGCAGGACGCCTTCGTCCACATCGTGCGTGGCGATGCCGAGAACGATGCGTTCAACCGCCTGGTGCTGACCGCCGGCCTGCCATGGCGCGACGTGGCGCTGCTGCGTGCCTACGCCCGTTACCTGAAGCAGATCCGCCTGGGCTTCGACCTGGGTTACATCGCCAGCACCCTGAACAACCACACCGACATCGCTCGCGAGTTGACCCGGTTGTTCAAGACCCGCTTCTACCTGGCGCGCAAACTCAGTGGCGATGACCTGGAAGACAAGCAACTGCGCCTGGAACAAGCGATTCTCTCGGCCCTGGACGACGTCCAGGTGCTCAACGAAGACCGCATCCTGCGTCGCTACCTGGACCTGATCAAGGCCACCCTGCGGACCAACTTCTACCAGACCGACGCCAACGGCCAGAACAAGTCCTACTTCAGCTTCAAGTTCAACCCGCACCTGATCCCGGAACTGCCGAAACCGGTGCCCAAGTTCGAGATCTTCGTCTACTCGCCACGGGTCGAAGGCGTGCACCTGCGCTTCGGCAACGTTGCCCGCGGCGGCCTGCGCTGGTCCGACCGTGAAGAAGACTACCGCACCGAAGTGCTAGGCCTGGTAAAAGCCCAGCAAGTGAAGAACTCGGTGATCGTGCCGGTGGGCGCCAAGGGTGGTTTCCTGCCACGTCGCCTGCCGTTGGGCGGCAGCCGGGACGAGATCGCGGCCGAGGGCATCGCCTGCTACCGCATCTTCATCTCGGGCCTGTTGGACATCACCGACAACCTGAAGGACGGCGCACTGGTACCGCCGGCCAACGTCGTACGTCATGACGACGATGACCCGTACCTGGTGGTGGCGGCGGACAAGGGCACTGCGACCTTCTCCGACATCGCCAACGGCATCGCCATCGACTATGGCTTCTGGCTGGGCGATGCGTTCGCCTCCGGCGGTTCGGCTGGCTACGACCACAAGAAAATGGGCATCACCGCCAAGGGCGCGTGGGTCGGCGTGCAGCGCCATTTCCGCGAGCGCGGCATCAATGTCCAGGAAGACAGCATCACTGTGGTGGGCGTCGGCGACATGGCCGGCGACGTGTTCGGCAACGGCTTGTTGATGTCCGACAAGCTGCAACTGGTCGCGGCCTTCAACCACCTGCACATCTTCATCGACCCGAACCCGGAGCCTGCCAGCAGCTTTGCCGAGCGCAAGCGCCTGTTCGACCTGCCGCGTTCGGCCTGGAGCGACTACGACACCAGCATCATGTCCGAAGGCGGCGGTATCTTCTCGCGCAGCGCGAAGAGCATCGCCATCTCGCCACAGATGAAAGAACGCTTCGACATCAAGGCTGACAAGCTGACCCCGACCGAGCTGCTCAACGCCTTGCTCAAGGCGCCGGTGGACCTGTTGTGGAACGGCGGTATCGGCACCTACGTCAAGGCCAGCACTGAAAGCCACGCCGATGTCGGCGACAAGGCCAACGATGCTCTGCGCGTGAATGGCAACGAACTGCGCTGCAAGGTCGTGGGCGAGGGCGGCAACCTGGGCATGACCCAACTGGGTCGCGTCGAGTTCGGCCTCAATGGCGGCGGTTCCAACACCGACTTCATCGACAACGCGGGCGGTGTGGACTGCTCCGACCACGAAGTGAACATCAAGATCCTGCTCAACGAAGTGGTGCAGGCCGGCGACATGACCGACAAGCAACGCAACCAGTTGCTGGCGAGCATGACCGACGAAGTCGGTAGCCTGGTGTTGGGCAACAACTACAAGCAGACCCAGGCCCTGTCCCTGGCGGCGCGCCGTGCCTTCGTGCGGATCGCCGAATACAAGCGTCTGATGAACGATCTGGAAGGCCGCGGCAAGCTGGATCGCGCCATCGAGTTCCTGCCGTCTGAAGAGGCGATCAACGAGCGTGTCGCGGCGGGCCATGGCCTGACCCGTGCCGAGCTGTCGGTGTTGATCTCCTACAGCAAGATCGACCTCAAGGAAGCGCTGCTCAACTCCCTGGTACCGGACGACGATTACCTGACCCGTGACATGGAGACGGCTTTCCCGCCGACGCTGGTGAACCAGTTCTCCGAGGCCATGCGTCGCCATCGCCTGAAGCGCGAGATCGTCAGCACCCAGATCGCCAACGACCTGGTCAACCACATGGGCATCACCTTCGTTCAGCGGCTCAAGGAGTCTACGGGCATGAGCCCGGCGAACGTTGCGGGCGCTTATGTGATCGTGCGCGACATCTTCCACCTCCCGCACTGGTTCCGTCAGATCGAGGCCCTGGACCACCAGGTCTCGGCCGACGTGCAACTGGAGCTGATGGACGAACTGATGCGCCTGGGGCGTCGCGCCACGCGCTGGTTCCTGCGCAGCCGCCGCAACGAGCAGAACGCTGCCCGTGACGTCGCGCACTTCGGTCCGCACCTGGCAGCGTTGGGCCTCAAGCTCGACGAACTGCTGGAAGGTCCGACCCGCGAAGGCTGGCAGACCCGCTACCAGGCCTACGTGGCTGCCGGTGTGCCGGAGCTGCTGGCGCGCATGGTTGCCGGCACCACGCACCTGTACACCTTGTTGCCGATCATCGAGGCGTCCGACGTCACCGGCCAGAACGCTGCCGATGTGGCCAAGGCCTACTTCGCCGTGGGCAGCGCCCTGGACATCACCTGGTACCTGCAACAGATCAGCGCACTGCCGGTGGAAAACAACTGGCAGGCACTGGCCCGTGAAGCGTTCCGCGATGACATCGACTGGCAGCAACGGGCGATCACCATCTCGGTCCTGCAGGACGGCGACGCGACCCAGGATGTGGAAACCCGCCTGGCGATGTGGCTTGAGCAGCATCACGAAATGGTCGAGCGCTGGCGTGCCATGCTGGTGGACATCCGTGCCGCCAGCGGCACCGACTACGCCATGTACGCGGTCGCCAACCGCGAACTGCTGGACCTGGCGTTGAGTGGTCAGGCGGTCGTGACGGCCAACTGATCCGGCGTTGAATGAAAAAGCCCCGCATTGAGAGATGCGGGGCTTTTTTTTATATTCGCTGTGAGTCCCTGTGGGAGCGAGCTTGCTCGCGATGGCGGTGTATCAGTCACGTTCAATGTCGCAGACCCACCGCTATCGCGAGCAAGCTCGCTCCCACAGGGGGACAGCTGTGCTGTGGCTGTTAGTTTTTCAGCGGTATCAACACCGCTTCATCCTCACCCATCACCATGAACACCAGCAGTTTCGCCGGCTGGCTCGTGCTGGCGTTTCTCGATACCAGGTGCTCGGACCCCGCCGCTTCATACCAGAACTCCCCAGCCTTGTAGGTCTTTGCCGGCTCACCCTTGACCTGGGAAGTGATGGCGCCTGCCAGTACGTAGGCCATGGCCGTGCCCTCATGCTTATGGGCAATGGACGCTTGGCCGGGGGCATAGTCGACGGTCAGCATCATGGTTTTTTTACCTGGAACGTTTTTCAGCAATTGCTCCTGCAGCACCGTGACCTTCTCCGAAGGCGCGGCTTCGTGGGCGTAGGTCTGGGTAATGGGCAGCAGGCCGAGGGCGGCGATCAGACAGAGTGTTTTCATGAAGGTATGACCCATGTGGTTTCGAGTGATTTCGCGCTGTCGCGGCGATGGATTCACCCTAAGCCCCACGGAGGGGCAAGCAAACGTCCAATCTTTCGGAAGGTGGGTAGACCAATACCGCGATCCACCCAATTTGAAAGCTACCCCCTGTAGGAGCTGCCGAAGGCTGCGATCTTTGGCTCTTGATCTTTGGCTTGGGATTTAATTGGATTGGACAAGATCGCAGCCTCGTTGCACTCGGCAGTTCCTACAGGCGCGGAGTGTCAGCTATTGAAGTCGACGCTGCGCACCAGGCGGTTGTCGATCAGGCTGATGAAGCCTTGCACTTCCGGGCAGTTGAAGTGGGCTTGCATGGCCGCTTCCGACTGCCAGCGGGCACTGACGCTCCAGCGGTCGCCATCGTCCGGGCAACGGTCGACCAGGTAGGCATCGCAGCCCGGCTGCGTACGCAGGGTCTCGACGATTTGTTGCAATTGCCGGCCCAGTTCTTCCGAGCGACCGGCGGCGGCTTGCACCTGTACGGTATTGATCACTTGGCGAGACATTGTTCAGGCTCCTGAATCAAGTCGCAGGGGGTTGTTCAACATCAATGACACCCATGCAGGATAGGCCCGCCGGGGCAAGGCTCAAACAGCCAATGGGCGGATAAATGCCCAGTCCAATCCCTCAGGCCACTTGCTGCAGAATGTCGCGCAAGCGGTCCAGGGCTATGTCGATGTCCAGGGTTTCGATCGCGCCAAAACCAAAGAACAGGCCCGGCCGCACCGGGGCCTCGTTGAAAAAACCATCAAGGCTGTAGAGCCCGACTTCGGCTTTTTTCGCCAGTTCGATCACCAGCGCCAGGTCCATCGGAACCTTGCACAACACCGCCATATGAAAGCCCGCGGTGGTGGGCACGGCCTCGAACCAGGGCGATAAGTCCCCGCCCATGCGAGCCAGGATTCGCTCGCGGCGACCGGCATACAGGGTGTGGCAGCGGCGGATATGCTTGAGCAGGCAACCCTCGGCGATGAACTTCGCCAGCGCCCACTGGGGCAGGGTGGAGGTGTGCTGGTCGGTGAGGCGCTTGGCCAGGATTACCGCTTCAAGAATCGCCGGCGGCAGGATCGCATAGCCCAGGCGCAACTCCGGCAACAAGGTCTTGGAGAAGGTGCCGACGTACGCCACGATCCCGCGCTCGTCCAGGCTCTGCAACGAATCGGCGGGCCGGCCTTCGTAGCGGAATTCGCTGTCGTAGTCGTCTTCGATGATGATCGCTCCCAGCTCATAGGCCCGCGCCAGCAGGGCCTCGCGGCGGGCCTGGCTCATGGGCATGCCCAGGGGAAACTGGTGGGAGGGCGTCACATAAATCAACCGTGTGCCGTCGGGGATCAGGTCGACCCGCATGCCTTGCTCGTCCACCGGTACTCCGACCACCGTGGCGCCCTGGGAGCCAAACAGCAAGCGCGCCGGCGGGTAGCCCGGATCTTCCATGGCCACCAGGCTGCCGGGCCGGGTCAACACCCGCGAAATCAGGTCCAGGGCCTGCTGCGCGCCGTTGCACACCACCACGTCTTCATCCTGGCAATTGACCCCGCGGGAAAACGCGATGTGCCGGGCAATGGCATTGCGTAGCGACGGCAGGCCTTCGGGCTGGCTGTAGAATCCCTTGGCGCTGGCGATCTGGCGCAGCGCGTGGGCCGTGCAGCGCCGCCAGTCGTCCAGCGGAAACTGGCCCTTGCCCGTGGCGCCGCCGATGAAGTCGTAGCGCAACGCACCTTCGAGGGTGGGATGGCGCATCAGGTCGGGCATGGTGCGCCAGGCTTCGACGACGTCGGCGCCGGCCAGCTCGCGGTGGCTCTGTTTGCGCACGATCCTGGCCGGCCGCGCGTTGACGTAGGTGCCTTTGCCGATGATACCGGTGAGCAGGTTTTCGTAGGTCAGTTGGGCGTAGGTGTCGGAGACGGTCTTGCGCGAGACCCCCAGTTGTTCGGCCAGCAGGCGGCTGGGCGGCAGTTGCGTGCCGGCCGCCAGGCGACCGCTTTCGATGGCGCTGCGCAATTGTTGATACAACTGGCCCGACAGGTCCTTGCGGCCGTTGATGACAACATGAAGTTCCATACCCGCAAGCTCCTGGGCGATTGTTTGGCCGCCGGCGTCAAAGGCGCAAGATTACCCGCATTGTGCGACTGCATAGAAGTTGCGTGGGGAAAATCCCGCCTATTGGACTTGCCTCCGGGTTTTTCGACAAATTGGACCTGTCATTGGCCGGTCCCAGGGCCTAGCGTGAAGGTCTCGAATACCACGGAGCCCGCCATGAGCCCGCGTCTGGATTACTACACTGCATCGCCTGGGGCGATGAAAGCCATGATCGGCCTGGAAGCCCTGACCAGTCGCCTGAGTATCGAACCGGCGCTGCTGCACCTGATCAAGATCCGCGCTTCACAACTCAATGGCTGTGCCTTCTGCACCGACATGCATTCGGTGGAGGCGCGACGCCAGGGCGAGGCCGAGCGGCGGCTCTACGCGGTGGCAGTGTGGCGCGACAGCGGTTTTTTCACTGCCCGCGAACGCGCCGCCCTGGCCTGGACCGAGGCGGTGACGCTGTTGGCTGAAAGCCAGGTCCCGGACGACGTCTATGCCCAGGCCCGGGCCTGCTTCAGCGAGGAGGAACTGGTGGACCTGACCCTGGCGATCAGCACCATCAACAGCTGGAACCGGCTGGCGGTGAGTTTTCGCCAGAGTCCGGGGGGCTGATCCGCGAGAGCCAACTGTGGGAGCAAGGCTTGCCCGCGATGAACGATGATGAGGTGAATCTGGCGGACCGTGACGCCTGGATCGCGAGCAAGTTTTGCTCCCACAGAGCAGGTCTGTCGTTTGCCTCTATTTATTTCCGTTGGGCAGCAGCGAATTGCTGGCCGGAACCGGCGGCCGCTGGGGCTTGACCGAAGTGCCAAATGTATTGCCCATGCGCACGCCAGTGGCCGCCGGGGTTGCCAGGCCGATGCTGTTCGGTGCGCGTTCGTTGACCGGCACATTCATGGCGTCCTGGGTCCGTTGCGCAGCTGTTGCAGCTTGCGGGTCGTTGCCCATCTGCCGGCTCAGGCAGTTGTAGTCGGGGGTCTTGTAGCCACCGACGGTCACCTCGATACACGCCGGGGCTTCTTCGCCCTGGGCCCACGGCAGGGCCAGGAGCAGCCCGAAGCCGGCCATCATTTTCGTCCACTGTTTCATCATCGACCTCCTGCCCGTCACACCCGACGGTTCGTTGTCTGGGCACCAGTCTAGTGCGGCCCGGAGGATTTGTATCAGTTGTCATACGACATTCATAAACTCCCCTCAGGATGACGGTTTTCAACGGATACGTCAGTCGTGCAGCAGGGCAGAGCCGGGGGCGGACGCGGGCGTGGATTGACCAGGGCGCCCTTGCGGTGGCTGATGGTGTTGCTGTGTCTGCTGGCCGGGCCGATCCAGGCGGTCGGCCTGGTGGACCTGGACATCGCGCCCCAGGAACTGACCACGGCGCTGGAGCAGTTCAGCCGGGCGACGGGCATGGCGGTGCTGGTGGACCACCAGTTGTCGAGCCAGCGCCATACGCTGGGTGTCCAGGGGCAGTTCACACCTTCCGAAGGGTTGAGGGTGTTGCTCAGTGGCACCGGGCTGGCGGCGCACTATGCCCGGGAGGATGCGTTTACGTTGCAGCCGGTGCAGGTCCGCGAGGTACCGCTGCCTCCCGGCGTCACCCCAGGCTTGAGTGACAGCAACTACGCGGCAGCGATCCAGGCGGTCATCCAGCGCAATTTGTGTCGTTCACCGTTGACCCGCCCAGGCAGTTTCCGGGCGGTGCTGCAAGTGTGGATCGGCCGGGACGGCGTGGTCCAGCACAGCCGCCTGGTCAGTTCCACGGGCGACCTGATGCGGGACAAGGCCTTGGTCAACAGCATGCAAAACCTCAGGATCGACCGCCCGGCGCCCAGCTCGTTGCGCCAGCCGGTGACCCTGCTTTTGTTACCCGACTCATCAGGAAGAAGCATGGAATGCATAGCAGGGGAAGGGGTGTCCGGGCGATGAAAGACTCCGGTCGCAGCCCGTTGGTGAAGCTGTTCCTCACCTCATATGAGGATTTCAAGGTGCGCCTGCGCAGGCGCCTGGGGTCCGAGGAACTGGCCAATGATGTGTTGCATGAAACCTACCTGCGGGTCGATCGAATGGTCGATACCCAGGAGATTGCCCAGCCCAACGCTTATTTATATCGCATGGCCCTGAACATCGCCGCCGACCGTCGACAGGCCGATGCGCGCCTGCTCACCGGCGATGAAGTCGAGGAATTGCTGCAGGTCTCGGATGAAGCGCTGGATCCGGCCCGCGTGGTGGGTGGGCAGAAGGAACTGCAGACCCTGCTCAAGGCCTTGTACGAACTGCCGGCGCGCCGTCGCAGGATTTTCATCGCCGCACGCCTGGAGGAAGCGCCGCACCTGGAAATTTCCCAGCGCTTCGGTATTTCCACGCGCATGGTGGAGAAGGAAATCAAGGCTGCGTTGGGGCACTGCGCCCAGCGCCTGGAAAGAAAAGTCATTCAGCGGTTCGGTCCCGGCGCGGGAAAACCGTCTTGAGAGTAGAGACCCGACCCTTTCGTGAGTGTGTGTGCGCTTGAACATCTTCAGCATCGCTTCCCCTGACGCCACGCCCCAGGCCCGATTGGCCAGCGAGGCCCGAGACTGGCTGATCCTGCTGACCTCGGGGCGCGCCACCGTGGCCGATGCCCGGGCCTTGCGCCTGTGGTGCGGGCAAAGCCCCGAACATGCCCGGGCCTTCGAACAGGCCAAGGCGCTGTGGCAGGGGCTACAACCTGCCGCCGCCGCAGTGCAGGCGCCCCGACATTTCGGCCGTCGGGCGTTGTTGGGTGGCGCCATTGCGGCGTCGGCGGCTTTCCTGTTGATCCGCGCCACGGTGCCCGGTGGTGTTTCCGGGCTGGGAGCCGACTACGTTACCGACGTCGGCGAACAGCGCCGGGTGGAACTGGCCGAGGGCGTCAGCCTGGAACTCAATACCCAGACCCGCCTCAGCCGCCGCGTGCTGGCCGATGGCGGACAAGGACTGGAATTGCTCAGCGGTGAGATTGAAGTGCAGGGGCGCAGTGCCCAGGTAGTCAGCGTCCAGGCCGGCGCCGGCTGGATCAGCGCCGCCCGGGCACGCTTCAACATTCGCTACACCGACCAGAGCGTCTGCGCGACTTGCCTGGAGGGTGTGGTGCAGGTCGAGGTACAAGGCCAGCGGTTTCGCCTGGAGCCGGGCATGCAACTGACTTACGACCCTGGTCGGGTGGGCGCTCCCAAGCGTGCCGATGTGTCGGCAGCCATCGCCTGGCGTGAGCAGGTCCTGGTGTTCAACGACGCGACCCTGGCCAGCGTCATCGATGAAATCAACCGCTACCGTCCCGGCATGTTGCTGCTGCTCAACCGCGAACTGGGCCAGCGCAAGGTCCAGGCGCGGTTTCGCCTGGACCAACTGGCGGGCGTGGCGCTGTTGATCCGCGATGCCTACGGCGCCAAATGCACTGAATTGCCGGGTGGGGTGGTGGTGCTGAGCTGAGGCCAGTGGCGTCTGGGCAGGCCTCATCGCGAGCAAGCTCGCTCCCACAAAGGCCCGGTGCTTGGCCCAAATCTAGAATTCACCCAATACCCCTGTGGGAGCGAGCTTGCTCGCGATGAGGTCGGCACATTCGACATCGCCCTCAACAGACCCACCGCTATCGCGAGCAAGCTCGCTCCCACAATGTGTGCCAAGCCTTGAAGGTCACCCAATAATCTGGGGGAGCTATTCCAATGGCCCCAGCACCTGTCGATATTTCTCTATGCCCTGAGGCGTCTGCCGGGTCAGGCTGATTTCGATGCCCATCGGGTTTTCCTGGCGGTTGCCGCTGAGCTTGCGCCAGCCTTTTTCCCTGTCCCAGAACCGCAGTCCAGCGTCGCTGACGTCACTGAGCACCGCCACGCCCGGGCCGGGCGCGGGCAGTGGATAGCGATTGCGGGCCTGGCCTTGGGCGCGGTAAAGCGTGTCGCCCTTGAGCCACCAGCGCACCCGTTGCAACTCGCCCTCCTGGGTCGCCGCCACGCGGATCACATCCAGGCGAAACCCCCTGCCATCGGTGCTGCGCACGGTGAGGGCG